>DASTPU010000097.1:0-59640 GCA_035762105.1 Nocardioidaceae bacterium | reverse complement strand
GGCGACGCGGCACGGGTCGGGTCGCTGCTGGCCAACGACCTGCAGGCACCCGCCCTGTCCCTGCGACCTGACCTCGCCGCCGTGCTCGACCGCGGCGGCAGGCCGCCCGCGATCGGACGGCTGCTGTCCGGGTCCGGGCCGACCTGCCTGTTCCTGGCCGCGGACCGGGCCGGCGCCGTGCAGGTGTGCGACGGGCTCCGGGACACCGGCGTCGACGCCCTCGTCGCACGGGGACCCGCTCCCGGCGCGCACGTCGTGCCCGTCCTGTGATGCGATAGCCCCCTCATGGCCTCACCTGCAGCGAACCTCGTCAACCTCGAGCGCGTCCACAAGTCCTACGGCATCCGCCCGCTGCTCGACGGCGTCAGCCTCGGGGTCGGCGCCGGTGAGCGGATCGGTTGCGTCGGCCGCAACGGCGACGGGAAGACCACCCTGCTGCGGATCATCGGCGGTCTCGAGGAGGCCGACCAGGGCCGCGTGTCCCGAGCCCGGGGGCTGCACCTCGGCTACCTCACCCAGGGCGACGACCTCGACCCCGAGGCGACCGTGCAGGAGGCGGTCCTCGGTGACCTCGCGAAGCACGAGTGGGCGGCCGACGCGTTCACCCGCGAGATCGTCGAGGTGCTGCTCGCGGGCGTCCCGCTCGACCGCCAGGTGTCCGGGCTGTCCGGTGGCGAGCGGCGCCGGTGCTCCCTTGCCCGGCTGCTCCTGGGCGACCACGACCTGATCGTCCTCGACGAGCCGACCAACCACCTCGACGTCGAGGCGGTGTCCTGGCTCGCCGAGCATCTCGCCCGTCGTACCTCCGCCCTCGTGGTGGTCACCCACGACCGGTGGTTCCTCGACGAGGTCTGCGACACGACGTGGGAGGTGCACGACGGCGTCGTCGACGTGTACGACGGCGGGTACGCCGCGTTCGTGCTGGCCAAGGCCGAGCGCCAGCGTCAGGCCGCGGCGTCCGAGGCCCGGCGGCAGAACCTCATGCGCAAGGAGCTCGCCTGGCTGCGTCGCGGTGCGCCCGCTCGCACGTCGAAGCCGAAGTTCCGCATGGACGCCGCCAACGCGCTGATCGAGGACGAGCCGCCGCCGCGGGACTCGTTGGAGCTGCAGCGCTTCGCCACCCAGCGGCTGGGCAAGGACGTGCTCGACGTCGAGGACGTCACGCTCGAGCGCGGCGGGAAGGTGCTGCTCGACCACGCCACCTGGCGGCTCGGTCCGGGCGACCGGGTGGGGCTGGTCGGCGTCAACGGCGCCGGCAAGACCTCGGTGCTGCGGATGCTCTCCGGCGACCTCCCGGTCGCGGCCGGGCGGGTCAGGCGTGGCAAGACGGTCGCCCTGGCCGAGCTGAGCCAGCAGCTCGACGACCTCGACCCCGACGAGCGGGTGCTCGACGCCGTCGAGGCGATCAAACGGGTCACGAAGACCGCGACCGGTGAGGTCACCGCCTCCTCGATGCTGGAGCGGTTCGGGTTCACCGGCGACAAGCTGACCACCCGGATCGGCGACCTGTCGGGCGGTGAGCGGCGACGGTTCCAGGTGCTGCGGCTGCTGCTGTCCGAGCCGAACGTGCTGCTGCTCGACGAGCCCACCAACGACCTCGACATCGAGACGCTGAACGTGCTCGAGGACTTCCTCGACGGCTGGCCCGGGACGCTCGTGGTCGTCTCGCACGACCGGTACTTCCTCGAGCGGGTGTGCGACAACGTGTGGGCGCTGCTCGGCGACGGGACGGTCAAGATGCTCCCCCGCGGCGTGGACGAGTACCTCGAGCGCCGGCGTGCCCAGCTCGCGGCGAGCGCGCCCGGACCCGTGTCCGCGCCCGGACCCGTGTCCGCGTCCGGTGGCGGCGGCACCGCAGCGGGAACGCAGGCGTCCCAGGCGGAGATGCGCGAAGCGCGCAAGGCGATCAACCGGATCGAGAAGCAGCTCGCGAAGGTCACCGCGCGCGAGGACGACCTGCACGCGCAGCTCGTCGAGCACGCCGCCGACTACGAGAGGCTCGCCGAGCTCGACGAGCAGCTCCGGGCGGTGACGGCCGAGAAGGAGGCGCTCGAGGAGGAGTGGCTCGAGGCCGCCTCCGTCCTGGAGTGACCCGAGCGTGGTCCCGGTCCCGGATCGTCCATATGGACGGGAACGACGGCCGGATCGGCTGGGAGCGGGCCGTTGCCGTCCATATGGACGGCAACGGCATCCGCCAGGTGGGTGGGTCGGCCCCCGCGGCCCGACGCCTACTGCTCGGGCTCGAAGGGCGCGAGCAGGTCGCGGAGCAGGCCGGCGAGCCGCCTCTGGGCGGGTGCGTCGAGCCCGGCGAGGAGCTCCCGCTCCCGGTCCAGGAGGCTGGCGAGCGCGCCGTCGACCTTCGCGCGGCCCTCGTCCGTGAGGCGGACGAGCACGCCACGTCGGTCGTGCGGGTCGGGCAGCCGCTCGACGAGGCCGCGGGTCACGAGCCGGTCGACGCGGTTGGTCATCGTGCCGCTGGTGACCAGGGTCTCCCTGATCAGCCGGCCGGGGGAGAGCTCGTACGGCGCACCAGCCCGGCGCAGCGCGGCGAGCACGTCGAACTCCCAGGACTCGAGGCCGTGGTCGGCGAACGATGCCCGGCGCGCGCGGTCGAGGTGGTGACCCAGACGGCTCACCCGGCTCAGCACCTGCATCGGGTCGAGCGCGAGGTCCGGACGCTCCCGCTGCCACGCCTCGAGCAGCCGGTCCACTTCGTCACGCATGCCTCGATCGTACCCGTCGAGATTCTTGACATCGAGAGATCCCTGGCGGAGGATTTATCTTGACATCAAGACATCTCTGGAGGGTGGCATGCCCGAGCACAGCTGGGACCCCGAGCGGTACCTCACCTACGCCGACGAGCGCGGTCGTCCTTTCGTGGAGCTGCTGACCCGGGTCGCGGCGACCGAGGTGGACCGCGCCGTCGACCTGGGCTGCGGGCCGGGCAACCTCACCCGCCTGCTCAAGGAGCGCTGGCCCTCCGCCGACGTGGTCGGTGTCGACTCCTCGCCCCAGATGGTGGCCCGGGCACGCGAGACGGTCGCCGAGGTCCGCTTCGAGGTGGGTGACCTGCGCGAGTGGCAGGCGGAGGCGCCGGTCGACGTCCTCGTCTCGAACGCCACCTTGCAGTGGGTCCCGGACCACCTCGACCTGCTCCAGCGGCTGGTCGGGCAGGTCGTGCCCGGAGGGTGGCTCGCGTTCCAGGTGCCCGGCAACTTCGCCGAGCCGAGCCACGTGCTGCTGCACGAGCTCGCCGCGGACGACCGTTTCCGGCAGTACGTCGAGGGCGTCGCGCGCCCTGACGCCTACGGGGCGGAGGTCTACCTCGAGGCGCTCCTCGGTCTCGGCTGCCGGGTGGACGCCTGGGAGACCACCTACCTCCACGTGCTCCAGGGCGAGGACCCGGTGTTCACCTGGGTCAGCGGCACCGGCGCCCGGCCGGTGCTGCAGGCGCTTCCCGGGCCGGTCAGGGAGGAGTTCGAGACCGAGTACAGGCGGCGCCTCGGCGAGGCCTACCCGTCCGGGCCCCACGGCACCGTGCTGCCCTTCCGGCGCGTGTTCGCGGTCGCGCAGGTGCCGGCGTCCTGAGCCTCCGCCGAGCCCGGTCCGAGGAAGGTCTGGACCTCCTGTCACCCGCCTGAGCGGGGTGACCGGGGTTACCGGCCAGTCGCTGGACGCACGCTCGCATACTTTCTGCTGTGGAGGTTACGGTTCCGTAGGTTGAGGTGTGGCCTCAGCCGGAGGGAGCCCCATGAACAAGCAGCTGACCCAGACCCAGATGCTCGTCGAGCTCGAGCAGGTCGTCGAGGAGAACCTCAACCGCCACCTGTCCGTGGCCAGGGAGTGGTTCCCCCACGAGTACGTCCCGTGGAGCGACGGCCGCAACTTCGACGGTCCGCTGAACGGCGACCCGTGGAGTCCCGACGACAGCCCGATGTCCGACGTCGCTCGCTCGTCGCTGATCGTGAACCTCCTGACGGAGGACAACCTGCCCAGCTACCACCACGAGATCGCGATCCTGTTCGGACGCGACGCCGCGTGGGGCGACTGGGTGCACCGCTGGACGGCGGAGGAGGGCCGGCACGGCATCGCGATCCGCGACTACCTGCTGACCAGCCGTGCCGTGGACCCGGTGCAGCTCGAGCGGCTGCGCATGGACCACATGTCCACCGGCTACACCTCGCAGCACAGCGAGGACCTGGTCCGGTCGCTGGCGTACGTCTCCTTCCAGGAGCTCGCCACCCGGGTCTCGCACCGCAACACCGGCAGACTGACCGACGACCCGGTGGCGGACGCGCTGCTCGCCAAGGTGGCGGCCGACGAGAACCTCCACATGATCTTCTACCGCAACCTGCTGGGCGCGGCACTGGAGGTCTCGCCGAACCAGACCATGCGGGCCATCACCGACGTCGTCACGACCTTCCAGATGCCCGGTACCGACATCGCCGGCTTCCAGCGCAAGGCCGTGGAGATGGCGATCGCGGGGGTCTACGACCTGCGCCAGCATCGCGACGAGGTCGTGGCCCCGGTCCTCCGGTTCTGGAAGGTGTTCGAGGTCGAGGGCCTCGACGCCGAGGGCGAGAAGGCGCGTGAGGAGCTCGCGGCGTTCATGGACGAGCTCGACACCCAGGCCACGCGGTTCGAGGAGAAGCGCGACCGGCTCAAGGAGCGCCTCGCCGCCCGGGCGGGCTGATTCGAGGGCTGCCCCGGCGGGTCGTCGACGTGGCCCGCCGGCGGGCGGCGCTCAGGGGTTGGTGCGCAGCGTCGGCTTCTTCTCGATGCCGGCGAGGCCGTTCCAGGCGAGGTTCACCAGGTGGGCGGCGACGACCCGCTTGTCGGGCTTGCGGGCGTCGAGCCACCACTGGCCGGTCGTGCCGACCATGCCCACGAGCATCTGGCTGTAGATCGGCGCGAGCCTCGCGTCGTAGCCGCGGGACTTGAACTCCCGGGCCAGGATGTACTCCACGCGCGAGGCGATGTCGCCGATGATCGACTGGAACGACCCGGATGCGGAGCCGACGGGGGAGTCGCGCACCAGGATCCGGAACCCGTCCGGGGCCTGCTCGATGTAGTCGAGGAGCGCGAGCGCCGCCTGCTCCAGCAGCGCCCGGGGGTGGGCGGCGTCGAGCGAGTCCTGCATCATGCCGAGCAGCAGGCGTACCTCCCGGTCCACGACGACGGCGTAGAGGCCCTCCTTGCCGCCGAAGTGCTCGTACACGACCGGCTTGGACACCTCGGCGCGAGCCGCGATCTCCTCGATCGACGTACCGTCGAAGCCGCGCTCGGCAAAGAGCTTGCGTGCGATGTCGACGAGCTGCTCGCGGCGCTCGGCGGCAGTCATCCTGCCCCGGACCCGCTTGGTCTTCTCCTCGCCCACGTCAGCCACGGGCTCCACTATGTCAGCCTCCACCGAGCCGTCGGAGGCGACGCCTTCCTCAGGCTGCCTCGGCGAGCTGCTGGTTCTTGACCAGCTTGCTCTCGATGCGCTCCTTGGCCGGCCAGCGGACGTCCTTGACCCAGCCCATCTTCTCCATGAACCAGATCACCCGGGCCGACGTGTCCACCTGGCCCCTGAGCACACCGTGCCGGGCCGCGGTCGGGTCGGCGTGGTGCAGGTTGTGCCAGGACTCGCCCATCGAGGGGATGGCCAGCCACCAGACGTTCGCGGACTTGTCGCGGGAGAGGAACGGCCGCTCACCGATCGTGTGACAGATCGAGTTCACCGACCAGGTCACGTGGTGGAGCAGGCTGACGCGCACCAGGGAGCCCCAGAAGAACCCGGTCAGAGCGCCTTGCCACGACATCGTGAGCAGGCCACCGAGGACGGCGGGCAGCAGCAGCGACACCGCGACCCACATCGGGAACTGCTTGGAGATCCTGACCAGGTCGGGGTCCTTCATCAGGTCCGGGGCGTACTTGCGCTGCGGGGTCTGCTCGGGGTTGAACAGCCACATCATGTGGGCGTACCAGAACCCCTTGGAGAGCGCCTTGAGGTCGGTGCCGTAGCGCCACGGCGAGTGCGGGTCGCCGTCGCGGTCGGAGAACTTGTGGTGCTTGCGGTGGTCGGCCACCCAGCGGATGACCGGGCCCTGGATCGCCATCGAGCCGGCGACGGCCCAGAAGACCTTCACCGCGCGGTTCGGCTTGTACGACTTGTGCGTGAAGAGGCGGTGGAAGCCGACGGTGATGCCGTGGCCGGTCAGCCAGTACATCAGCACCATGATCGCGACGTCGGTCCAGCCCAGCCAGCCGCCCCAGGCCATGGGGACCGCGGCGGCGACGGCCAGGAACGGCACGATGATGAACAGCGCGAGCGCAACCTGCTCCTTGCGGGACTGCACGTCACCGCCCCAGGTCGCGGTGACCAGCTCGGAGTCGGTGGTGGGGGACGTGACGGTTCCGGTGGGAGGTGGCGTCATGGGGTGGGCCCTCGCAAAAGGTACGATCGAAAAATACTTACCTACGCAACCGTAACCTACGGCACCGTAAGTAGCCAAGGATGACGGCTCTGGAGGTCCAGTACCCCAGGTTGCGTAATGTGTGCCCCGTCCATCCCCGGTTGGTCTGTCGGCAGGGCCCGCCGCACTTTGAATGCGGACAAGCGACGTAGGTTCGACTCCTACCCGGGGAGCCAGGAAGCCCGCCGAAGGGTGACAGCCGTCGATGAGGGAGCAGTGACGTGACTCAGCCCGACCTCACCCCGCCGCGGCCTGCCGCGGTCGTCCTCCTCGCCGCCGGCGCCGGGACCCGGATGAAGTCCAAGACCATGAAGGTCCTCCACCCGCTGTGCGGGCGGAGCCTGATCGGTCACGTGATCGCCGCGTCCCAGGCGCTCGACCCCGATCACCTCGTGGCGGTCGTCGGCAACCAGCGCGAGCAGGTCACCCCGCACATCCTCGAGCAGGTCCCCGACGCCGTGGTGGCGGTCCAGGAGACCCAGGACGGCACCGGCCACGCGGTCCGCGTGGCCGTCGAGGCGCTCCAGGAGCGGGTCGGTACGACGGACGGCACGATCGTGGTCATGTTCGGCGACACCCCGCTGCTCGAGGCCGGCACCGTCGCCGACCTCGTCGCCGACCACACCGGCACGGGACGTGCCCTCACCATCCTCACCGCGGAGCTGGAGCAGCCCTTCGGCTACGGCCGGATCATCCGCGACGAGTCCGGCGGCGTCGCCGCGATCGTCGAGGAGAAGGACGCCACTCCCGAGCAGGCGGCGATCCGGGAGATCAACAGCGGGATCTTCGCCTTCGACGGAGCCTTCCTCGCCGAGGCGGTCACCAAGATCGACAACGACAACGCCAAGGGCGAGTACTACCTGACCGACGTCGTCGCGATCGCCCGTGGCCATGGCCGGGCCGTCGGCGCGTACACGATCGACGACGTCATCCAGACCGAGGGCGTCAACGACCGGGCCCAGCTCGCCGCGCTGGCGGCGGAGATGAACCACCGGGTGCTCACCAGGTGGATGCAGGACGGCGTGACCGTCGTCGACCCCGCGTCCACCTGGGTCGACGTCACCGTCGAGCTTGCGCCCGACGTGACGCTCCTGCCCGGCGTCCAGCTGCACGGCTCGACCCGCGTCGGCGAGGACGCCGTCGTCGGCCCCGACACGACCCTGACCGACGTCACCGTCGGTGAGGGAGCGAGCGTCGTGCGCACCCATGGCTTGGGCGCAGTCATCGGCGCGGGCGCGAGCGTCGGACCGTTCTCCTACCTTCGCCCGGGGACGCAGCTCGGGGCCAAGGGCAAGATCGGCACGTTCGTGGAGACCAAGAACGCACAGATCCGCGACGGCGCGAAGGTGCCGCACCTGTCCTACGTCGGTGACGCGGAGATCGGCGAGGGCACCAACATCGGCGCCGGCACGATCTTCGCCAACTACGACGGCGTGGAGAAGCACCGCACGACGGTGGGCCGCCACGCGAAGACCGGCTCGAACAACACGTTCATCGCGCCGGTCCACATCGGCGACGGTGCGGTCACCGGCGGCGGCACGGTCGTGCGCAGGGACGTCCCGCCGGGCGCACTGGCGGTCTCGACCGGACCCCAGCGCCACATCGAGGGCTGGGTGCTGCGCAGACGCCCCGGCTCCCCGTCGGCGCAGGCGGCCGAGGCGGCACTCGCCGAGGGAGACCCGTCTCACAAAGACGGCTCCGAAGTCGCGTCCGAGGACTGACCTGAGTGACAATCGAGAGCGCGGGCGGGTTGAGCGAGCTGTGAGCGAGGAGACCGAGGCGTGAGCGGAATGAAGCGGACGACCGAGAAGAACCTGATGGTCTTCAGCGGCCGTGCCTACCCGGGCCTCGCCGAGGAGGTCGCCGAGCAGCTCGGCACCGGGCTCGTCCCGACCTCGGCCTACGAGTTCGCCAACTCAGAGATCTACGTCCGCTTCGAGGAGTCGGTCCGCGGCTGCGACGCCTTCGTGATCCAGAGCCACACGGCTCCGGTCAACGAGTGGATCATGGAGCAGCTGATCATGGTCGACGCACTCAAGCGTGCCTCGGCCAAGCGGATCACCGTCGTCCTGCCCTTCTACGGCTACGCACGCCAGGACAAGAAGCACCGCGGCCGTGAGCCGATCTCGGCCCGCCTGATGGCCGACCTGTTCAAGACCGCGGGTGCGGACAGGCTGATCGCGGTCGACCTGCACACCGCGCAGATCCAGGGCTTCTTCGACGGTCCGGTCGACCACCTGATGGCGCTCCCGATCCTGTCGGACTACGTCAAGGAGAGGTACGGCCACGAGCAGCTGGCGATCGTCTCTCCCGACGCCGGCCGGATCAAGGTCGCCGAGCAGTGGTCCAACCGGCTCGGCGGCGCACCGCTGGCCTTCATCCACAAGACCCGCGACATCAACCGGCCCAACGAGTCGGTGGCCAACCGCGTCGTCGGCGAGGTCAAGGGCCGCATGTGCGTCCTGGTCGACGACATGATCGACACCGGCGGGACCATCGTGAAGGCCACCGAGGCACTGATGGCGGGCGGCGCGAGCGGCGTGGTGATCGCGGCGACCCACCCGATCCTCTCCGACCCGGCCGTCGACCGGCTCAAGAACTGCCCCGCCACCGAGATCGTCGTCACCAACACCCTGCCGATCCCCGACGAGCGGCGCTTCGACAAGCTGACCGTGCTGTCGATCGCCCCGCTGGTGAGCCGCGCGATCCGCGAGGTCTTCGAGGACGGTTCCGTCACGAGCCTCTTCGACGGCCAGGCCTGATTTCGCAGATCACGCCTGCCGTCGCTAGGATTGGCAAGTTGCCTCGGCGAGGGAGAGATCTCGCTCCGTGATCGACGCGGCGGCTCGACCGGGTTCCCGACCCGGTTCCCAGCCGCGCATCGCGCGCAGACTCCTCGGCAGGACCGGCAGGTCCGTCGAGCTCCTCTCCGGGCAGCCACCTACGTTGCGTCACCGAGTTGCTAGTCGATTTGAGGAGTTCCCCCGTGTCCGAGACCAAGATCCAGGCTGAGCCGCGCACCGAGTTCGGCAAGGGTGCCGCCCGCCGCATCCGCCGCGCCGACAAGGTGCCCGCGGTGCTCTACGGCCACGGCACCGACCCGGTGCACATCACGCTGCCCGGCCACGAGACCATGCTCGCGCTCAAGCACGGCGGCGCCAACGCGCTGCTGTCGATCGACGTCGAGGGCAAGGCGGCGCTCGCCCTGCCCAAGCAGATCCAGCGCGACCCGATCAAGGGCTTCCTCGAGCACCTCGACCTCATCGTGGTGAGGAAGGGCGAGAAGGTCGTCGTCGACATCCCCGTCCACGTGGTCGGGGACGCCGCCTCCGACGCGCTCGTCGTGACCGAGCACCCGACCGTGTCCATCGAGGCCGAGGCGACCCACATCCCCGAGTTCCTCGAGGTGTCGGTCGAGGGCGCCGAGGTCGGCACCCTGGTCCTCGCCAAGGACCTGAAGCTGCCGTCGGGCTCGGTGTTCCAGGGTGACGAGGAGACGCTGATCGTCAACGTGACCCACGCTCCCACCGCCGAGGAGGTCGAGGCGGAGCTCGCCGAGACCGAGGGCGAGCTCGGTATCGAGCGCGAGGAGCACGAGGAGCCCACGGAGGCCGGCGCCGAGGGCGAGGCCGCCGAGGGTGGCGCCGCCGAGGGCGAGGCATCCTCCGAGGAGTGAGTCTGCTCCGCAGACTGGCGAGGGCCGGGAGACCCCGAGAGGAACCGATGACAGAGGAGCTGTGGCTGGTCGTCGGGCTCGGGAACCCCGGCCCTTCGTACGCCGGTAACCGGCACAACGTGGGCTACCTGGTCAACGACGAGCTGGCCTCGCGGGTCGGCTCCGGCTTCCGGCCCCACAAGACCGGGCGGGCCGACGTCGTCGAGGGAAGGCTGGGGGGACCCGGCGGTCCACGTGTCGTACTCACCCGTCCCCGCTGCTACATGAACGAGACCGGTGGTCCGGTGTCGGCGCTCGCGAAGTTCTACAAGGTCCCCGTCGAGCGCATCATCGCGATCCACGACGAGCTCGACATCGACTTCGACACGCTGCGTGTGAAGCGCGGCGGTGGCGACAACGGCCACAACGGCCTGCGCTCGATCCGCCGGTCGATGGACTCCGGCGAGTTCTACCGCGTCCGGGTCGGGATCGGCCGCCCGCCGGGCAGGCAGTCACCGGCCGACTTCGTGCTGTCCGACTACTCGGCCGCCGAGCGCAGGGTGCTGCCGTTCCAGATCGACAGGGCCGCCGACGCGGTCGAGTCGCTGATCACCGAGGGTCTCGAGAAGACCCAGTCCAAGTTCAACTCCTGACCGCGCAACTGAGAGGCTGCCACCGTGACCGACTTCGACGCAGGACAGCCGCCCGCCGAGGCGGCCCACGACGACCACGTGCTCGCAGCCTGGACCGCGACCGTCGCCGGTGAGCTGCTGCTCCAGGTGCGCAGCGCGGGCCTCGAGGGCAAGGAGCTCAAGGACGCCGGTGACCGGGCCGCCCACGAGCTGCTCATGACCCTGCTGAAGCAGCACCGGCCGGACGACGCCGTCCTGTCGGAGGAGGGGAGGGACGACAAGGTCCGTCTGAGCGCGAAGCGGGTGTGGATCGTGGACCCCCTCGACGGCACCCGGGAGTTCTCCGAGCCGCCGCGCGACGACTGGGCCGTCCACGTCGCGCTGTGGCAGGACGGTGACCTGGTGGCCGGTGCCGTGGCCCAGCCGGGTCTGGGCACCACCTTCGGCACCGGCCGGCCGCCCGTCGTACCCCCGCGCACCGGCGACCGCCCCCGGATCGCGGTCAGCCGCACCCGGCCCCCGGAGTTCGTGACCGCGCTCGCGGAGGAGATCGGCGCCGAGCTCGTGCCGATGGGCTCCGCCGGGGCCAAGGTGATCTCGGTGGCGCGCGACGTCACCGACGCCTACGTCCACGCCGGGGGGCAGTACGAGTGGGACTCCGCCGCCCCCGTCGCGGTCGCGAGGGCGGCGGGCCTGCACACCAGCCGCGCCGACGGCGCTCCGCTGGCGTACAACCAGGACGACGTCCTGCTCCCCGACCTGCTGGTGTGCCGCCCGGAGCTCGCCGAGCAGATCACCGAGTTCGTCAGGCGCTACTGGGCGGAGAACCCGCCCGCCTGACCCGCGTGGCGGTCCTCACGGGGGCTCAGTGGACCAGGGTCTTGAAGACGATCGCGAGCAGCCCGAACAGGCCGGCGAAGGCGGCGGAGGCGACCCGTTCGGCGGTGTTCAGCCGTTCGTCGCGCCCCACGCGCCACCCGGCGAGCGCGAGCAGAGCGGTGTTGGTGCCGAGCGCGACGAGGACGGTGGTGCGGTAGTCCGTGCCGAGCAGCCCCAGGACGACGAGCACCAGGAGCGGCAGGGTGGAGCCGGTGACCATCGCCCAGCCCTCGGTCAGCTCGCGCCGGAGGACCGGCCACGAGGGACGGCGCCCGTCGACGATGCGTCGGGAGACCACGCGGGCGTACCGCTCGGCGGCCCAGTAGACCAACAGCGTCGCAAGCACGGCGAGGGCCAGCTGCCAGACGGTCTCGACGTGTGCCGACGCCATCACCGCCGAACTCACGACGATCCCGAGGATGCCCGATGCGATGGTCTCCTCGGTGGGCTCGTCGACGGCATGGTGCGAGGTCTCGGGCGACACCATGCCGGGACTCTGGCCCCCGTCCGCGCCGCACCGCATCATCCGTCCCGGATGAAGACCGTCTCGGCCCGCTGGGCCGCGGGCCGGCGACCGGCCGCGTCGTAGACTCGGGAGGCACCCCCTCGTCCTCGTCGACAGGGGGCACCTGTGTTGTCCGCCTGAGGTACGTCTGCCGCCCGCCGGCAAGGAAAGAGCACGAGCGTGAGCCTGAAGGGTCTGGCCGACCTCGTCCTGCGTGACAAGGTCCTGGCCTCTGCTGTCGAGGACGCCCGCGACGGCGCGGTACCCGCGCTCGACCTGGCCGGTCCGCCCGCGCTTCGCCCCTTCGTCGTGAAGGGTCTCGTCGACGCCGGGCGGACGGTCCTGGCCGTCGCCGCGACCGCCCGCGAGGCCGAGGACCTGGTCACCTACCTCGGTGACCTGGTCGACCCCGCCGCCGTCGCCTACTACCCGGCCTGGGAGACGCTCCCGCACGAGCGTCTGTCGCCACGGTCGGACACGGTCGGGCGCCGCCTCGCCGTGCTCCGCCGCCTCAAGCACCCCGGCACCGACCCCACCAACGGCCCCCTCAAGGTGGTCGTCGCCCCGGTCCGCTCGGTGCTCCAGCCCCAGGTGAAGGGCCTGGCGGACCTCGAGCCGGTCGAGCTGGCCGTCGGTGACGAGGCCGACCTCGAGGACGTCGTACGCCGGCTCGCCGGTGCGGCGTACTCCCGGGTCGACCTCGTGGAGAAGCGCGGTGAGTTCGCGGTCCGCGGCGGCATCATCGACGTCTTCCCGCCCACCCAGGAGCACCCGCTGCGCGTGGAGTTCTGGGGCGACGAGGTCGAGGAGATCAGGTCGTTCTCGGTGGCAGACCAGCGTTCGCTGGAGTCCGCGCCCCGGCTGTGGGCGCCTCCCTGCCGGGAGCTGCTGCTGACCGACGAGGTACGACGTCGTGCGGCCGCGCTGGGGGAGAGCCACCCCGAGCTCGCCGAGATCACGCACAAGATGGCCGAGGGGCACGCCGTCGAGGGCATGGAGTCGCTCGCCCCCGCTCTGGTCGACGAGATGGAGATGCTCATCGACCTGATGCCCGACGACACCCACGTGCTCGTGCTCGACCCGGAGCGCGCCCGGAGCCGTGCCCACGACCTGGTCGCGACCAGCGAGGAGTTCCTCAACGCCTCGTGGGCGGCCGCCGCGTCCGGGGGCCAGGCGCCGGTGGACCTCGGAGCCGCGTCGTACCACTCGCTCGCCGACGTACGAGCGCTCAGCCTGGCGCAGGGCAAGCCGTGGTGGAGCATCTCGCCGTTCGGGCTCGACCCGGACGCGGTGGACGTCAACCGGGAGCCGCTGCGCGACGAGCTGGGCGAGGTGGTCGCCTCCGGCGTCGACGTGGACTCGGGCGCCGTCGAGACGCGCACCGTCGACATCCGGCCGGTCGAGACCTACCGCGGCGACATCGAGCGAGCGGTGACCGACATCAAGCAGTGGCTGGCCAACGGCTCGCGCGTGGTCCTGCTCAACGAGGGCCACGGCCCCGCCGAGCGCATGGTCGAGGTGCTCAAGGAGCACGACGTGGCAGCGCGCCTGGTCGAGACGCTGGACGATCTCGACGCTCTGCCCGAGCACCTGGTGACCGTCTCGACGGCCTGTCTCGACCACGGCTTCGTCGACGACGAGCAGTGCCTCGCGGTCCTGACCGGTGACGACCTCACCGGGCAGCGGTCCTCGACCAAGGACATGCGCAGGATGCCGACGCGCCGCAAGAAGCAGATCGACCCGCTCGAGCTCAAGCCCGGCGACTACGTGGTGCACGAGCAGCACGGCGTGGGCCGCTACGTCGAGATGGCGCAGCGCACGGTGCAGGGCGCGACGCGTGAGTACCTCGTGATCGAGTACGGCTCCTCGAAGAGGGGCGCGCCGCCGGACCGGCTGTACGTCCCCGCCGACACCCTGGACCAGGTCACGCGGTACGTGGGAGGCGAGCAGCCGTCCCTCGACCGGCTCGGTGGCGGTGACTGGGCCAAGCGCAAGAGCCGGGCGCGCAAGGCGGTGCGCCAGATCGCCGCCGAGCTGATCAAGCTTTACGCCGCGCGCCAGGCCACGAGGGGCCACGCGTTCGGGGAGGACACCCCGTGGCAGCGCGAGCTCGAGGACGCCTTCCCGTTCGTGGAGACCGTCGACCAGCTCTCCACGGTCGACGAGGTCAAGCGCGACATGGAGCAGCTGGTACCGATGGACCGGCTGGTGTGCGGCGACGTCGGCTACGGCAAGACCGAGATCGCCGTGCGTGCCGCCTTCAAGGCCGTGCAGGACGGCAAGCAGGTGGCCGTCCTCGTGCCCACGACGCTGCTCGTGCAGCAGCACTTCACGACGTTCGCCGAGCGGATGGCCGGGTTCCCCGTGGTGATCAAGGGGCTGTCGCGGTTCCAGACCGACGCCGAGGCCAAGGCCGTGGTCGACGGGCTCGCCGAGGGCAGCATCGACATCGTGATCGGCACGCACCGGCTGCTGAACCCCGACATCAGGATCAAGAACCTCGGGCTCGTCATCGTCGACGAGGAGCAGCGCTTCGGCGTCGAGCACAAGGAGGCGATGAAGCGCCTGCGCACCTCCGTCGACGTGCTCGCGATGTCGGCGACGCCGATCCCGCGGACGCTGGAGATGGCGATCACCGGCATCCGCGAGATGTCCACGATCACCACCCCGCCGGAGGAGCGGCACCCGGTGCTCACCTACGTCGGCGCCTACGAGGACCGGCAGGTGACCGCAGCGATCCGCCGGGAGCTGCTGCGCGAGGGACAGGTCTTCTACATCCACAACCGGGTCAGCACCATCGAGAAGGCGGCCGCCCGGATCCGCGGGCTCGTGCCCGAGGCGCGGGTCGCGGTGGCGCACGGGCAGATGGGCGAGCACCAGCTCGAGCAGGTGATGGTCGACTTCTGGGAGAAGCGGTTCGACGTGCTCGTGTGCACGACGATCGTGGAGTCCGGTCTCGACGTGTCGAACGCGAACACCATGGTGATCGAGCGGGCCGACATGCTCGGCCTCTCCCAGCTGCACCAGCTCCGCGGTCGCGTGGGTCGTGGCCGGGAGCGGGCCTACGCCTACTTCCTCTATCCGGCCGACAAGCCGCTCACCGAGACCGCGCACGAGCGGCTGGCCACCCTCGCCCAGCACTCCGACCTCGGCGGCGGCATGGCGATCGCGATGAAGGACCTCGAGATCCGTGGCGCCGGCAACCTGCTCGGCGGCGAGCAGTCCGGTCACATCGCCGACGTCGGCTTCGACCTCTACGTGCGCCTCGTCGGCGAGGCCGTCGCGGAGTTCAAGGGCGACGCCTCCGCGGAAGAGCCCGAGGTCAAGATCGAACTGCCGATCGACGCCCACCTCCCGCACGACTACGTGCCGTCGGAGCGGCTGCGCCTGGAGATGTACAAGCGCCTGGCCGAGGTCCGCGCCGACGAGGACGTCACCGCGATCCGCGAGGAGCTGCTCGACCGGTACGGCGAGCCGCCGGCGCCGGTCGCGAGCCTGCTCGAGGTCGCCCGGCTCCGGGCACGCGCCCGCCGGGCCGGCCTCACCGACATCACGCTGCAGGGCAAGTACGTCCGCTTCGCCCCGGTCGAGCTGCCCGACTCCGGCAAGGTGCGCCTCGACAGGCTCTACCCGCGCAGCATCGTCAAGCCGGGCGTGCGTACGATGCTGGTGCCCCGGCCCCTGCCCAAGACGGTGGGAGGGCCGCCCATCAGGGACGAGGAGCTGCTCGCGTGGGTGCGGCAGGTGGTGGACTCGGTCGTCGACCGCGAGACTGTCCCGGCCGGCTGATCCGAGCAGCGCAGCCGCACCCGGAGAAGTTTGTCCCCGCAGGTCCAACGAGGAGCAACACGTGGCACGACGCAGGTTGAAGCTGGCAGCAGTGGCGGCAGGAGCGGCGGCTTTCCTCGCCGGCTGTGGTCTCCACCCGGGAGCCGCCGCCGTCGTGGGCTCGCAGACGATCTCGCACGACCAGGTCGACGACATCGCCCTCGCGGTGTGCCGTGCCAACGTCGCGGGCGCCGAGGCCGCCGGCCAGCCCCCGTCGCCCCTTCCGAGCCGTGGTGCGCGCGAGCTGGCCGTCGAGATCCTCATCGAGACCGAGCTCGCCCAGCAGCTGGGCGACCGTGAGGGCGTCGAGGCCGACCAGCAGGCGGTGGCCCAGGCGATGGCCCAGAACGAGCAGGGCCTCGCGCTGCTCGAGGAGGAGCAGCAGCAGCAGCTCCGTGGCGCGCTGCGCGACTACGCCGAGAGCCAGTTCATGCTGATCGAGCTCGGCCGCGAGTCCCTCGGCAGCGGCGCCGGCGAGGAGGAGGCGATGGCCGAGGGCAAGCGCCTCCTGGCCGAGTACGCCGAGTCCGTGGACGTCGAGGTCGACCCTCGCTACGGCAGCTACGACGAGGGCGCGTTCCAGCCCGGCGGCACCTCGCTCTCCGTGGCGGCCTCGGACGACGCCAAGGACGGCGACCAGGCCCGGCCCAGCGACGGCTTCATCGCGGAGCTTCCGGCCTCGCAGCTGTGTCGCTGACCTTCCTCGTCACCAGTCCCCGGGTCGCCCCCGGTCTGATGTCGTGGGCGGCGTGGCAGGCCGTCGCCTCGGCTGACCGGGTCCTCGCCTCCGACGCGCAGGCTCCAGGGGTCCGGGCGGTGACCTCGTCGGGCCACCAGGTCGACGTACTCCCCGGCGCCACGGCCGACGACCTGCTGGCCGCGGCGGCGACCGACGACGTCGTCTGGCTGGCCAGTGACGAGGAGGCCACCGCCTTCCCGGTGGTGCTCGCGGAGCGGATCGTGACCGCCGAGGAGGCGCCGGAGATCGAGGTGCTGCACGGGTCGTACGACGTCCCGGGGGCGCGGCTCCTGGACCTGGTGACCGTCATGGACCGGCTGCGCACCTCGTGCCCGTGGGACCGAGAGCAGACCCACCGGTCGCTGGCGAGGTACCTGCTCGAGGAGACCTACGAGACGCTCGAGGCGATGGAGACCGGCGACTACACGCACCTGCGCGAGGAGCTCGGCGACCTGCTGCTGCAGGTGTACTTCCACGCCCGCATCGCAGCCGAGGACCCGGACGACCCGTTCACCATCGACGACGTCGCAGGCGGGATCGTCGACAAGCTCGTCCACCGGCACCCGCACGTGTTCGCCCGCTCAGAGGAGTCCGACGCTCCGTCGTTGGATGAGGTGAACCGGAGCTGGGAGACCCTCAAGGCCGCCGAGAAGGGCCGCGGGTCCGTGCTCGACGGGATCCCGCTGGCCCTCCCCGCGCTCTCCCTCGCGGAGAAGACGCTCGGCCGGGCAGCCCGGGTCGGCGTGGAGCCGGCGAGCGGGACGTCTCTCGGGGACCGGCTGCTCGGTCTCGTGGTCGAGGCGCGCGCAGCCGGGCTCGATGCTGAGCAGCAGCTGCGGGAGGCCGTACGACGTCTCGCGGACGTGGTACGGGACGCCGAGACCGCCTAGCCCGCCGATGAGCTCGCCGCCCGGCCCGGGTCCATACACCGACGGGCGGGCGACAGGAGGCGGATCATGACCGAGGCGACGCTGCTGGCGGGCGGCCTGGCGATGGGGGAGTCCCCGCGCTGGCACGACGGCCGGCTGTGGGTGTGCGACTGGATGGCGGGCGAGGTGCTCAGCCTCGACGAGGCCGGCGAGAGACGCGTCGAGCGCACCGTGGACGGGGCGCCCTTCTCCATCGACTGGCTCGCAGACGGTCGGCTGGTGGTCACCGCCGGCGGTGCTCGGCAGGTGCTGAGCGAGCAGCCGGACGGGAGCCTGGGGAGGTACGGCTCGATGGCGGCCCTCTGGAACGAGGTGGTCGTCGACGGCCACGGGAACACGTTCGCCGACGAGATCGGCTTCGACATGATGTCCGGCGCGGAGCCGGCGACCGGGACCGTGGCAGTGATCCAACCGGACGGATCGATGGGCCAGGTGGCCGACGACCTGTGGTTCCCCAACGGGATGGCGGTCACGAAGGACGACCGGACGTTGATCGTGGCCGAGTCCTACGCCGGCAGGCTGACCGCCTTCCGGATCGACGCGGACGGGTCCCTCGCCGACCGCAGGGTGTGGGCGGACCTCGGCGACGCCGCCCCCGACGGCATCTGCCTCGACGCAGAGGGGGCGGTCTGGTACGCCGACGTGCCCCACCAGCGGTGTGTCCGGGTCCGCGAGGGCGGCGAGGTCCTGGCCACGGTCGAGGCGGACCGCGGCTGCTTCGCGTGCATGCTCGGCGGCGAGGACGGCCGGACGCTGTTCGTGGTCGCCAACGAGTGGGGCGAGGGTGCAGTGCCCGGCGACGTTCGCACCGGGCAGGTGCTCACCGCACGGGTGGACGTCCCGCACGCCGGGCGTCCCTGACCTGGTCGTGGAGCCGTCGAGACCCCGTCAGCCCCGCGCGGCGAGCTCGTTGAGGACCTCGGTGAACCCGTCGCCGACCTCGATCCGCAGCGACCCCTCCTCGTCGAACGCGCTGAGCTGGGTCAGCTCGCCCTGGTGCCACCAGTAGACGAACGGCGACACGCCGCCGGGGTGCTCGTCGAAGAACGACGCGGCCAGGCCGGTGAGCTGCTGGACGGCGCCGAGCACGTCGATGGCCTCGACCGGGTGGAAGACGAGCATGTGCCGGGTGGGCACGGCCACCACGGCGCCGTACGGGAGCTCCTGGCTGCCCCACGTCTGCCCCAGCACGCTCTCGAACGCCAGCAGCTTGCTCGCGGTGAAGAACGACGAGCCCTCGACCACGTGCAGCGCGCCGGCTCCCGGCTCGCCGACCACCTCGTAGGACTCGACCGGCACGTCGACGAGGTTGCGGAGACCGGCCTCGCGAACCTCCGCCTCACCGACCCTGGCGACGTCCTCGTCGGTCAGCATCGAGACGGTGTCGGGGAGATCCACCGCCACCACCTCGAGCAGGCCGCCGGGCAGGTCCCTCGCGTAGGACAAGGAGCCACGCAGAGCGGGCGGCATGGACGCGGCGTCCACCAGCCGGAGGTGTGCGAGCGCGAGGACGTCCTCGGCCGGCATCTGCCCGATGTCGGGACCGTCGAGCCCGTGCAGGGTGGTGGCGACGTGCTCGCGCACGACAAGCGGCCACTCCGGCTCGCCGCCGGGCGCCTGGGCGCAGCCGGCCGCGAGGTTCCACAGGCCGAACTGGCGGCCGTCGACGGCCTCGAGGTGCTGCGCGTGCGGCACGGTCTCGACGCCCGCCTCGGCGAACGCCACTCGTGCCAGCTCACGCAGCCTCGCGGCCTGCTCGACGGTCAGGAAGTCGAATGTGGGATCGGGCTGTGACCGAGGCTTCTCGGCCTGCCCACGTCTCCAGAAAGCCACCGGCAATGTCCCCTCGTCTCGGCGGTGATCACGCCATCGTGCGAGGAGATCCGGGCGATGTCCGGCGTTTCGCCGGAATTTTCCCCTCCGGGGACTCCCGGCTCAGCCGGCGATGCGCTGCACGGGCAGCCTCACGACGTCCGCGGCCGGCCACAGGCCGAGGGTCTCGTCGATCGTCGCGAGGTCCAGTGGCTCGGAGGACTCGGATGCCGCGACCATGAGGTCGGCGAGCAGCGCGATCTCGGCGACGAGGTCGTCGTCCTGAAGGTCGACATCGAGCGAGCTGTGCACGGTTCCTCCCGGGGGTCGCAATGTAAACGTGCAGGGAGGCGTTTGCGTTACGGCGGTCTGGTCGCGGAAGTTTTTCCAGTCACAAATTCGCCGGGCAAAGCGGACCATTCACCACGGATGCCGCGAGCGTGACTCGCGCTCCCGGCGATGACTTGCCACCATCGGACGTCGGGCCCCGACAAGCCGGCCCGTTGTCCTGTCCTCGATCCCGAGAGATTCCCGTGCCTTTCCACGTCCCAGACCCAGACCCGACCGCGACCTGGCTCAGCCACTCCCTGACCGCCAGCATGCTCACCGTCGACGGCACTCGTCCCGTCGACATGGAGCTGCGCTACGACGCGTCGTGCCCGTACGCGGTCACCGCGACCTTCTACGAGAGCGGGGTCCCGGTCTCGTGGACCTTCGCCCGCGACCTCCTGCAGCTGGGCCTCCACGAGCCGGTGGGCGCCGGTGACGTCCACATCCGCCCCGACCTCGACGACTACGGCCAGGCCGCCGTCCTGGTCGAGCTGCGCTCCCCCGAAGGGGTCGCGCTGGCACTGCTCCCCGCGCGCGAGGTCGGCGCGTTCGTCGACGGCGCCGTCGAGGTGGTCCGACCCGGATTCGAGTCCCACCACCTCGACATCGACGCGGAGCTGCGCGAGCTGCTCCTGGACGAGACCGGCGCCGAAGGCTGAGCGCTCCCACGGGGCGAGCCCTGCGGGAGGAGCGGTGGGCACGCCGTTAGGCTGGCCCTGACCAGCACCCACCCCGTCTAGGAGCAGACCGTGGCGTCCATCGAGGCTGTCGGCGCTCGCGAGATTCTCGACTCGCGAGGCAACCCCACTGTTGAGGTCGAGGTCGCACTCGACGACGGAACCGTGAGCCGGGCGGCGGTGCCGTCCGGCGCCTCCACGGGCGCCTTCGAGGCAGTGGAGCTTCGCGACGGCGGCTCCCGCTACGGCGGCAAGGGGGTCGAGAAGGCGGTCGACGCCGTCCTCGACGTGATCGGCCCCGAGCTCGTCGGCTTCGAGGCCTCCGAGCAGCGCATGGTCGACCAGCGCCTGCTCGAGCTCGACGCCACCCCCAACAAGGCCAAGCTCGGCGCCAACGCGATCCTCGGCGTCTCGCTCGCGGTCGCCCGCGCCGCGGCGGACTCCGCCGAGCTCCCGCTCTTCCGGTACGTCGGAGGGCCCAACGCGCACCTCCTCCCGGTGCCGATGATGAACATCCTCAACGGCGGGTCCCACGCGGACACGGACGTGGACATCCAGGAGTTCATGATCGCCCCGATCGGCGCGCCGACCTTCCGCGAGGCACTCCGCCAGGGCGCGGAGGTCTACCACGCGCTGAAGTCGGTGCTGAAGGAACGTGGCCTGGCCACCGGCCTCGGCGACGAGGGCGGCTTCGCTCCCAACCTGGGCTCGAACCGCGAGGCTCTCGACCTGATCGTCGCGGCGATCGAGAAGACCGGGCTCAAGCCGGGCGACGACATCGCGCTCGCCCTCGACGTGGCTGCCTCGGAGTTCTACTCCGACGGGGCCTACCAGTTCGAGGGTGTGGCCAAGTCGGCGGACGAGATGGCCGCCTACTACGCCGACCTGGTGGCGGCGTACCCCATCGTCTCGGTCGAGGACCCGATGGACGAGGAGGACTGGACCGGCTGGCAGTCGATCACGGCGCTCCTCGGGGAGCGGGTGCAGATCGTCGGCGACGACGTGTTCGTCACGAACGTCGAGCGGCTCCAGCGCGGCATCGACGAGCAGTCCGCCAACGCGCTGCTCGTGAAGGTCAACCAGATCGGCTCGCTCACCGAGACCCTCGACTCCGTCGACCTCGCGCACCGCAACGGCTTCCGCTGCATGATGAGCCACCGCTCGGGCGAGACCGAGGACACCACGATCGCCGACCTGGCGGTGGCGACGAACTGCGGCCAGATCAAGACCGGCGCTCCGGCGCGGTCCGAGCGGGTCGCGAAGTACAACCAGCTGCTGCGCATCGAGGAGGAGCTCGACGACGCGGCCAGGTACGCCGGTCGCGGCGCCTTTCCGCGTTTCGGCCGCAGCTGAAGGCAGCCCGTGCCGAGCAGCCGTCCGTCGTCGCCGCGGGGACCCCGTCCCCGCGGCGCGAGCCGTCCGTCCGGACCCAGGGCGGGCGGACGCGGCTCGTCCCGTCCGGGCGAGCGGCCGGGCAACGGACGACCCCGCCCGGCCGCGGCTCAGCGGCCGCCACGCCCCCGGATCACCGGCCGCGCCGTGGTGCTGGTCCTGGTGCTCGCCGTCCTCGCGGTGTCGTACGCGTCGAGCATGCGGGCCTACCTCGAGCAGAAGGAGCACCTGCAGGCGCTTCGTGACTCCATCGCCGAGTCCCGGGCGAGCATCGCGGAGATGAAGCGAGAGAAGCGGCGCTGGGACGACCCGGCCTACCAGGAGGCGCAGGCGACCGAGCGGCTCGGGTTCGTGAAGCCGGGCGAGATCGCGTTCCAGGTCATCGGTGAGGACGGCGACCCGCTCGACCACGACGACTCGCTGACCGACCCCGCCGAGCTCGACGTCGAGAACGAGCCGGCCTGGTGGCAGACCGCCTGGCAGACCATGGAGGCGGCGGGCAACCCTCAGGACGTCCCGGACCCGGCCGAGGAGATCGACCCGCCGAAGAAGATGAAGCAGTGACTCCGGAAGGCGCACCGGTGACGGCTCATGACGAGGCGGTCATCGCGGCCCAGCTCGGCCGGCCACCCCGCTCGATCCACGCGATCGGCCACCGCTGCCCCTGCGGCAACCCCGACGTGGTCGCCACCGAGCCGCGGCTCGACGACGGCACGCCGTTCCCCACGACCTTCTACCTGACCTGCCCGAGGGCGGCGTCGATGATCGGCACCCTCGAGGCCTCGGGCCTGATGACGGAGATGTCGGACCGGCTCGGCCAGGACCACGAGCTCGCCGAGGGCTACCGCCGCGCCCATGAGTCCTACCTCGCCTACCGCGAGGCGATCGCCGAGGTCCCCGAGATCCACGGCGTCTCCGCCGGCGGCATGCCCACGCGCGTCAAGTGCCTCCACGTCCTCGCCGGCCAGTCCCTGGCCCAGGGCCGCGGCGTGAACCCGTTCGGTGACGAGGTGCTCGACCTGCTCGGGGAGTTCTGGGCGTCCGGGCCCTGCGTGTCCGTCGACGAGGACGCCGAGTGACCCGGGTCGCTGCTGTCGACTGCGGCACCAACACGATCAAGCTGCTGGTCGCGGACCTCGACCCGGTGACCGGGTCCGAGCACGAGCTGGTCCGTGAGATGCGGATGGTCCGCCTCGGGCAGGACGTCGACCGCACCGGCCGGCTCGCCGACGAGGCGTTGGCCCGCACCTTCGCGGCGATCGACGAGTACGCCGCCATCGTCGCCGCCCACGACGTCGAGGCGATCCGGTTCTGCGCGACGTCCGCGGCCCGCGACGCGTCGAACTCCGCCGAGTTCGCCGCGGGCGTCGAGGCCCGGCTCGGCGTCGTGCCCGAGGTGGTCACGGGCGCGGCCGAGGCACAGCTGTCGTACGACGGAGCGACCCGCGGCCTCGCGGGGAAGGACCTTCCGGGGCCGTTCCTCGTGATCGACATCGGCGGCGGTTCGACCGAGCTGATCCTCGGCGACGGCCACGGGCACGTCCGGGCCTCGCGTTCCCTCGACATCGGGTCAGTGCGGATGACCGAGCGGCACCTGAGGACCGACCCGCCGACGCGCGACGAGGTGGCCGCGGCGGCCGCGGAGATCTCCACGGCGGTCGCCGGCATCGACGTACCCCTGGCGGAGGCGCGGACCGTCGTCGGCGTCGCCGGCACCATCACCACCGTCACCGCGGGCGTGCTCGGGCTGCTGGAGTACGACCGCGCCGCGATCGACCAGGCCGAGATCGCCGTGTCCGACGTGCACGCGATGACCGAGCGGCTGCTGGCGATGACGGTGGACGAGCGGAAGGCGCTGCCCTACATGCACCCCGGCCGAGCGGACGTGATCGGCGCCGGCGCGCTGATCCTCGACGAGGTCCTGCGGCGGACGAAGGTCGACACGCTTCTCGTCTCCGAGGCCGACATCCTCGACGGCATCGCCTGGTCGGCGGCCTGACCAGCCGGCTTCGCTGACAGGATGAGCGGCATGTCCGACGTACTCCTGCCGCACCCGGTCACCGGCGAGCTCTTCCCGAGCCCCGTGCCGCCGGGGACAGGCTGGCCGGACGACCCCGCTCCTGCGGACGCCCCGGTCGCCGAGACCCCCGCCGACGTGGTCCGGCTGGCCGACGGAGCGCGGGATCTCGGGGAGCTCAGCGCCGCCGTCTCGGTCTGCCGGGCCTGCCCCCGCCTGGTGAGGTGGCGCGAGGACGTCGCGCAGAACAAGCGGGCGTCGTTCGCGGGCGAGCCGTACTGGGGCCGCCCGGTCGCCGGCTGGGGAGACGAGGAACCCGCCGTCCTGGTCGTCGGACTCGCGCCGGCGGCGAACGGCGGGAACCGGACGGGCCGCATCTTCACCGGCGACAGGTCGGGCGACTGGCTCTTCGCGTCGCTGCACCGGGTCGGTCTCGCCACCCAGGAGACGTCGGTGCACGCCGGCGACGGGCAGCGGCTGCTCGGGGCCCGGATGGTCGCCACCGTGCGCTGCGCGCCCCCGGACAACAAGCCCACGGTCGAGGAGCGGGACACCTGCGCGCCCTGGCTGGTCGAGGAGATCGGGCTCGTCGGCGACTCCGTCCGAGCGGTGGTGTGCCTCGGGTCCTACGGCTGGGAGGCCGCGCTGCGGACCTTCCGGGCGCTGAAGTACGACGTGCCGAGGCCCAAGCCGCGCTTCGGCCACGGTGCCGAGGCGGTGCTCACCGCGCCCGACGGGCGGGAGGTCGTGCTGCTCGGCAGCTACCACCCCTCGCAGCAGAACACCTTCACCGGCAAGCTCACCGAGCCGATGCTCGACGCGGTCCTCCGGCGCGCCGCGGCGCTCGGCGGACGGGCCACCTGACAGGGTCGCGAGTCATGGAAGGATGGCGGGCGTGACTCTGCAAGCCATCACCGTCCTCGGCCACGACCGGCCCGGCATCATCGCCGAGACCACGCGCATCCTCGCCGACCTGGGCCTCAACATCGAGGACTCGACGATGACGCTGCTGCGGGGCCACTTCGCGATGATGCTCATCTGCGCCGGCGAGCCCGGAACGGCGGAGATCGAGTCCGCCCTCGCCGGCCTCACCGAGGACGGCTCCCTGACCGTCTCGGTGCGCGAGGTCCCCGAGGAGCCCGAGCACCAGGCCGTCGGTTCGACGTTCGTCCTCACCGTCCACGGCGGTGACCGGGCCGGCATCGTCTCGACGCTCGTCGGCGAGGTCGCCCGCGTCGGCGGCAACATCACCGACCTCACCACCCGGCTCGCCGGGGACCTCTACGTGCTGGTCGCCGAGGTCGACCTCCCGCCCGGCACCGACGTGGCGGCGCTGCAGGCGGCGCTGCGCCGCGCCGGCGACGAGCTCGGCGTCGGCGTGACCCTGCGTCCGATGGAGAGCGACGACCTGTGAGCTCTGCCCTCGTCGACGACGTCGTCGGCCGCTGGACCGAGCACGACCTCCCGGTGGACGGGCGCGTGCTCGAGGTGGTCCGGGCACCGGCATCCGTGCTGTCCTCGGCCGGTCGGCCGGTCGACCCCGCCGACCCCGAGATGGTGCAGCTCGCCGCCGACCTCGTCGCCACCATGCGCGTCTCGCCGGGCTGTGTCGGGCTCGCCGCGCCGCAGGTCGGGGTCGGCGTGAAGATGTTCTGCGTCGACGTGACCGAGCACCCGAAGACCCGCTCGCACCACGGCACGTTCGTGCTGTGCAACGCCGAGGTCGTCCAGTCCTCACGCAACGAGAGGGCTCGTGAGGGCTGCATGAGCGTCCCCGACTTCACCGGCGACGTGAAGCGCGCGAGCCGGGTCGTGGTGGCGGGCCGGCTGCCGGGGACGGGTGAGCGGGTCGAGGTAGCCGCCGAGGCGTTCGAGGCGCGCGCCCTGCAGCACGAGATCGACCACTGCGACGGGCTGCTCTTCCTGGACCGTGTCGCCGGTGCGCACGCGATCTACCCGCGCAAGACCTATCTTTGACCAGCGAAGCCCCCGTATCCCAATGGCAGAGGAAGAGGTCTTAAAAACCTTTCAGTGTGGGTTCGAGTCCCACCGGGGGTACTGATGAGCGGAGCGGTGGTCATCGTTCCTGGGGTCGTAGCCGGAGTCACGCAGCAGGCTCCGCAGGTCATGGAACGCCTTGCGGCACGCGCTGGTGCCGTACACCTCGACGACCGGGACCAGTCGCTGGAGGCGGTCGACGACGTCCCCGACCTCGACCCCTACCTCGCTGACACCGAGATGCTCGGCCCGGGTACTGCCCGCGGCTCGGGAACACGGGGTCCGCGCTGGACGTTGAACGGGTACCGGTCCGTAGGATGGGACTACGGCTAGAGAGCGGCACCCAAAGCGGGTGCCCGCCTGAGGCCTCCAAGGAGAGACCAAGACATGCAGAGCAGCAACCCGGTATTCGCGCGGTCCGAGGGCTTCAACGGCCGTCGGACCAGCCAGAGCGGGGTCACCTACCCCGAGTACAACCAGCCCTCGGCGTGGGGCGCCGGCGCTCCGCAGGCGCCTGAGCAGTACGCTCCGGCGCAGCCGCAGGCGCCGATGACCCTCGACTCGGTCGTCCAGAAGACCGCGGTCACCATGGGGCTGATGATCCTCACGGCCGCCGTGACGTGGGTCGCGATGCCCGAGGAGTACCTCGGGATGGCGTGGATGGGCGGCGCGATCGTCGGCTTCGCCCTGGGTATGGTCCTGTCCTTCAAGCGCCAGATCAGCCCTGCGCTCGTCCTCGTGTACGCGGTCGCCGAGGGCCTGTTCGTCGGCGCGATGAGCAAGACCTTCGAGGCGATGTGGCCCGGCATCGTGACCAGTGCCGTCATGGGGACGATGGCTGCCGTCATCGGTACCCTCGCCGCCTACAAGTTCTTCAACATCCAGGTCAGCCCCAGGTTCCGGAAGTTCACGGTCGCCGCGATGTTCGGGTTCGTCGGCCTGATCCTGCTCGACTTCGTCCTCAGCTTCTTCGGGGTGCAGGTCGGCTTCAACGGCTTCGGCGGGCTCGGCCTGGTCATGAGCGTCATCGGCCTCGCACTCGGTGTGCTGATGCTGATCCTCGACTTCGACTTCGTCGAGCGCGGCATCGCCGCCCGACTCCCGGAGCAGGAGTCGTGGCGTGCGGCCTTCGGCCTCACGGTCACGATCATCTGGATCTACATCGAGATGCTGCGGATCCTCGCGATCCTGCGCGGCAGCGACTGAGGTACGGCGTACCTCTCGATCTCATGGCGAAGGGCCCCGGAGCGCGATCCGGGGCCCTTCTGCACGTGGGGTCAGCGACCCTTGCCGCCACCGACCTTGACGTAGCCCGAGGCGATCTCGTCGCCCTCCTGCGGATCCCAGGTGGGCGTCCTCACGGCTACCGCGGAGCCCACCGACCCCTTGGAGACGGTGACGCTGGTCCGCACGGTCACGGTCCAGGTCGCCCCGGGGGCGAGCTCGGGCCGGCGGCACCAGATCACCGTGGCCGAGCCGTTCGTCTCACACGACGTGCTCGACGTCGAGGACGGGTCCGACGCGTCGAGGAAGGACTGGCCGGTCGTGAGCTCCTGCTCGAGCAGGAGGTCCTTGGCCGGGTCGGGGCCGTCGTTGGTGACCTGCAGCGTGTAGGTGAGGACGCCGCCGCGCTTCACCGGGTCCGGCGCGACAGCCAGCTGCACGCCCAGGTCGGCCGCGGCCTCGACGGTGAAGGTCCGGCCCGCCGGAGTGCTGTCGTGGAGCCCCTCGCTGTTCACGGCGCGCACCTCGAACGTGTGCGACGCGTCGGTGGCCAGCCCGTCCACGGTCGCGGGCGAGGCGCACCGCTGCCAGGCCGCCTTGTCGAGGGAGCACTCGTAGTAGGCGACCGCCTGGCTGCTGACGAACTCGAACGTCGCCGAGGTGGCCCTGATCGTGCCGGTCGGGCCGGAGGTGACCTGGGTGTTCGGGCCCTCCACGCTGAAGGACGTCCACGCCGGGTAGGGGTCGGTGTTGCCCGCCACGTCGGTCGCCCGGACCTCGAAAGAGTGCGCTCCCTGCGCCAACCCGGAGTAGGTCATCGGTGACTTGCACTCCGACCACACCGCGCCGTCCAGGCGGCAGGTGAAGGTGGAGACCTCGGTCGCGGTGAACTCGAACGTCGCCGTCCTGGACTGGTGCGTGGAGGGTGGCGCGGAGGTGATCCGGGTGTCGGGTGCCGTGATGTCGGCGGCCGGGGCAGCGCCGCGCAGGAGCACGAGGCCGGCCAGGGAGTCCGCGACGAGCACGTCGGGCCGGCCGTCACCCGTCACGTCCCCGACCGTCAGCGCCTCGACACCGACGCTGTTGGCGATGGGGGCCGTGTAGAGCTGTTCCGCAGGGTTCGTGCCCGGCGTGGAGTCGTAGACGCCCACCCGCGACCAGCCTCCGTGCGCGACCACCAGGTCGCCGCGACCGTCACCGGTGACGTCGGCGACCTCGAGGGCCTCCGGGATGTCGTGGCTCTGTCGGAGCTCCGGTCCGCCCAGCGTCCCGTCGGCCTGCTGGAAGCGCGTGATCACCCAGGAGCTCGGGCTGTTGCCGCCGACGCTGACATGCACGTCCGCCCGCTCGTCACCGTCGATGTCACCCAGAGCGAGCCCGTTGATGCGGGTCCAGCCGTCCAGGCCCCCGGACTCGTAGCTCGTCGGAGCCGCGAAGCTCCGGTCGGCGTTCTGCGCGAAGACCTCGATGGTGCTCCCGCTCGCCGTGACCACGTCGGCGAGCCCGTCGCCGTTCACGTCGCCGACCTCGACCTCGGTGTCCCAGTGGGACGCGGTGAGCACACGCCCGCTGGGCGCCCACATGAAGTCGCCGTTGATCTGCCACCAGACCTCGACGCCGTCCTTCGTGTTCACGATCAGGTCCGCCAGCCCGTCACCGCTGACGTCGGCCAGCTCGAGGTCGTGGGCCTCCGGGCCTGCGGCCGTCCACGTGTGCCGGAGCGTGCCGGCGTCCTGCTCGTAGAGCTCCACGCCGTTCGTCGTCGTGACCGCGACGTCGAGGTCACCGTCCTCGTCGAGGTCCGCGGTCGCCACGACCATGCGGCTGTAGTAGCCCCCTTCGGTCCGCACCTGCGTGGGCGCACCGAGGGTCCCGTCGGCCTGCTGGGGGTAGACCCACATGCTCCACGTGCCCGGGTCGTCGGGCGACTCGTAGGTGGTCGTCAGGAGGGCGTCCGGCCTGCCGTCACCGGTGAGGTCACCCGTCGCGACGTTCGCGCCCCAGGATCCGGGGTCGTGGCTGACGTACGGATGGAAGAGGTCCCCGGCGGCACTCGCCGCTGTGGGCACCGCCACGACCGCCCCGCACAGCGCCAAGGCGCTCGCCCCTGCCGACCGACGTACTCGTCCCATGCCTGTGCCTTCCCCCGACGAACGATCTCCCCGAAATCTAGGGTTGTGCCCGATACGGGGGACATCGGTCGTTCGGGTCGAAAGGCACGACCCGGACGGATCATCCCTGGGGCGCCCGGTGGGGTTCCTGGGGTCAGCCTGCCGCCGGTTCGCCCTCGCCCGAGGAGGTGAGCGGCTCGACGCCGCTCTGGGGTGTCTCGGGGCGACCCTGGGGCAGCCGACGACGGTGGCGCAGCAGCACCCAGCGGCCGCGCGAGCCGCGCTTGGACCCGCCGACCTCGGTGCCGTCGATCTCCGTGCCGGGGGTCTTCGTGGCCTCGACCGCGGCGTACGAGATCGGCATGACACCCTCGCCGCGGAACGCCGCCGGCTCGAGGTCCTCGAGCGGGATCACACCGACCGCCGCCAGCACGGAGGGGAGCAGGACGGAGGCCATGCTCGTGTAGCCGGCCGCGGACGGGTGGAACTGGTCGGGGCCGAACAGGGTCTTGGGGGAGGCACTGAACTCCGGCCCGAGCACCGACCCGAGCGACACGGTCCGGCCTCCCGCCTCGACGACGGCGATGGTCTGGCCGGCCGCGAGACGACGGCTCCACGCCCGGGCGACCTGCCGCAGCGGCGGTGCGATCGGCTCGACGGTGCCGAGGTCGGGGCAGGTGCCGACGACCACCTCGACGCCGGCGTCGCGGAGACGCCGGACTCCCTGCTCCAGCAGGCGGACCGACTCCGAGGGCAGTACCCGGTGCGTCACGTCGTTGGCGCCGACGAGGATCACCGCCACGTGCGGCTCCATCGGCAGTGCGCGGTGGATCTGCCCCGCCAGGTCACGGCTCTGGGCACCGACGACTGCCAGCGACCGGAGGTACACGCGGCGGTCGGCTCCCTCGGCCAGTCCGGAGGCGAGGTGGGCGCCCGGGGTGTCCTCGACCTTCTCGACGCCGTACCCGACGGCGCTCGAGTCGCCGAGCAGAGCCATCTTGAGGGCGGGGCCGGGCCGCCCCCTGCCGTACCAGCCGGACGCGTCGGGTGTGTTGTCCTCGACGACGTTGCCGATGGTGCGCCGGGCGAGCCGGGCCTCCGCGGTGAGCACACCGAGGATCGACGCGCCCAGGACGGACACACCGCCTCCGCCGTACGCGGCGGCGGCGGCGAGCCTGCGAGCAGCGGCAGCCTTCCCCACACGTCCATGCTAGTGACCGGGCCTAGACTGACCCGGTGCACTACGTGAACTCGCTCCTCGACCTCGTGGGGAACACCCCACTCCTCCGCCTCAACCGGGTCATGGACGACCTCGCCGGCAAGGGCCCGATGGTCCTCGCCAAGGTGGAGTACCTCAACCCCGGCGGCTCCGTGAAGGACCGCATCGCGCTCCGGATGGTCGAGGCCGCCGAGGCAGACGGGTCCCTGAAGCCCGGCGGCACGATCGTCGAGCCGACCTCCGGCAACACCGGTGTCGGCCTGGCGATGGTCGCCCAGGCCAAGGGCTACAAGTGCGTGTTCGTCTGCCCGGACAAGGTCAGCGAGGACAAGCGCAACGTCCTCAAGGCGTACGGCGCAGAGGTCGTCGTCTGCCCGACGGCCGTCGCGCCCGAGCACCCCGACTCCTACTACAACGTCTCGGACCGGCTGGTCCGCGAGATCAAGGACGCCTGGAAGCCCGACCAGTACTCCAACCCGAACAACCCGCGGTCACACTACGAGACCACCGGCCCGGAGATCTGGGAGCAGACCGAGGGCAGGATCACGCACTTCGTCTGCGGCATGGGCACCGGTGGCACGATCAGCGGTGTGGGGAAGTACCTCAAGGAGAAGAGCGGCGGCAAGGTCCAGGTCGTCGGGGCCGACCCGGCCGGCTCGGTCTACTCCGGCGGCACCGGACGCCCCTACCTGGTCGAGGGCGTGGGCGAGGACTTCTGGCCGTCCACGTACGACGCCTCCGTGGCCGACCGGGTGATCGAGGTGTCCGACGCCGACTCGTTCGCGATGACGCGACGCCTCGCCCGCGAGGACGCACTGCTGGTCGGAGGTTCCTCCGGCATGGCGGCGTACGCGGCGATCCAGCTCGCCCACGAGCTCAGCCACGAACCCGGCGGCGAGGACGCGGTCATCGTCGTCCTGCTGCCCGACTCCGGCCGCGGCTACCTGACCAAGGTGTTCAACGACGAGTGGCTCGCGCAGTACGGCTTCCTGCCGCCCTCGGCCGACCAGACCGTCGGCGAGGTGCTGCGGGGCAAGAGCGGCGCGCTGCCCGCCCTCGTGCACACGCACCCCAACGAGACCATCGCCGAGGCGGTTCACATCCTGCAGGAGTACGGCGTCTCGCAGATGCCCGTGGTCCGCGCCGAGCCGCCGATCGTGGCGGCCGAGGTGGCGGGGTCGGTCTCCGAGCGGGCGCTGCTCGACGCGCTCTACGCGGGCAAGGCGAAGCTGTCCGACCCGGTCGAGCAGCACATGGAGGGCGCGTTCCCGTCGATCGGCTCCAACGAGCCGGTCTCGGACGCGGTCGCCGCGCTCGAGAACGCCGACGCACTGCTGGTGCAGGAGGACGGCAAGCCGGTCGGGGTCGTGACCCGGCAGGACCTGCTGTCCTACATCGCTCGCCGCTAGCGGAGGCGGCGGGCCATCGTCGGTTCCGGCCCGCCGAAGAGGTCCGGGTGCAGGATCGCGGCGAGCGCCTCGACCCCGTCGACGAGGCGAGGCCCGGGGCGCGCGAACGACGCGTTGGCGTCCACCGCCCACACGGGTACGTCGACCGGCAGCGCGCGGGTGGTCAACAGCCCCTCGGCGAGGTCGGCCGACTGCTCCAGGCCGTAGCCGCACGGGGCGCACACGACCACGTCCGGGCGGGATGCGGCGACCTGGTCCCAGTCGACCCGGAACGACCTCTCGCCGGCCGTACCCAGCACGCTCGTGCCCCCGGCGAGGTGAACCATCTCCGGCACCCAGTGGCCGGGGGCGAAGGGCGGGTCGGTCCACTCGAGCACGAGCGCCCGCGGCCTGGCACGCCCCGCCGTCCGTCGTACGACTGCGTCGAGACGGGTGCGCAGGGACGCGACAAGAGCGTCGGCCTCCGCCTCGTGGGAGGTCGCCTTCCCCAACGTGGCAACGGAGTCGAGGACCTCGTCGAGCGTGTGCGGGTCGATGGTGAGCACCTCCGCTCGGCAGCCGAGGTGGGCCAGCGCGTCGTCCACCACCGACACGTCCACCGCGCACACCGCACAGAGGTCCTGCGTGACCACGAGGTCGGCGTCCAGCCCGGAGAGGGCGCCCTCATCGAGGTGGTAGAGGTCCTCGCCGTTGCGCATCGCCTCGGCGACGAACACGTCGATGTCCTGCGGGGCCAGGTCCTCGGGCATCGCGCTGGTCGAGACGATCGTGCGGTTCCGCGCCTCGGTGGGGTGGTCGCACTCGAACGTGACCCCGACGACGTCGTCACCGGCACCGATGTCGAAGAGGATCTCGGTGGTCGAGGGCAGCAGCGAGACGATGCGCATGCACCCATGCTCGCACCGTCGGCTCTAGGGTGTGCGGGTGACCGATGCGAACGAGATCCAGTCCAGGCTCGAGCAGGCCGCCGCCGACCGTGAGGAGCATGCCCGGCTCGTCAGGCGCCTCGAGGGGTCGAAGCCGCACCTCGAGGACCTGGAGACGAAGGTCGCCCAGCTCCGGCGGAAGCTCGACGACGAGACCGCGGACGTGGAGAAGCTCGAGTCCTTCTCCGGTGCGCGGATCTGGGCCCACCTCAAGGGGTCGCACACGACGGACCTCGAACGGGAGGCCGCTGAGCGTGAGGCGGCCCGCTACGCCGTCGCGGAGGCCGAGGTCCGGCTCGAGCAGATGCGGCGCGACCGTGCCGCCCTGGAGAGCCGGGTCGGGGAGCTGCGCAACGCGGACCGGCGCTACGCCGAGGCGCTCGCGGCGAAGGAGGCCTGGCTCCATGAGTCCGGCTCCCAGACAGCGGCGTCCCTGGCCGAGATCGCCGAGCGGCGCGGCCAGATGCACGCCCTCGACGACGAGATGCGCGAGGCGCACCAGGCCGGACGCGAGGCACACGGCATGCTCAGCCACGCGTCGTCGTTGTTGGGCAGTGCGGGCTCGTGGTCCACGTGGGACGCGTTCGGAGGCGGTGGCCTGCTCACCGACATGATGAAGTACGACAAGGTCGACCAGGCGACCAACGCCCTGCGTCGGGCGGACCTCGCCCTGGACCGGTTCTCCCGCGAGCTGGCCGACGTCGCGCTGCCGAGCGTCCAGGGCGTGCAGGTCGACCAGATGATGCGGACCTTCGACGTCTGGTTCGACAACATCTTCAGCGACATGGCGGTCCGGTCGCGGATCCAGGACGCCGCGCACCGGGTGGCTGCGGCCCTGGACCAGGTCGAGCGGGCGCTGGCCGCGCTCGAGGAGAAGGGCCGCGACCTCCAGGGTGAGATCGCGGCCCTCGACCGGCGTCGCGAGGAGCTCGTCCGCGGCTGAGTGGGCAGCCGGCTCAGCTCGTCGCGAGGCCGCGCTGCGGCGGGATCGGCATCCGGTCCTGCCGGCTCTTGGCGAACTGCAGGTACAGCGACGGCACCACGAACAGGTTCAGCAGGGTGGCCGTGACCAGACCCCCGAGGATCACCACCGCCATCGGGTGCTCGATCTCCTGACCGGGGATCGAGCCTGATGCGATGAGCGGCACGAGGGCGAGGCCGGTGGTGCCGACCGTCATGATGATCGGGACCAGCCGTTCCTGAGCGGCGCGGATCACCATCTGTGGGCTGAACTGCTCCCCCTCCACCTGCTCCAGGTGCTGGGCGTGGCTGATCAGCATGATCCCGTTGCGTGCCACGATGCCGAAGACGGTGAGGAAGCCGACCAGCGAACCCAGGGAGATGACCCCGCCGCCGAACAGATAGGCGGCGAGCACGCCACCGACCAGCGCGATGGGCAGGGTGAGGAACGTCAGGGTCGCCAGCCGCCAGTTGCGGTAGGAGGTGTGCAGCAGCAGCAGGATGAGGACCGCGGCCGCACCGGAGAAGAGCAGGAGCCGGTTGCTCGCGGCCTGTCGCTCGGTGTACTCGCCGAGCATCTCCGCGCGGAACTCCAGCGGCCACTCGACCGCTTCCACGGCCTCCTCGACGTCCTCGACCACCGAACCGAGGTCACGCGAGCCGTCGATGTTGGCGCCGACGTCGATGTTGCGGAACAGGTTCGTGTGGTGGATGACGTTCGGCACCGGCATCACCTTGATGGTGGCGACCTCGGACAGAGGGACGTGTCCGCCGCCGGGGGTGTCGATGAGCAGGTTCTGCAGGTCACTCAGCGACTGTCGTGACTCCGGGGGCGACCACACCTGTACGTCGTACGCCCGCCCGCCGCGGTAGATGTCGCCGGCCTCCTCGCCGGCCATCATCCAGGCAGCGGCACGTCGGACGTCGCCGGGCTTGACGCCGTACTGACGCGCGGCGGCGAGGTCCACCTTGACCTCGATCTGCGGGATCGAGTCCTGGAACTCGACATGGTTCTCGATGACGCCCGGGATCTGCCCGAGCAGCTCGTTCACCTCGGTCGCCTTCTGCCGGAGCAGGTCGAGGTCCGTGCCGGAGATCCGGATCGTGATCGCGTCGCTGGTGCCGGTGAGCACCTCGCGGATGCGCTCCTTCAGATAGGTCAGCACGTCCCGGTAGATGCCCGGGTAGCTGTTCACGACGTCCTCCACGGCCTCGCGGGTCTTGTCGTAGTCCACGGACCGGTCGACGCTGATCCAGTTCTCCCCGAAGTAGACGCCGTAGGGCTCGTCGCCGAGGAGCGCGTTGCCGATGTGCGAGCCGGCGTTGCGGACACCCGGGATCTCGAGCAGCTCCGCGTTCACCAGCTTCGTGGTCCGTACCTCCTCCTGCAGCGAGGTGTCCGGCTTGGCAAGCCAGTGCATCAGGAAGTCGCGCTCCTTGAAGTTGGGCAGCAGGGAGCTGCCCAGGAGCGGCAGCACTGCGAGGCCGGCCACGGTGGTGACACCGACGGTCGCGTACGCCGCACGGGGCCGGTCGATGATGCGGGTCAGCAGCCAGGTGTAGCCGCGCTTCAACGGCGGCACGAGCGGCGACTCGCGGTGCTGCAGCGACTTCTCGTTACGGAAGAAGATCAGGCTCATGGCGGGCGTGACGGTGAGCGCCACCACCATCGACGCCAGCAGTGCCAGGGCGTAGGCCAGGGCGAGCGGCTGGAAGAAGGAACCCGAGAGCCCGGCCAGCAGGAAGATGGGCAGGATCGCCACGACCTCGATGAGGGTTGCGTAGACGATGGCGCTGCGCACCTCGAGCGACGCCCGCAGGATCACGCGGGCCGTCGACTCCGTCCCGCCGGCAGCCCGTTGCTGCCTCAGGCGTCTGACGACGTTCTCGATGTCGATGATGGCGTCGTCGACGATGTCACCGAGTGCTATGACGAAGCCGGCGAGGATCATCGTGTTGATCGTGGCCCCCTGCCCCTGGAGGACCAGGACCGCGGCCAGCAGGGACAGCGGGATCGCGACGACGCTGATCAGCGCCGTCCGCCACGAGTAGAGGAACGCACCGAGGATCATGATCATCAGCAGTGCGCCGAGGATCAGCGCCCGGGTCAGGTTGTCGATGGAGTCCTCGATGAACGTGGCCGGCCTGAAGATCGACGAGTCGACAGCGATTCCCCGCAGGCCCGGCTCGATCTCGGCCAGCGCCTTCTCGACGCCGCGTGTCACGTCCATGGTGTTCGCCCAGGGCAGCTTCTCGACGATCAGCATCAGGCCGTCGCCCTGGTTGATCACCGCGTCACCGATCAGCGGCTGGTGGTCGCGGACCAGGTCTGCCACCTGGTCGAGGCGGACCTGCCCTCCGTCGCGGGTCGCGATCGGGAGCGCTGCCATGTCCTCGGAGGTCACGATCGTCTGGACGTGCTCGATGCCGGTGCGTGCCTGCGTGCCCTCCACCCAGCCGCCACGTCCGATGAAGTGGCCCTGGGAGTACGGCAGCAGGCCCGCGTCGAGGGCGTCGGAGGTCGCCGTCATGACCTGCTCGAGAGTCACCCCGTGCCGGGCCATGCGCCTCTGGTCGGCGTGCACCTGGAGCATGTCGAGACGCTCGCCCCAGATCGGCACGTTGGCGACGCCCGGCACACGGAGCAGTCGGGAGCGCACCTTCCAGTAGGCCGTCATCGACAGGTCCATCATGTCGATGTCCGGGTCGCTGCTGGACAGGCCGATCTTCAGCACCCGGCTCGTGGCCGACATCGGTTGAAGCATCACCGGCGGGGCCGCCCACGTGGGCAGGGTCGGTGTCACGGTCGCGATCCGCTCCTGGACCAGCTGCCGTGCCTGGAGGAGGTCCGTGCCCTGGTCGAACAGCAGGACGATCTGGGACAGCTGCTCCACGGACTTGGAGCGGATCTCGGAGATGCCCGGCACCCCGTTGAGAGCCTGCTCGAGCGGCACGGTGATCAGCGACTCCACCTCCGTGGGGGCCAGGCCGATCGCCACCGTGTGGATCTCCACCTTCGGGGGAGCGAACTCGGGGAACACGTCCACGGGGGCGTCGTCGAGCCGCTGCACCCCGAAGAAGAGCAGCGACGCGGCGAGCGCCACCACGAGGAACCGGAACTTCAGGCTTGCACCGACGATCCAGCGCATGGTCGGTCTCCTTGTCCTGCGTCGGTCAGTGCCCGACCTCGGCCTCGATGCCGTACAGCTCGGCCACGCCCACGGTCACGACCTCGGTCCCAGGCTTGGGGCCGGACGTGAGAAGGGCCAGGTCGCCGCGATGGCCGGCAAGGCTGACCTCGTGGCGTACGTAGACCCCGGGTGCAGGGTTCGTGTAGACCCACCAGGCGCCGTCGGGGTCGACGAACATCGCCTCGTCGCGTACGACCAGGCTCTCGCCGGCGCGCCGGACCAGGGTGGTGTCGATCTGCAGCCGCTTGACGGCCGCAGGTGTCAGGTGGACCCGGCCGAGGTCGCTGCCGTCGACGTGCTCGACGTGGCCGGGGTCGTTCTCGACGACGTAGGCGTCCGACGTCGTGTTCGCGCACGAGGCGAGCAGCACGGCGGCGATCGGCAGGCCTGCGAGGGTGGTTCGCATCCGCTGCATCTGGGTGCTCCCTTACGCCTGGATCGGCTCTCGGGACGTGACCGGTTCGTAGAGGTCGTCCACCCAGGCGTCGCTGTCCGGTCCCGTACCGAACCGCAGCGCGACGACGGGGATGACGAGGGCGTTGACGACTGTCGTCGTGACCAGGCCGCCGAGAACGCTCAGGGCGGCGGGCCCGATCAGCTCGAAGCCCGTCCGGCCGGCGGCGACCGCGAGGGGGGTCATCACGGCCGCGATGGCGAGCGTCGTCGTGACCAGCGGGAGCAGTCGCTGCCGCATGCCCCGCACGACCAGCTCGGTGCCCCACGGGACCTCCTCGTAGCGCTGGAGGCGCAGGAGCTCGAGGATCGTCGACATGATTCCTCGCGCGGCCAGTCCCAGCACGGCGACCATGCCCGCGAGCACCCCGAGGGTGATGGTGCCGCCGGTCAGCAGGGTGCCGGTGAGGGCGCCGACCAGGGCGACCGGAATCGCGAGGAACGCGACGCCCGCGAGTCGCCAGCTCCGGAACGCCGCCTGGAGCAGGAGGTACACGACAAGGCCGGCCGCGAGACCGACGGCGACGAGGTCGATGGTCGTCGCCCGGGCGTCCGCGTAGTCACCGAGCACCTCCGCGTGGTGGTCGAGCGGGAACTCCACAGCCGCCACCGCCCGTGTGACATCCGAGCCGACGTCGGCGACGCTGCGTCCTGCGACACCGGCGCTGACGTCGACGTACCGTGCGACGTTCTCGTGCCGGATGACGGCAGGAGTCTCCGTCTCCCGCACCTCGGCCACCTGGCCGAGCGGGATCGTGTCACCTGCCGGAGTGTCGATGAGCAGCTGACGCAGGTCGGCAGCGGTGTCCCTGATCTCCGGCGCGCCCCACACCACGACGTCGAACACCTTCTGCTCCTGGAACAGGTTGCCGACCGTGACGCCACCGACCAGCATGGCGGCCGCCCTGCGCACGTCACCCGGCTTCACGCCGAGGGCCTGTGCCCGTTGCATGTCGACCTGCACCTGAAGGGTCTCCTCCGTCGGCGTGCTCTCCACGGTCACCCCGGTGACCCCGTCCACGCCGGCGACAGCGGCCCGGATCTCCTCGGACTTGGCCTGCAGCACGTCGGGGTTCTCGCCGTACACCCGCACGGCCACGTCGCGTGTCTGCTCCGGGAAGAGGGTGCGGACGCGGGAGTCGGTGTAGGTGGTGACGGTCGCCGACACGGCGTCGTCTCCGGAGAAGGTGTCCTCGATCGCCGCCACGGTCGCGTCGTAGTCGGCGTCGGCGTCGATCGACAGCCAGATCTCGCCCTCGTTGACGTCCACGTCCCGGTCCGACATCACGGCGCGACCGATCTGCGCGTTGGCGGCGGTGACCCCCGGGACCGAGGCGAGGTCCTCGACCGCCTGCTCGGCGATCGCGGTCATCCTCGGCAGGGAGGTCCCCGCCGGAGCAGCGAGCTGTACGACGACGTCGCGCTCGCGGATCTCGGGCCGCAGCGACACGTCCAGGAACGGGATCGCCGCTACACCGGCGAGCACGATCACGCCCACCGCGACGACGGCCGGGCGCGACCTGGTGAACAGCTTGGGGGCCCAGGCGTCGAAGCGTCGGTGCAGCCGGGGCAGAGGCTCCTTCGGCGAGGACGACGGCTGTGACAGCAGCAGCAGGCTCAGCGCAGGGGTGAGCAGCAGCGCCACGGCGAAGGAGACGGCCATCGCGACCAGGTATGACACCGCGATCGGGGGCACGAAGGCCGCCCCCTCGTCACGGAGGAAGAACAGCGGGAGGGCAGCCGCGCCCACCAGCAGTGCGGCGAACAGCGCGGACCGGCGAAGACCCACGGTGCTCTCGACGATGGCCGGCCAGACCGGGGCGCTGGTGCCCGTCTGGCGGTAGCGAGCGATGCGCTCCGCGGTCCCGAGCGTGTCTGTGACGGCGTCGTCGACGAGGACGGTGACGGCCACCGCCAGCCCGGCCAGGACCAGGAGGTTGACCGTGCTGCCCCAGGCCTGGAGCAGCAGGACCAGGCCGGCCATGGAGACGATCATGGCGGACAGGACGACCGCCGTCCGCCTCCAGTCCCGCAGCAGCAGGAGGAGGGCGCCGACGAGCAGGACGCCGCCGGCCAGCAGCGCCCAGCCGAGGCTCGAGAAGGTGGACTCGATGTGTGCCGCAGGGCGGTAGAGCGAGGAGTCGACCTCCATACCGCCGAGGCCCGGTCCTAGCGCGGCCAGGGCACTGTCGACGTCGTCGGCCACCTGGCCGGTGTTGGCGTCGGGGAACTTCTCGACGACGAGCAGCAGGCAGTCCGCGCCGCCGCCGCACGCGGTGTCGCCGATCAGCGGCTGGTGGCCCTCGACGACCTCGGTCACGTCACCGAGTGCCAGCGGTCCGTCGTCCCCCTGCACCACCGTGCCACCCGGTCCCTCGAGCGGGACCTGGGCGAGCTCGCCGGCCTTGGAGATCGCCTGCTCGTGGAAGATGTTCAGGCGCTGGTTGGGGGTGTCGATGAACCCGCCGGTGCCGGGTTTGGACGCCTCGAGGTAGGACAGCGGGGAGACCTCGAGAGCGTTGCCGGAGGTCCGGACCACGTCTGAGAGCGCGACACCCCGCTGGCGCAGCCGCTCGGGGTCGACGAGCACCTGGAGCTGACGCTCGCGGTTGCCCCAGATGGACACGTTCGCCACGCCGGGCACGCCGAGCAGGCGCGGGCCGACGACCCACCTGGCGAGCACCGACATCTCGATCGGGCTCAGGTCCTCCGCGGTCAGCTTGATCATCGACACCCGGCTGTTGGACGAGAGCGGCTGGATCATCTGCGGTGTCTTGGCCACCGCGGGAAGACCGGCCACACCCACGGCCTGGGTCAGGCGTTCCTGCACCATCTGCCGGGCGTCGAGCACGTCGGTGCCCTTCTCGAAGGTCATCACGACCGAGGAGAGCCCGGGCAGCGACACCGACCTGATGTCGTCGAGGAACGGGACACCGACAAGCAGGTCCTGCTCCAACGGCACTGTGATCAGCTGCTCCACCTCCGAGGCGGACAGACCGAGCGCCTCGGTCTGCACCTCGACAGTGGGCTTCTGGTACTCCGGCATGAGGTCCACCGGAGTCTTCGAGACCTGGTAGATGCCGAGCGCGACGACTCCGACGGCCGCGGCAAGGATGATCTTCTGGAGCTTGAGGCTCGAACCAACGATCCACCGCATCATGGCTGTGCTCCCCGTCCGCCGGGCCGTTGATCTCGGGAGACGCCTTGTCATTCGAGGAAGCGACCCGGCTCTTGACAGACTGCGCCGCCACCTCGCCTCCGCGTAATAGCACGGGCGAGGGGATTCTGGCAGCCAAGGGCTACGTCACCTGGCGTAACCAAAAGCCCTGCTGCGCAAGGAAGATGGGGCAGAGCACGCCTTCGGGCCGCGGCGGGCCAATGGCGTCCAACCGGGCGAAGATCACCCACTCACGGGCTGGCCGAACACCTCGATCTCGACCTGACGGAAGACGTCGTCGGTGTGCTTGACCTGGCACTCGAGGTCGACGAGCGACACGGCGATCTCCTCCTGCTGGAGCTTGCGGAGCTGTGCCAGACGGTGGCCGGTGAGCGACTGCGGGTCGTCCTCGCCGAGGAGCTCCTCCAGCCGCTGCTCGTAGTCCTCGATGATCTCGTCCTGGTCGTCCTCGTAGTCGTAGCCGGCCGCGCGCATGCACTCGGTCCACTTGTCCTGGGCCTCGATGATGCGGGGGTCGTTCTCGACGAGGACGTCCTTGGGGTTGACGTAGGTGCCCTTGATCTGGGCCGGGGTGAACACCCGGGCCACCGCCTCGCGGGTGCACCCGCCGGTCTCGGAGAAGTCCTCCTCGTCGAAGGCGAAGACGAAGTCGTACTTGGGGTTGTCGCCCCACAGCGTCCGGGCGTACGCCTCCTGGTCGGCCTCGGGCAGGCTCTTCCAGATCTCGAGGTTCGGCCCCAACCCGGTGTCCCGGACGGGGTTGTCGAACCGTGTCGTCACGCCGAGGCCCCACTTCTGCTTGTAGGTCTCTCGGGTGTAGCCCGGGTCGGAACGCATGCGCGCCTGCGCCGCCTCGACGGTCTTGACGTCGACGGGTATGTACTCGAAGCCGGCCTCCGCCATGCACTCGGAGATGAGGGCCTGGGTCTTCTCGATGTGCTCGACGAACTGGACCTCGGTGAGGCCGAACTCCTTCACGCCGGGGAGCTTCTTGCCCTCTCCCTCCGAGCTGTCCGCACTGGGCGTCGACTGGCAGGCGGACGCCGCAAGCAGCACCGCGAGTGCCCCGAGCGTCCCGACGTGGCGTCCACGGAGCGCGATGTGGTGACCGGACACGTGACCCTCCTCCGACGGGTTCGAACCCATCGATCAGAGCACGCGAGCGCTGAACGTCACCTGACGACGGGCGCTGCCGTGTTCAGCGTCCTGTCAGGACCGCGGTGTCACGCTGGGTCCACCCGGAGGCCCGTCGGGACCGAGAAGCGAGGCGGATGATGCGACGCCGGAACCTGTTGCTGATCATGGCGGCCGCGGTCCTGCTGTCGTCGCTGGCGACGTGGGTGGCTGCTGCTCAGATCCGCTCCCCGGCGGAGGTGGCCGCTCGCACGGCGCCACCGGACCCGACACCGATCCTGGTCCGCGTGAAGGAGCAGGTGCTCTCCACCCGCGTCGTGACCAGGGGGACCGCGAACTTCGGCTCGCCGCGGCGGATCCTGCTGGCGCCGTCGCCGTTGAAGTCCGGGGCGGCGATCGTGACGGACCTGCCCGGCGTCGGCGCCAGGGTGAACGCGGGCGAGGTGCTCGCCGAGGTGTCCGGTCGGCCGGTCTTCGTTCTCGAGGGGTCGAGGCCGGCGTACCGCGACCTCGGGCCGGGGATGTCAGGCCCGGACGTGGGGCAGCTCGAGAAGGCACTCGTTCGTCTGGGCCTGCGGCCCGGCACGGCGGACGGGAGCTTCGACAGCGCGACGGCGGAGGCTGTGAGCAGCATGTACCGGCAGCGCGGCTACGAGCCGCTCCTCGCAGCCGAGTCGACGCTCTCGGACGCACGGCCCGCCGAGGCGGCGCTCGTGCCGGGCGGCTACGCAGAGCCAGGGGTCCAGCTGCCGGCCGACGAGGTGGTGTTCGTGCCCGAGGCGCCGGTCCGGGTCAGCGAGCTGACCGCGCCGGTCGGTGAACCGGTGGACGGCCCTCTCGTGACCGTGACCGGCTCCGACGTGGTGGTGAAGGGGCTGCTGCCGGTCGAGCAGGCCGGCCGGGTGCGGGCGGGTGCGCAGGTCGTCGTGGACGAGCCGTCCCTCGGCATCGACACCGTCGGCCGGGTGGCCTGGGTCGCCGGACGGGCCGGCACCAACGGCGCTGACGGCTTCCACGTGGCGTTCGAGGTGGCCGTCGACCGGCCGCCCGCGGCCCTGGCCGGAGCGTCGGTCCGGCTCACCATCCCGATCCGGTCGATGCGAACGGCACAGCTGACGGTGCCGGTCTCGGCCGTGTCGCTGGGGCCCGACGGCGGCTCCCGGGTGCAGAGGTCGACCGCGGACGGGACGGAGTTCGTCGAGGTCCGGACCGGGCTCTCGGCGGACGGGTACGTCGCAGTCCGGCCCGAGCAGGGCAGCCTCACAGTCGGAGACCGTGTGATCGTGGGGTTCCGTGCGGGCCGACGGGGAGGCAGCTGACGTGGCCCCCCTGGTGCGGCTGCGCGGCGTGAGCCGGGACTACGGGGCGGACGTCCCGGTCAGGGCACTGCGGGGCGTGGACCTCGACGTCGCGGAGGGGGAGCGGGTCTCCGTCGTCGGCGCCTCGGGCTCGGGGAAGTCGACGCTGCTGAACATCATCGGGTGCCTGGACCAGCCGACCGCCGGACGCTACTGGCTGGACGGGGTCGACACGGCAGACCTGGACGACCGGGAGCGCGCCGGGCTGCGCAGCTCCCAGATCGGCTTCGTCTTCCAGTCCTTCCACCTCATGAGCTACCGGACGGTGCTCGAGAACGTGATGCTCGCCGACGTGTACCGCGGAGGCGACCGGGCCGGGCGAGCGGACAGGGCCCGCCACGCGCTCGACGCTGTGGGCGTCGGCGACCGGGCCGACGCGTTGCCGACCCAGCTCTCCGGCGGTCAGCGGCAGCGGGTCGCCATCGCCCGTGCGACCGTGAACCGCCCCCGCCTGTTGTTGTGCGACGAGCCGACCGGCAACCTCGACTCCCGCACCACGACGGCGATCCTGAGCCTGCTCGGTGAGCTCTCCGCCCTCGGCCTGACGATCATCGTGATCACCCACGACCCGGGCGTCGCCGGGTGGTCGGAGCGCACGGTGCACATCGCGGACGGGCTGATCCAGGAGGCGGTGTGAGCGGGCACAACGGCCGGGTGAAGGGCACCGAGACGCCCTCCGCCTCGCGTATGTCGACGCGGGACGTGCTGTTCGAGGCGTTCGCGGGCATGTTCGCGCGACCCGGACGGATGCTGCTGACGGTGCTCGGCACCACGATCGGCCTGGCTGCTCTCGTGGCCACTCTCGGCCTCTCGCAGACCGCCAGCCGGCAGATCATCGGCCGGTTCGACGAGCTCGCCGCCACGGAGATCACGGTGTCGTCGCTCCCGACCCTGGAGGGCAGGACGTCCACCGCCCTGCCCTGGGCATCCGGCCGACGCCTCGAGCGGCTCAACGGGGTGGTCGCCGCGGGCACCTTGAGCGCGGTCGACGTGCGGGGACAGCTGGTGCGGGGAGCACCCGTCGAGGACCCGCGGAACCGGTCGGCGTTCAAGCTGCCCGTCGAAGCCGCGTCACCGGGGCTGTTCACGGCGGTCCGTGCCCGGCTCCGTGAGGGGCGGCTCCTGGACCTCGGCCACTCCCGGCGGGCGGACCATGTCGTCGTACTCGGGCCGAACGCCGCGCGGCAGCTCGGTGTCGACCGTATCGACGGCCTGCGCTCGATCAGCATCGGCGACGACGTCTTCGTCGTGATCGGCGTGCTCGAGTCCGTCGAGCGCAAGCATGACCTGCTCAGCTCGGTCATCATCCCGGAGGGCACCGCCCGGGAGCTCTACCGCCTCCCGGCGCCGGAGTCGGTCGTGGTCGAGACCCAGGTCGGCGCGGCCGCGATGCTGTCCCGGCAGGTCCCGCTGGTGCTGAGGCCGGACCTCCGCAACGGCCTCAAGGTCGCCTCGCCCGAGCAGCCGCAGCCGGTCCGGGCCGGCATCGAGAGTGACCTGAACCTGCTCTTCCTCATGCTCGGTGGTGTCTCGCTCCTTGTCGGCGCCATCGGGATCGCCAACGTCACGCTGGTCTCGGTCATGGAGCGGACGGGCGAGATCGGCCTCCGGCGTGCCCTCGGGGCGGCCCGTCACCATATTGCGAGCCAGTTCCTGCTCGAGAGTGCCACCATGGGGGCTGTGGGGGGAGTGCTGGGCGCGAGCGCCGGGATGCTGGTCGTGGCGGGGGTCGCTGCCTACCAGACCTGGACTCCGGTGATCAGCCCGGCGGTTCCCCTGCTGGCGCCGGTGGTCGGAGCGGTCACCGGTCTGTTGGCCGGTCTCTACCCCGCGCTGCGGGCGGCGGGGCTCGAGCCCGTGGAGGCGTTGAGGGCGGGGACATGAAGATCCTTCTCGTCGAGGACGACAAGAAGATCGCGGCTGCGGTCAAGCGCGGCCTGGACGCCGAGGGCTTCACCGTCGACGTGTCCCTGGATGGCACCGAGGGGCTGTGGCGGGCCACCGAGTACCGCTACGACCTGATGATCCTGGACCTGATGCTGCCGGGCTACAACGGCTACGAGATCTGCCGGGCACTCCGTGAGGGCGGCAACTGGACGCCGATCCTCGTGCTCACCGCCCGGGACGGCGTGCCCGACCAGACCCAGGCGCTCGACACCGGAGCCGACGACTTCCTCACCAAGCCGTTCTCCTTCCCGGTGCTCACCGCGCACGTCCGCGCGCTGCTACGCCGCACAGTGGGCGGGGCCCCGGCGCCCATCTCGGTCGGCGACCTGCGGCTCGACTCCGCACGGCACCGGTGCTGGCGCGGCGACGTGGAGATCTCGCTGACCGCTCGCGAGTTCGCCGTGCTCCAGTACCTCATGCGCCGGGTCGACGTCGTGGTCCCGAAGTACGAGATCCTGGACGGCGTGTGGGAGTACGACTTCCAGGGCGACCCGAACATCGTCGAGGTCTACATGCGCCGGCTGCGTCGGAAGGTCGACGAGCCGTTCGGCAGGCACGACCTGGAGACCGTGCGCGGCGCCGGGTACCGGCTGGCCAGCCATGACGGCTGAGCAGAGCCGCTGGCGGAGGATGCGCCCGCGGACCGTCCGGTCCCAGGTGACGCTGACTGCGACCGGGCTCGTGGCTCTGGTCCTCGTCCTCAGCGCGTTCGGCCTGGTCGCGACGCAGGAGAGGGTGCTCGTCCACAGCATCGACGAGGCGCTCATCCAGCGCGCGGACAACATCGAGCGCGACGTCGTACGCGGCGTCTTCGGGACGCGACTGCCTGACGAGGGGGATCCCGAGGACTCCTTCCTCCAGCTGCTGGCCGTCGACGGCAGTGTCGTCGCGGTCAGCGACAACGCCGCGGGTCTGCCGGCGGCGGTGGCACCGGCGCCTGGGGACGACGAGGACTCGCTGCAGACCGTGGAGGGGATCGCGCTCAGCAACGGCGAGTTCCGGGTGCTCGCCCGCACCCTGGACGGCAGGCGCGGGCTGACCCTGCTCGTCGCCAAGAACCTCGACGACGTGGCCGAGAGCGTCAGCATCCTCGTCGCGTCGCTGGCCGTCGCCATCCCGGTGACCACAGGTCTCCTCGCGCTCCTCGTGTGGTGGCTGACCGGCCGGGTGCTCCGCCCGGTCGAGAGCATCCGCAGCGAGGTGGCGAGCATCGAGGGTCACGAGCTGCACCGGCGGGTGCCGGTACCGCCCGGGGACGACGAGATCGGCCGCCTGGCCAGCACGATGAACGAGATGCTGGACCGGGTCGCGGAGGCGACAGACAGGCAGCGGAAGTTCGTGGCCGACGCCTCACACGAGCTGCGCGGCCCCGTGACGCGGCTGCGCTCCAGCCTGGAGGTCGCAGTCGCGCACCCTGGCTCGGCGGACCCCGCGAGGCTGAACCGCGACCTGCTCACAGACACGGTCGAGCTCCAGAAGCTGGTCGACGACCTGCTCTTCCTCGCGCGGTCGGAGTCCGGGTCCAGAGAGGTTACGCACGAGCCGGTCGACCTCGACGACCTCGTGCTCGAGGAGGCACAACGGCTGAAGGAGCGCGGCGTCGTCGCCGTGGACGTGAGCGCGGTGTCGGCGGCCCGGACGGTGGGTGCCCCCGAGCAGCTGGCGCGGGTGATCCGCAACCTCTCGAGCAACGCCGAGCGTCACGCCGCCGGTCGCGTCACGTACGAGCTGAGGGAGAGGGACGGCGTGAGCGAGCTGGTCGTCGCCGACGACGGCCCGGGCATCGCTCCGGAGCACCGCGAGGTCGTGTTCGAGCGGTTCACCAGGCTGGACGAGGCACGGTCGCGGGACGCGGGGGGCTCCGGGCTGGGGCTGGCGATCGTGCGCGACATCGTCACGCGTCACGACGGCACGGTCGAGATCCGTGACCAGGACGGGTCGGGCGCGCGGTTCGTGGTCGAGCTGCCCCGAGCGGACTGACTGGCCGCGGGGCCCTGGCCCGCGCCGGTTCAGGGGGCCGGCGCCTGGGCCCGTGGCGTCTTCGCCCAGACGTCCTGGCTGATCCGGTACGCCCGCTCCTCGAGCGCGAGCGCGTCGGCGCGTACGTCCGCCAACTCCTCGTCCGACAGGGTCCGGAAGTCGACGAGCTCGAGGACCTCCTTGGACTCGTCGTTCTTGCCACGCCAACCGACGCGGACCACGCCGACACCAGGCGCGTAGTACTTGTCCTGGAAAGCCTGCTTGATGTTGGGCTCGTACTCCTCGATCACCACCACGTCGGCGTAGCAGTCCTCGGGCACACAGGTCCGTGCGTCGGTCTGGAACACGCGGCCGTGGTCGACCCAGCTGATCGGGGGAGGCGCATAGCCCTGGGCGTAGCCGGGCGTGCCCTCCGTGGGCCGGGCGGGGATGGTCACTCCGGCGGTCGCGCCCGCGATCCCGTGGACCCAGGCCGGGGCGACCACGAACTCGCCCTCCTCCCACTCCTCGGGGTACTCGCCCATGTGCCAGATGTTGCCGTCCTTGTCCTGGGCGAACAGCGCCAGCTCGGTCTCGACGAGCTCGCCGTCGGTGTAGTCCCGCTCCCAGACGACCACGTTCTCCACACCGTCGATCACCTTGGTCAGGTCGGTGACGATGATCGTCACACCGTGGTGCAGCCGCTCCCCCTCGTCGAGGGAGCTGCCGCGGTAGTCCAGCCGGTGACCGGGCTGCAGCGGGTACCAGCGGTGGTCCACCTTCGCGGAGCTCCCGAAGAGGTCGCGGCTGTAGTCCTCGGCGGAGACCGTCGCGCCGTCGCCGTCCCGAGACGGCGTCGGGGCGGACCGGTTCTCCGCCTGGGACTCGCTGTTGGTGCACGCTGCCCCCATGAGGCAGAGCAGGGCGGCCGCCGCCGGCCACAAGGTCACCCGATCAAGCATGCTCCACCTCCGGGGTCGTCGTGCAGGTTTCTCAACGGTGTCTGCGTTTGCGTGTGAGGACCACGCCGAGCAGCAGGAGGACGCTCGCGGGGGTCCAGAGCACCAGTGGCATGACGCCCGCGGAGTCGACGACCCGCTGGCCGTGGACGTCGAGGTTCAGCGGTCCGCTCGACACGACCGAGCCGCTGTCGGGGCTCGTCACGGACACGTAGAGGATGAGGGGCCCGCTGGTCACCGCCTGCACCGACCAGGTCAGCTCGGTGGCGTCTCCGGCGGCGAGCGGCTCGAGGTACTGCGTCCGCTCCGGCGACCAGTCCTCGGGGTCGACGTACACGTCCTCGTCGGTGGTGAGGATGTTGAGGTGTGCGACGTACCCGTCGAGCGTGGCGTCACCTTCGTTCCGGACGGTAGAGACGAAGGAGAGCTTCTCGCCGGGCCCCACATCCAGCTTGTTCTCGTCGAGCTGGACCATGATGTCTTCGCCGGCCGCGAGTGCGACCGGCTGTCCCGAAGCCGGGAGCCAGGCCGTGGTCTGCAGCGCCAGCAGGAGGGCGCCGGTGAGCAGAGCCCTGACTGCCCGGCTCATGACCCGCTCCTGGGCAGGAGGCTGAGACGGCCGCCGACGACGAACGCCACCGCCGGCACGGCCACGGCCAGGACGGCCGGTACGACGAGCAGCGACAGGTCCTGGGACAGCGAGTGGGCGTTGAGGACCAAGCGCTCCAAGTAGAGGAGCCCCGCTGAGAACGGGTCCACCCGCAGCAGCAGCTCACCGGCCCAGCCACGCGTGGACTCCGCCGGCATCTGGTTGGGTGCGAACATCGCGAGCAGGACGAAGAAGCTGACAGCCAGGCTCAGCCCGTTGGACTGGGAGAAGGTCGTGACCAGCAGGCCGATGCCCGTGAGCGTGAGCGCGAGGAGCGTGCCGACGGCGAAGCCGCCGACCACCGCCTTGCCGAACGTGCCCACGTCGCGGCCGATCCACCAGATGTAGGGCACCGCGAAGGCGAAGGCTCCCAGCCACAGCGAGAACGCCGCGACGCCCTTGCCGACGAGGATGGACCGCCGGGATGCGGGCGTGAGGAGCAGCGTCTCCAGCGTCCCGCGTTCACGCTCCCCGCTGATCGCGTCCGCGGCGACCAGGACGACGAGCAGTCCGCCGACCGCCACCGCGATCTTCAGGGTCAGGCTGACCGCCTCGCGCTGCTCGAGGAAGTTGAGCTCCTGGTTGGTCGCGATCAGGTACGTGCTGATGCTGAGCAGCACCGTGTACGCCAGCATCATCGCCAGCCCCTTGCCGGACAGCCACAGGTCCCGCAGCTCCTGTGCCGCGACCACGGTCCACGCGCCTGACCTACGCTCGTCGACCCGCTCGGTCACCTGGGCCGACGCCGTGCCGCTAGCCATCGTCGCTCCCGCGCGTGACGGCGAGGAAGGCGTCACTGAGCCGGCCGCCCTCGACGGAGAGCCCGAGGACCGGTACGCCGGCGTCCAGCAGGCAGCGCAGCGCCAGGGCGGAGGACTGCTCGGGGAGCTCGTCGCCCGGGAACTGCAGGGTGATCTCGTCGGGCTGCCCGTCGTGGGTGATGTCGACGGCCACGAGGTCGTGGGCGCTGAGTGCGCCGACGGCGACGGTGCGAAGGTAGGGCGGCACCTTCACCACCGCCTGCCGGGCCGCCGCTGCCTGTCGGACCACCTCGGCCACGGTCCCGTCGGCGACCACGCGGCCCCGGTTGAGGATCACCACGCGGTTGCAGGCGAGCTCGACCTCGCCGAGGACATGGGTGCTCAGCACGACTGTCACCCCGCGGTCGCGCGCGATCCGCTGCACCAGGTCCAGGACCTGACGCTGTCCCAGCGGGTCGAGCCCGAGGGTGGGTTCGTCGAGGAAGACCACGATCGGGTCGTTCACGAGCGCGCGGGCGATGCCGAGCCGTTGGCGCATGCCGCGGCTCAGCCCGGCGATCAGCGACCCGCTGCGCTCGTTCAGCCCGACCTCGGAGAGGAGGTGCTCGGCGGTGGCCCGGGCGTCGTTCCGGGAGGCGCCGTACAGCCGGGCGTGGTAGCCCAGCCACTCGGCGCAGGTCTGGTTGCGCGGGTAGCCGGGGCTCTCGGGCAGCACCCCGACCCGTTGCCGGACCAGCTCGGGCTCGGTGTGCGCAGCACCGGCTACGGCGAAGGACCCCTCATCGGGGGTCAGCACGGTCGAGAGCATCCGGATCAGCGTCGTCTTCCCGGCGCCGTTCGGCCCGAGGAGACCGAGGATCGTGCCAGGTGCGACCTCGAGGTCGATCGAGCTGACGGCCAGCCGGTCTCGGTAGGCCTTGTGCAGGCCGTGGGCCTCGATGGCGGCCCGAACGGTGCTGTCGGCGGGTGCGGGCACCGCTTCGGTGGGTCCCTCGATGACGCCCATCGTTCCTCCCAGTGCGGGTACCGGGGTTGCCGCGTCACCTCAGGGTAGGGACGGCTGGCTGAACCTTTGCTGAAACGAGGTGGGTTGGGTGTGGGCGGGGATGAGAGTGCTCTCACCTCGGGCTCGTGGGTGCCTCACCCGGGCGGCGCAGACTCGTACCAAGGCCAGAGCCCGACATCAGGAAGCAGGTGCACCCATGAAGAAGCTCGCACCCTGCACCCTGCGGGGGACACGGGTCGACGGCAACCTGCAGTGCAAGAGCAACGACCCCGCACCTGTCGGGGACAACAACCAGGTGCAGGGCGACAAGGAGGACCAGTGCCGCGGCCTCTGAGGTAGGCCGCGCCCTGGGTGGGCGGGCCGCGGCGGTGCGTCGTACCTCGGCGGCTAGGGTGCCTGGGTGGACGACCCGTCGCTGTGGACCTTCGTGCTGCTCGGTCTCGCAGGTCTCCTCGCCGGCTGGGTCGACGCGGTCGTCGGCGGTGGCGGCCTGATCCAGCTGCCCGCCCTCGTGGTCGGTCTGCCGGGTGCCGCGCCGGTGCAGATCCTGGCGACCAACAAGCTCGGCTCGGTGATGGGTACGACGGTCAGCTCGGTGACCTACTACCGCCGGGTCGGGCCGGACCCGCGGACGTTCATCCCCCTCATGGTGCTGGCCTTCGCCGGCTCGCTCGCAGGTGCGGTCGTGGCCTCGCACATTCCCAAGGAGGCCTTCGAGCCGATCGTCCTCGTGGTGCTCGTGCTCGTCGGCGGGTACGTCCTGCTCAAGCCGTCGATCGGGGAGATCACCACGCTGCGTTTCGCGGGCCACCGCCACACGCTCGCGGCCATGGCCGCTGGTCTCGTGATCGGGTTCTACGACGGCGCACTCGGGCCGGGCACCGGGTCGTTCTTCGTGTTCACGCTGGTCGGCCTGCTCGGCTACAACTTCCTCGAGGCCTCGGCGAAGGCGCGCATGGCCAACTGGGCAACCAACGTCGCGGCGCTGGTCGTCTTCGTCCCGCAGGGCGCCGTGCTGTGGAAGGTCGGCCTCGTCATGGGTGCATGCAACCTGATCGGCGGGTACGTGGGTGCCCGCACCGCTGTCGCCAAGGGCGGCGGGTTCGTCCGCGTCGTCTTCGTGATCGTGGTCTGCGCCTTCATCGTCAAGATCGGGTCCGACGTCCTCGGCAGGCTCTGGTGACCACCTCCTACCTGACCGTCGCCGGTCCCGGACGCGCGGAGACCGAGGTGAAGCGGTCGCGCTTCATCTGCCGCATCGAGCGGGTGGACTCCGAGGAGGCGGCGCGTGCGGTCGTCGAGGAGGAGCGCAAGAGGTACTGGGACGCACGGCACCACTGCTCCGCGTTCGTGCTCGGGCCGGACGGTGACGTGCAACGCTCCAGCGACGACGGTGAGCCCTCGGGCACGGCCGGCGCCCCGATGCTCGAGGTGCTGCGCGGTCGTGGCCTCTCAGACGTCGTCGCGGTCGTGACACGGTACTTCGGCGGCGTCCTGCTCGGGGCGGGCGGGCTGGTCCGCGCCTACACCGACGCCGTGCGAGCCGGTCTCGACGCAGCCGGCTCCCGGGAGCGCCGACTGCTCGAGCGATACGTCGTCGAAGTTCCTCACGCCGACGCGGGGAAGCTCGAGAACGCGCTGCGGGCCTACGGGGTGGCGGTGCTCGGTGTGGACTACGGCGCCGCCGCGACGCTCCACCTCGCCGTACCGGCAGGGGAGTCGGACCAGCTGGCGCGTCGCCTCGCCGAGCTCACCGGGGGAGAGCTGCGGCCCACCTCGGCGGGCACCGAATGGGTCGAGGTCTGAGGGTCGGCGTCAGCCCGGTGCGCCGCGGACACAGCAAGGCCCCCGTGGTCTCCCGCGGGGGCCGAGGACGGTCCGGCGCGACCGGTCAGGCCGGGTGCGCCAGGTGGCCGCCGTGGTGGTGACGCCGACGGACGATCAGCACGCTGCCGAGGACCGCCAGCGCGAAGACTCCGGACAGAGCGATCACGGTCCAGGTCTCCGCGTCGATGCCGGTGTCGCTCGGTGCGGTCGGCACGGGTGTCTGCACGGGCACCACGATCTCGTTGCGGGCCCGGCCCACGTCGACCTCGGGCGTCACGATCTCGTTCCGTGCGCGGCCGATGTCGGGCTCCGGCACGACGATCTCGTTGCGTGCCCGGCCGATGTCGACCTCGTCGTCGAGCTGCACGCCCCCATCTCGTGCGTAGCCGACGTCGACATGGACGTCAGCGTTGACTGCTGTGGCGAATGCGATAGGCGACAGGCAGAGGATGGCCGCCGCCACTACGGCCAACAGCCTGCGGATGGGGTACCTCATGGCCTGCTCCTTTCAGGCACTTCCAGTGTCTTGCGAGGAGTGCGAGGTTCGTCAGAGGCGGACGCCCCGTGGACCGCAGCGGAGGTCCCCAATCGGGCAGTTCGGGTGGCTTCTTCAGCCGATCCGGTCGTGGGCGTTGTCGCCGCGCCGTTCCGGGCCACGTGGTGTCTCCCCGGCCGCCGCCAGGAGGCGCTGGCCGAGCACGCGCGCGGCTTCCTGCACCTCGCGAGGGGCGACGATCCGGTACGGCGCCGGGACCGCGGCGAGCTGCTCGACGTACCACCGGGGGTTGCTGGTGCTGCCGACCAGGCGCGTGGTGCCGGCGTCGACCGGCTCGAGCCGTCCGAGGGTCCGGGGCAGACAACGGGCCACGGCGTCGAAGGGCGCGTCGATGACGACCTCGGTGTCGTACTCCCACCCGACCGCGAGATGCTCCTCGAGGGCGGCGACCGGGTCGAGGCCGGCCGGTGGGATGAAGGTGCCGTCGAGGGGCTCCACCCTGCGGACCCGGTCTATCCGGTATGCCCGCAGGGCGTCCTTGGCGCGGGCCCGACACAGCAGGTACCACCGGCCGTGACGGACGACGACCGCCCACGGGTCGACGTCCACGAGCCACTCGGACCCGGCCTCCGAGCAGTAGTCCAGACGCAGCGACCGGTGGTCCGAACAGGCCTGCACGAGCGCGGCGGTGGTGCCGGGGTCGGGACGGGCGGCGGCGCGGTCCGGCGCCGGCGCCGTCGCCCTGCGGACAGCGTCGGCCTGGGCGGCGACCGGCTCCGGGAGGGCCCGCACGATCTTGCCGAGGGCGCTGCCCACCGGGTCCGCTGGGTCACTCGCATCGTGGTGGCCGTCGAGCACGGCCATGACGAGACCGAGAGCCTCGGTGGCGCTGAACATCAGGGGAGGCAGCCGCAGTCCGCGGCCCACCCGGTAGCCGCCGTAGGGCCCGCGCACGGACTCGATCGGTATGCCCGCCTCACGCAGGATGGCGACGTACCGGCGGGCGGCGCGTTCCGAGACGCCGAGCTTGTCAGCGAGCCGGTCGGCGGTGACGCCCGGGCCGGCCTGCAGCACCTCGAGAGCAAGAAGGGCGCGGGCTGTGGGGCTCGCGTCGGGCTTCATGGCTCCCCCCAGATCCGGAAGTGGAACGTCCGGAAACGAGCCTAGCGTCCTTCACTGCCCGCCCACGTCGCCGAAGTCGGCGCTGAAGTCGGCGCCGAAGCCGCCTGAGTCGCTGATCCCCGTGCCGGAGCCGCCACCATGGTCGGAGTGGCCACCCGGCCCGTGTGCGTCGGGTGGCGCGTCGAAGGCCCAGCCGAGGCCGCCGGCGCCGGTCCCGTACGCGACAGCGGGAAAGTAGCCGCGGCTGTAGGGCAGGTACGCCGCGCCCGCCTCCCAGTACGGGACGGTCCGCGCCCCTATCCGCACCATCCGCAGCTCGGGCTGTTCGCGGGCAGCCACGCGGGCCGCGTCCTGGGCGCACGCGGGAACGGTGCGGGTCCCGCGGCCGGGCCGGGTCCAGACCACGTCGGTGACCGAGGGGCCGTGCTGGGGGTTGAAGAAGCACGGCACGCGCAACGCCGGCACCTCACGGCCCGCCACGCGGGCCTGGACGCAAGCCAAGGCGTAGCGCCCGGTGGCGAGGACGTCGGTGATCTTGCTGACCTCCTCAGGGTCGCGCAGACGCGGGACCTCACGTTGGGCCACCTCGTAGGCGTCCAGCGCTTGCTGGTAGTCGGTCCGGGTCGCGGTGTCGAGCCGGCGCCCGCCGACCTCCTCGTCGAGACGTCGCAGCTGTTCCCCGAACAGCGTGACGTCCTCGTCCGCGAGTCGCTGCACGCCGTCGAGCTCTTCTCTTCGCTCGCGATGGGTCGCTCGACGGTCAGCCAGCCTCCGTGCCGCGAACGCCCCGCCGCCACCGGCCAGGATGAGCAACAACCACTCCATCGTGCCCCCTTTCACCGCACACCGTACGTTGCCCGGCCGATCACCGGGGCGATGACCGGGCCGATGACCGGGCCGATGACGGGCCGACCACCGGGCCGCACGACGGCCCAGTCCTAGAGGCCGGTGACCTCCAGGCCGAGCCAGGCGCCGAGCTCGTCGACCTCGGCGCGGACCGCAGCGGCCATGGCCCTGGTGAACCGGACGTCCTCGTGGATCGCGTTGACGACGAGCTTGCCTGCCTTGCGATCGGCGGTTGCGTCGAGCTTGCCGACGAGCCGGTCGTCGTGGAGCACGGGAAGGGCGAAGTATCCCCAGCGGCGCTTGCCCTTGGGCTTGTACATCTCGAGGATGTACTCGTAACCGAAGAGCTGCTCGGCGCGGACGCGGTCGTGGACGAGCCGGTCGAAGGGCGAGAGCAGCGCCGTGCGTCCGGTGAACGGGAGACCGACGTAGGCGGCGTGGACGCGCCACGTCCCCGGCGTGCCGTCGACCACAGCCTCTTCGCCGGCGTCGCCGACGTAGGGCGGCTCGCCCGGGATCTGCGGGCCGGTCGAGCGGGCGATGCCGAGTGCTGCGAGGCGACGCTCGTTGCGGTGCCGTACGGCGGCCCCGAGGTCGAGGGTGGGTAGGTCGGCGGGGTAGACGCGTTCGGGGAGGTCCCAGTAGCGCTGTCGCCCCTTGCGGCCGGAGATGGCGACCTGCCCGCGGAGGGCCAGGGACTCCAGCATCCTCGTGATGTTGCGGTTGTTGGTCCAGCCCGACGACGGCCACGGCTCGACGCTCGTGTCCGGGATGTCGCGGGAGAGCAGCGGGCCCTCCTTCTCCAACAGCGCGAGGATGTCACGGCGGAACGGCGCGTTCTTCTCGAGCCACGCCGTGGTGAATCCATGGTTCTCCGCGTCACGGACCTCCGCGATGACGGCCGGCAGGTCGCGCGGCGACCGGATGTAGGCCACGGTCTCGACGAGGGTGCGGTCGTGCTCGATCGCCTTGGTCAGCTCCGCCGGGTCGTAGCTCGGGCCGAGTCGGCTCCACAGGACCAGGTCGGCGCTCGGTGCGACCGCGGCAGTGGGGTCGATCTGCAGGACGGTGAGGCGGTCGACGACGTCTACGAGGTCTGTCGGGCGCGGCGCGTCGAGCAGCTGCGCGCGGATCGCGATCCGGCGGGCTTCGTCCTTCGTCAGACGGTACGCGACCATGGCGCTCGACCCTAGCGTCGAAGTGCCTCGACCGGCGCGACCGTCACCAGGTCGTGCACGGCATCGGCGAGCTGCCCGTCGAGCGTGATGAACGCGTCGGCCTGGAGCTGGGTCAGTGCCACGTACTCGGCGTCATAGGTGTCGGACCACCCGAGCTGCTCGGCGACCTTCCAGGCGACGCGCTGGAGTACGCGGTCTCCGAGCAGTCGGATCCGCAGCCCGCGCACGTAGTCGAGCCGTTGCTCGGCTTCCTTCTCGGTCAGCTCACCCCGGCTCACTGCTCGGAAGAGCAGCGACAGCACCTGCGAGCGAAGAAGCGTCGGAGCGAGGAGCTCGTGATCGTCGCCGATGACGGCCCGGTCGTGGGCAAGGCGCAGGGCCACGTCTGGTGCGATGACGTACCTGGTCATGGAGATCCGCTCCGTCTCTGACTCAGCCGACCCGGTCGAGGAACTGCCGCGACCGCTGCACCGCGAGTGCTGCAGCGTCCGCGTCGTAAGACGACAGCGAGCTGTCGGTGAACAGGTGCCGGTCACCCGGGTAGAGGAACAGCTCGGCCAGCTCGTGGCCGACCGTCTCGACCAGCTCGTGCGCGGCGTCGATGTCGCCTTCCAGCGCGAAGAAGGGGTCTCGGTCCATGCCGTGGATCTGCACCGGAACCCCGTCGGGCCACGGCCCGACCGCCCACTCGCCGGTGATCGGCACGCAGGACTCGTACAGCAGCGCGCCGCGCGCGCCGGGGCGGGTCTGGGCAAGCCGCTGCGCCGTCCCGGCACCGAAGGAGAAGCCGGCGTACACGAGACCCTGCGGGAGGCCTGCCACAGCACGGTCTGCGCGCTCGCTGATCACCTCGTCGCCCAGGTGTCGGGCGTACGTGAGGCCTTCGTCGATCGTCGCGGGTCGCCTGCCGTCGAACAGGTCCGGTGTGTGCACGGTGTGCCCAGCAACGCGGAGCTGCTCGGCGAACGCGCGCACTCCGTCGGTGAGCCCCTGCACGTGGTGGAACAGCACGACCTCGGCCATCGTCAAGCTCCTGCCCTCGGGATGGTGTGATCGTAGAGGGAAATCCGGACGCTCTACGTCCGGATCGGCCCGGAGCCACCGCCCGCTGCCGGTACGGGCAACGGTTCGACGACTGCACCCTCACCCGGGAGACCGGTCTCCCTGATCCGGAACCGCCTCTCTCCGCGGGGCCGTTCGCGAAACCGGCGGAACGTCATCGGAACTCCTCGAGCCACGGACAGGTCTGCGCTGTCCATGACTTGCACGTGCAGGTGCGGCTGGGTCGAGTTGCCGGAGTTGCCACAGTCCGCGACGTGCTGCCCCGCGGTCACCTCGTCGCCGATCGCCACGCGGACGGAGCCGCGGCGCAGATGGACCAGGGCGGCGAACGTGCCGCTGTCCCGCAGGGCGATGATCACATGGTTGCCCGCTATGGCAGCCGCTCCCTGGCGGAGCCGTGCCGGCTGGCCCAACGCGTACGGCACCAGTGTCAGCTGTGACCGCCGCGCCACGTGATCGACCTCGCCGTCGTGGAGCCGGACGACGATGCCCTCGCCAGCCACAGGCCCACGAAGGGAAGCGACAGCACGACCTCCCGCGAGGGCTGCGTCTCGGCCATGGACAGATCCTAGGGCGAGGGCCCGGTGCTGGTTGGTCGCGTCGTCCGTCTAGCTGTCGACGTCCGCCTTGTCTGCCCGGTCCGTGGCAGGGGAGCTGGGGGAGGGCCTGCGCAGCAGACGCCGGGCCACGAACACGACGAGGGCGGTCGCGAGCACGAGATAGACGGCGTTCGAGACATCTCCCACGTAGCGCTCGACCACGTGCCACCGGGAGCCGAGCTCATAGCCGGCTCCGATCAAAGCCGCGTTCCACAGCAGGCTTCCGGCGGTGGTGTAGGCGGCGAACGGGAGGATCGGCATCCGGTGGATTCCCGCCGGAATCGAGACGAGGCTGCGTACCCCGGGCACGAACCTCCCGAAGAAGACCGCGGTGCGTCCATGGCGGTCGAACCACTCGACCGACCGTTCCACGTCCTCGGAGCCGACGAGAGGCATGCGTTCGGCGAGCCTGCAGAGCCGTTCGACGCCCCAGCTCACGCCGGCGTAGTACAGCACCAGCGCGCCGACGAGCGAGCCTGCGGTGGCCCACACCACGGCGGAGACCACTCCGTAGTGTCCCTGGCTCGCGGTGAAACCTGCGAGGGGGAGCACGACCTCGGAGGGGATCGGCGGGAACACCGTCTCCAGTGCGGTCGCGACGCCCACGCCCGGCGCGCCGATGAGGCGCATGGTCGCCAGGATCCAGTCGTAGACCGACGACACAGGGTCCTCCTCGGGCGAGTCCGTGGAGCCCGGCGCGGGGAGTGAGCCGAGCTCGGTCTCCGTGCCCCCGATCGGCCACAGCATGCGCGCACCGCGGTCGATGGGCACAGCAAGGTCTTTGGCCTCTGCACGTGTCCGGCTTGGGGTGCCTAGCGTGGAGTTGGAGCCATACGGAGGCCGAGCCGGCCGCTCCCACTGGTCTCGCCCACTGGTCTCGACGGTGACTCGGCCGTGACGAGCCAAAGGAGATGAGTGTCATGGCTGCGAAGATGAGCTACTACATCGACGCGCCGGTCGAGTCGGTGTTCGACTTCTTCATGGACCCCAACAACCAGGTCGACACCCCTGTGTTCGGTGACATGAAGGTGCACGAGGTGAAGATGACAAAGGAGGGTGTCGGCAGCTACTACGGCTGGAGCGTCAAGATGTTCGGCATCCCGATCACGGGTTTCGAGGTCGTCACCGACTTCGTGCCGAACAAGCGCATCACCGAGAAGTCCTCGAACGCGATGGTGGGGACCTGGGAGTACACGTTCGAACCGGAGGGATCGGGCACCAAGGTCACGATGGAGCACCGCCAGCGCTCGTTCTGGGCCGTGCCGCCGCTGAGGAACCTGATGGATTACGCCGTGCCGAGGCTGAGCCGGTCCTACATCAAAGCCGCGAAGGCGGAGCTCGAGACGAAGGCCGCCGTACCCAGTCAGCGGAAGCCGGCCTCCACCAAGCCCCGGAAGCCGGCCGCCAGTCGCTGAGTTCGGCGGGTGTGTGTGAAGACGTTCGCAGAGGTAGGGCTCTACAGCGTCAGACCGACCCGTTCGGTGATGCCGAGCTGGGCCATGACTGCCCCTGAGTCGACGTAGACGCGCGCCGACGTGATCTTGTCGTTCCGGATCTCGTCTATCTCGCAGACGTGCACGGTGATGGAGCGGCCGGTCGCGGGGACGGTACCCGCTGGCAGGACGAGGTCACCGGTGTGGGTGCCTCGTCCGGTGTACTCGACGACCACCGTTTCACCCTGAGCGGTGAGGTGGTCGAGAGTGAACTGCGCGTCGGGCATCGCCTCGAACAACGCCGTGTTGAAGGCGACGAAGCCGTCCGGGCCCTGGACAGTCCTTCCGCTGCCCATGTCGACGATCGTGCAGTTGGCGTCGACGTCGCGCGCAACGGCGTCGAAGTCACGGTTGTTCCAAGCATCGAACAGACTGCGTACGAGTGTTGCGTTGTCCGCCATGACACGTCCTCCGCTCTGTTGGCACCTGTTCTTCACGAGTCTCGCTGATGGCCGCCCGAGCTGGTCAATCCCCTGAAGTGAGGACCGGCTCGGATGCGACGCTGCGACTTTCCATCACTTGTCGTCCGGGTCGACCATGAGGGAGTGGACCAGGTCGAGGTCGAGGGGTTGCGAATCGCCTATGAGCGTTCGGGTAGCGGGCCGCCGGTCGCTCTCGTCCACGGGTTCGTCGGGGACGGGCGGTCTACCTGGGGGAAGCAGATCGAGGCGTTGTCCGACGACTTCACGGTTGTCGCCTGGGACGCACCTGGCGCGGGGCAT
>DASTPU010000096.1:0-39358 GCA_035762105.1 Nocardioidaceae bacterium | reverse complement strand
GGTGCGGGCCTGCGCGGAGCGATGGCCGCGGTCGCGCGCGAGCTCCTCGTGCGGGGTGAGGAAGGCATCGGCCTCGTCGACCCGGTTGGTCATCACGAGGGCGTTCGCGTAGACGTCGTGCCACGGCCAGAAGCCGGGCTCGTGGATCCCGTGCCCGTCGAGCTGGGTCAGCGGCTGGAGCGCCCGGACGACGGCAGCGTAGTCCGGCGTGGTCTCGGCCACGGCTGCCCTGGCCAGGCAGGCCGGGATCACCATGACCTCGTAGTGGTGCAGGTCGGCGTGCCCTAGACGGACGTGCTCGGCGGCAGGTCCGGGCTCGTCACGCAGGGCGTGGATCTGCGCGCCCGTCCAGTGCACGAGGGGACGGAGCAGGTCGAGCTCGGACTCCTCGAGCAGGATCCGCGCCCGTCGTACGGCATCGAGCGCGTCATCCCAGTCGCCGAGCACGAACTGCGCCCTCGCCAGCCACCCCCAGGCCCACAGCGAGATCCGGACCGACCCGGCGTTCGAGTCGCCGGGCACCGCGCTCTCCAGCTCGCGACGAGCCGCGGACGGGGAGTCGGAGGCGAGGTCGAGCCAGCCCTGCCCCATGCGGAACCGCTGCACCTGGACGCCCTCGTGGACGCTCTGCCGCAGACCTGAGTACGCCGCACGGGCCGATGCGGCCTCACCCGAGGCAGCCAGCCCCAGGCCGGTGATCGCCATCGCCTCGACCGCGGCCGGGTGGCTCGGCTCCACCAGCCCCCGGGCCCGGTCGGACCACTCGATGATCGCCTCGCCGTTCCACCGGCCGAGGGAGTGAAGCACCCGGCGCTGGCAGATGAGCGCGGCCGTGCCCGGATGGCGTTCGGGGTTGGCCAGCTCCCAGGCCCGGTCGAGCAGCGCCTCCGCCTCGCTCGGCCGGCCGCGGAGGATGGCGAGGTGGCCGAGCACGGCGTCGCGGAGCGCGGACTCGCGCAGCCCCTCGACGTCGGGGGCGGTGGCGATCGCCCGGGGCAGGTCGCCGACCGCGACCAGGGCGTCCATGCCGCGCAGGAGCCGTTCCTCCCGGTCGGCACGGTCGGGGCTGAGCCGGCTGGCCTTGATCATCGCGTCGGCCACGTCCGCCCACACCCCTTCGCCGGCCCGCCGCCGGGCGAAGGCCACGAGCTCGGACGCCAGGTCCGCGTCGGGGCCGGGGGAGGCGGCGGCGCGGTGGTCGAGCCGGTCGCCCTCGTCGTCCACTGTCTCGGCCGCTCGGCAGTGCAGCTCGTGGCGTGCCGCCGGCCCGAGCAGCTCGTACACGGCGGCGCGAACCATAGGGTCGGGGAACCCGATGGCAGGCAGCCCCTCCAGGTCGACCACGCGGACCAGCCCGGCGGACTCGGCCTCGTCGACGGCCGCGACGGCGCCCGACACCCGGGACAGGGCGGTCACGTGCGCCAGCGGGGCGTCGGGTCCCAGCACGGCGGCTGCACCGAGCACGGACCGCGCGTCGCTGCTCAGCCGGGCCAGGGTCTCGTCGGTCTCCGCGACGACCCGGCGCGGTGCCGGAAGCCGTCCTGCGACGCCCTTGCCCAACGCGGGGCCGGACTCGCGGAGCAGCTCGACCACCACGCCGGGCCGGCCGCGGGTGTGCTCGACGAGCCGGTGGGCGGTCGGCCGGGAGAGGTGGACGCCGGTGCGGGCGGCGAGGTGCTGGACCGCCCGCGCATCGATGCCGGACAGGAGGATCCGGTGCGCGACCACCTCGGCGAAGGTGCTGCGCATCGACGCGGGCACCCGGCCGTCGAGGTCGGTGACCAGGACCAGCAGCACCCGGACCTCGTGCAGCCAGCGCACCGCGGAGGCGAGCACCCGCACCGACTCCACGTCGGCGTGCTCGGCGTGGTCCACGACGAGGACCACGGGCGCCGCCTCACCCAGGTGGGCGAGCGTCCGGCCGACGTCGTCCGGGTCGTGGCCCCGAAGCAGGTGCCGAAGCACGCCGAGCGGGCGGCCTGCCTCCCAGGAGACACCGCTGCTGCGCAGGACGGTCAGGTCCGGGTGGAGGCCGAGCCAGCTGTCGACCAGCGCCGTCCTGCCCGAGCCGGGCTCCCCCTGGACGAATACCGCCGTGGGCCGGCCCGCGGCCGCGAGCGCGAGGACATCCTCGAGCTCCGCGAGCTCGTGGGCGCGGCCCACCAACGATTCCGAGACGTCGTGCACCTGGCTGGTCCTCGTCACCCGGTCACAGTAGACCCGGCCGCGGCGGTCTCGGGCTCGGCGAGAGGCGTCGTGTCCACGGTGAACGGGTCGCTCTCACGGCGCGGTACCAGCAGCGTGACGACCGCACCGGCGAGCGCGACCCCGGCGAAGATCGTGAACGCGGTCGACCCGCCGACACCGGCCCCGACCAGCAGGCCGCCGATGACCGGCCCGACGATGCCGCCGAGCCGCCCGAAGCCGGCGCACCAGGCGACGCCCGCGGCCCGAGCGACGGTCTCGTAGTAGTTGGACACGAAGCCGTAGATCAGCACCTGGGTGCCGATGGTCCCGACACCTGCCACCGCGACGCCCAGCGCGAGCAGTGCGAACGGCAGCTGCAGCGGCAGCAGCACCAGCGCGACGGCGGCCAGCGTGAAGGTCGTGGCGACGACCCGCTGAGGGCCGAGCCGGTCGGCGCTGCGCGAGGCGATGAGACCACCGAGGATCGCGCCGAGGTTCAGGATCAGCAGGAAGAGCAGGGAGTAGCCCGTGCCGTAGCCGTTCTGGCCCATGATCTCCGGCAGCCAGGTGTTGAGGCCGTAGGTCAGCAGCAGACCGGCGAAGCTCATCGAGCCGAGCAGGGCGGTGGCGAGTGCGTAGCGGCGGGTGGCCAGCGCCGCGAAGCCCACCTTGGGTCGGCCGGTCGCCGGTCCGCTGGTGCGTACGGCGGAGCGGGCGGCGAGCCAGTGCGGGGACTCGGGGAGCTTCACGATGGCCAGCGGCAGCAGGATCACGATGGGCAGGGCGCCGACCCAGAACAGGCCACGCCAGCCGATGGCGCCGGAGGCGAGCATCGCGACGAGCGCCGCGAGCACACCGCCTGCGGGGACACCGCTGTAGACGATCGCGTTGTAGAGGTTGCGCTTCCCGGCCGGTGCGAACTCCGCGACCAGCGCGCCGGCGGTCGCGACGAGCGCGCCGACGCCGACCCCGGTGAAGAACCGGAAGAGGCCGAAGGTGGCGATGCTCTCGGTCATCGCGGTCAGCGCCATGCCGACCGAGAACCACGCGATGTTCACGAGCATCACGCGGCGGCGGCCGACATGGTCGCCGACGGCGCCGGCGGTGAGCGCGCCGACGAGGACGCCGATCATCGCGTAGCTGCCGAGCGCCCCGGCCTGCTCGGGGCTGAGTGCGCCGATCTGGTCCGGGTCTCGGAGGAGGGTGGGCAGGACGGTGCCGTAGACGACGAGGTCGTAGCCGTCGAAGACCAGGGCGACCGCGGCGATCAGCACGACCCAGCGGGAGGCTCGTGTGTGGGTCGGGTCGGCCGTGCCTGTGCTGATGGGGGCGGATGGGGGCATGGGGCAGCTCCTGTCGGGGTTCTGTGTGGGTGCGGGGGAGCTGGGGGGACCTCGGCTCAGCCGAGGTCGCCGCCGGCCACGGGGAGGACCGTGCCGGTGATGTAGGAGGCCTCGTCGGAGGCGAGGAAGACGATGGCCGCGGCCTGCTCGTCGAGCGTGCCGTACCGCTTCATGAGCGACGAGCCGACCGTCTGGTCGACGATCTGCTGGTACCAGGCGCGTTCCTGGTCGGTCTGCGCGGACGGCCCGCGGGCCACCCGCCGTTCGGGCGCCTCGGTCCCGCCGGGCGCGGTGGCGACGACGCGTACGCCGTACTGCGCAGCCTCGAGCGCCAGCGACGCGGTGATCGCGTTGACGCCGCCCTTGGCCGCCGCGTACGGCACCCGGTTGACGCCGCGGGTGGCGACGGAGGAGACGTTGACGATCACGCCGGAGCCCTGCCCGATCAGATGGGGGAGCGCCGCCCGGCAGGTCCACAACGTCGGGAACAGCGAGCGCTGGACCTCGGCGGTGATCTGCTCGGTCGTGTAGTGCTGGAAGGGCTTGGCCCAGATCGTGCCGCCGACGTTGTTGACGAGCACGTCGAGCCGTCCGTGCCGTTCCATCGCCGCGGTGACCACCGCCTCGGCTCCGTCGTACTGCTCGAGGTCGGCGGTGACGCTGTGCGCGTCGCCGCCTTCCTCCAGCAGTGACTTCGCGACGTCGTGAACGATGTCGGAGCGGTCCACGAGTACGACGGACGCCGACTCCGCGCTGAGCCGGCGGGCCACCGCCTCTCCGATCCCCTGGGCGGCGCCGGTGACGACCGCGACCTTGCCGGCGAACCGGCCGGGGTACGTCCGACCGGTCACCGGACCGCTCCGGCGGGCAGGGCAGCCAGAGCGGCGCGCATCGTGGTCTTCGCCCGTTCGCTGTGCTCGATGACGATCCGACGGGCGGCCTCGCGGTCACCGCGCTCGAAGGCCTCGACCAGCTCGGCGTGGTCGGCCGGCACCTGCTGGTCGACCCACGCGCCGTCGCGCAGCACCTGTGTCATCAGCCGGGTGACCTCGAGCCGGTGGTACGCCTCCAGCAGGACCTCGTTGCCGGTGCACCGGAACAGGTGGTCGTGGAAGGCGGCGTTGGTGTCGGTGAACGCCGCCGCGTCGAGGAGGTGGTCGCTGTCGATCGACGGCGAGGACGCCTCCGCGAGGATGCGGTACTCCGCGAGCTGCTCAGGGGTGAGCCGGCCGACGGTCAGCTCCACCACGCCGAGCTCGAGCGCCATCCGGGCGTCGAACTGTGCGTCCGACTCCGCGACGGCCGGGTGCTCCTCGCCGATCTCGTACCCCTCGGTCGACGTGGGGTCCGCGGCCACGGGCTCGGCCACCTCAGCGGGGACGTCCTCGATGGTCTCGTTCTCGGGGGTCCCCGTCAGCGCGAACTTCTCGTAGTAGAAGCCGGCCGGGGTGATGCCCTCCGCCTCGAGGTGGCCGCGCACCGACTCGACCATGGCCGGCGGGCCGCAGAGGTACACGTCGACGTTGCCGTCGTGCACGTGCTCGGGCCGGACGAGGCCGGTCACGTAGCCCTTGCTCGGCGCGGTGCTGGCCGGGTCGGAGACGCAGTGCTCGTAGGTGAACTCGGCGACCTCGGAGCTGAGCTGCTCGAGGGTCTCCAGGTGGACCAGGTCGTCGTCCCGGGAGACGCCGTACACCAGGTGCACCGGGTAGGCGAAGCCGTCCTCGCGCTGCTTGCGCAGCATCGACAGCAGCGGTGCGAGGCCGGTGCCACCGGCGAGGTACAACGCCGGGCGCTGCGGCTCGCGGAGGAAGAAGCTGCCCATCGGACCGGTCATCTCGAGGCTGTCCCCGACCTGGGCGCGGTCGCGGAGGTACTCCGACATCGCGCCCTGCTCGTTGACCCGGACGAGGAAGGAGACCTCGTTTTCGGACGGCGCGTTGGCGAACGAGTAGGACCGGGTGACGCCGGTGCCGGGCACCGCGACGTTGACGTACTGGCCGGGCAGGAACGCCAGACCGGCGCGGTTCTCCAACGCGACCGAGAAGCCGACCGTGCTGTCGGAGTGGCGGTCGATGGCGGTGACCGTGCCCCGGTGGGTGCCGGCCGCCGTCTTCGCGACCTCCGAGGTGGTCGGGATCTGCAGGACGAGGTCGCTCTCGGGGACCATCTGGCAGGGCAGCGCGTACCCCTGTGCGGCCTCGTCCTCGGTGAGCGCCTCGTCGATGTACTCGCCCCCGTCGTACCGGCCGGACTCGCACAGCGCCTTGCACGTCCCGCACGCGCCGTCGCGGCAGTCGAGAGGGATGTTGATCCTGGCCCGGTAGGAGGCGTCCGCCACGGTCTCGTCGTCGTCGCAGGTGATGAAGCGGGTGATGCCGTCCTCGAACGCGAGGGCCACCTGGTAGCTGGTCATGATGCCCTCCTCAGACGTGGTAGACGTCCACCACGTGGTGGACGTAGTCGTTCTTCAGGACGACCTTCTTCCTCGTGATCACCGGCTCTACGCCGGAGAGGTCGAGGGTGTAGAAGGAGGTGCCGAAGTACGGGTCGACGGTCTGGTAGCGGTAGTAGAGCGTGAACCAGTTGAAGCGCACGTCCACGACGTCGCCGCGCTGCTCCACGATCTCCACGTTGTTGATGTTGTGGCCGGTGCGCGGTTCGGGAAGGCTGGTCGCGCTCGACCGGTCGGTACGGATCCGGAACACCCGGTCCTCGAGACCCCCGCGGTTGGCGTAGTAGATCAGTGAGATCTCCGACTGCGGGTCACGCGTGAGCTCGTCGTCGTCGGCCCACGCCGGCATCCAGAACTCCGCATCGGGGTGGTAGCACTCGATCCACTTCTCGAACTCCCGGTCGTCGAGGTGCCGCGCCTCCCGGTAGAGGAACTGGCGGACCCGCTCGAGCAGCGCGAGGTCGGTCGTCCGCGTCTCGGTGGTGAGCGTGCTCATCGCGCTGCCTCCTCGGCGTCGACGGCCTTTCGCATCTGGTCGAGCCAGTAGCCGTGCTGGATGGGATAGAGGCCCTCGTCCTCGACCTTCACGCCGCTGGCGATCGGGTTGATCCCGAGCTTCTTCGCGTCCTCGTCGGGGCCGTCGATCTGGTGCACCGCGCCGCGGCTCATGTCGTTCCACGGCGCCGCGGTGGCCAGGTAGGTCTTCTGGCAGGAGCGGAACTCCTCGAGGTCGTCGGGCGTGGCCATGCCGGTGGCGTTGAAGAAGTCCTCGTACTGCCGGATCCGGTTCGCGCGCGCCTGGGCGCTCTCGCCCTTGGGTGCGATGCAGTAGATGGTGACCTCGGTCTTGTCCACGGCGATCGGCCGGAAGTGGCGGATCTGCGAGGAGAACTGGTCCATCAGGTAGACGTTCGGGTAGAGGCACAGGTTGCGGGAGACACCGATCATCCAGTCGGCGCGGTCCGCACCGTACTTCTCGACCAGCTCGTCGCGCCTCTCGTGCAGCGGCCGGTTCGTCGGGTCGGCCCACTCGGTCCAAAGCAGCAGGTGGCCGTGCTCGAAGGAGTAGAAGCCCCCGCGCTGCTTGGACCACTTGCCGGCGTCCATGGTCTTGGTCTCGTTGGTGGACTCGCCCGAGGTACGACGGGCCTGGGTCGCGGCGTAGTTCCAGTGCGTCGACGAGACGTGGTAGCCGTCGGCGCCGTTCTCCGCCTGGACCTTCCAGTTCCCGTCGTAGTGGTAGGTCGAGGAACCGCGGAGCACCTCGAGGCCCTCGGGGGACTGGTCCACGATCATGTCGATCACGTGCGTCGCCTCGCCGAGGTGCTCCTCGAGCGGCTTGACGTCGGCGTTCAGCGAGCCGAACAGGAAGCCGCGGTAGCTGTCGAAGCGCACCACCTTGGTCAGGTCGTGCGAGCCGTCCTTGTTGAACGACTCGGGGTAGCCGCCGCTGCGGGCGTCCTTGGCCTTGAGCAGCTTGCCGTTGTTGCTGAACGTCCAGCCGTGGAAGGGGCAGGTGAGGTTCGTGCGGTTGTCGGTCTTGCGTCGGCACAGCATCGCGCCGCGGTGGCTGCACGCGTTGACCAGGCAGTTGAGGTTCCCCTCCTTGTCGCGCGTGATGACGACGGGCTGCCGGCCGATGAAGGTCGTGAAGTAGTCGCCCACGTTCGGGATCTGCGACTCGTGAGCGAGGTAGACCCAGTTGCCCTCGAAGATGTGCTTCATCTCGAGCTCGAAGATCTCCTCGTCGGTGAAGATCTGTCGCTTGGCCCGGTAGATGCCGCGGTCGGGGTCCTCCACGACGGCGTCCGCGAGCTTGGCGCGGACCGCGTCCGGCGAGGTCAGGGTTTCGGTCATGGGTCCTCCAGTTGGTCCCGAGTGGCTCGTGCCGCAACCGTCGGGGTCAGGGCATGACGGCCACCCTGACAGCGCGTGGTGGCCGTCACACCGGGCGTTTTCCCAGGTCTGACCTAGGCGGTGACTGAGACGTCAGGGATATCAATCCCTCGAAAACAGGTGTTTGTGCTGACCGAATATCCAGATCTAGCCTGTATCAATCCGGCCCCGTGTGAGCCCCGCCATAGACGCAGGCCACCAGCGCCGGACTCCCGAACACCGCCGCGACCAGCCGAGGAGGGGACCCCGATGGAGCTGCGCCACCTGCGCTACTTCGCCGCCGTCGCGGACACCCGCCACTTCGGAAGGGCCGCGGAGCGGCTGCACATGGCGCAGCCGCCGCTCTCGCAGGCGATCCGCCAGCTCGAGGCCGAGATGGAGGTCCCGCTCTTCACCCGGACGACCCGTCAGGTCGCGCTGACCCCGGCGGGGGAGTCGTTCCACCGGGACGTCCAGCTCGTCCTCGACGCGATCGGCGACGCGGTACGACGGGCGCAGCGGATCGCCTCGGGCCGCAGCGGCGTGCTGCGTGTCGCCTTCACCGGGACCGCCGCCTACCGCTACCTCCCGCGCATCGCGCAGGTCGTGAAGAGCGAGCTGCCGGAGGTCGGGCTCGAGATCCACTCCGACCTCCTCACCCCGGCCCAGGAGCAGGCGCTGCTCGAGTCGCGCGTCGACCTCGGCGTGCTCCGCCCGCCAGTGCGCGACGAGGGCATCGCGACCCGCACGATCGCCCACGAGAGGCTCGTCGTCGCCCTGCCCGCCGGACACCGGCTGGTGGACGAGCCCGACCTCGCGGTGGTCGACCTGCGGCCCGAAGGGTTCGTGGTCTACGCGGCCGGAGGCTCCGTGGTCAACGACGCCGTGTACCGCAGCTGCCTCACCGCCGGCTTCAGCCCCCGGGTCGAGCACAAGGTCGCCGGCACCTCGGTGCTACTGGCCCTCGTGGCCGGCGGCCTCGGCATCGCGCTGGTCCCCGAGTCGGTCCAGGCGGCCGGCCTCGACGGCGTCGTCTTCCGGGAGGTCGACGGTGCCGAGTCGGTCGACCTGGCGCTCGCCTGGCGGGCCGACGACACCAACCCGCTCCTGGTGGGCCTGCTCGCCACCTTGGAGCGCGTCGGGCTGTTCCCGTCCCCCGAAGCCGCCGTGCCCCCTGCTGCGGCCGAAGACGAGGTGCTGTAAGTGAAGATCACCCAGGTCGAGGCGATCCCGTTCGCCATCCCCTACAACAAGCCGTTGCGCTTCGCCAGCGGCGAGGTCCACGTCGCCGAGCACGTCCTGGTCCGGGTCCACACCGACGACGGAGTGGTCGGCGTGGCCGAGGCACCCGCACGACCGTTCACCTACGGCGAGACCCAGGCGTCGATCGTCGCGGTGATCGAGCAGATCTTCGCGCCCCAGGTCGTCGGCACCTCGGTGCTGGACCGCGAGGCCGCGCGTGCCCGGTTGTCCCGCACCGTCGGCAACCCGGCCGCGAGGTCCGCGCTCGACATGGCGACCTGGGACGCGATCGGGCAGACCCTGCGCCAGCCGGTGACCGCGCTCCTCGGCGGCTACACCGACCGGATGCGGGTCTCGCACATGCTCGGGTTCGCAGACCCGGCCGCGATGGTCGCCGAGGGCGAGCGGATGCGCGACGAGTACGGCATCACGACGTTCAAGGTGAAGGTCGGCCGCCGCCCCTACGGCCTCGACGTGGCCGTGGTCCGAGCGCTGCGCGAGGGGCTCGGCGACGAGGTCGAGCTCTACGTCGACGGCAACCGCGGATGGACCGCTTCGGAGTCGGCCCGTGCCATGGACGAGATGGCCGACCTCGGCCTCACCCTGGCCGAGGAGCTGTGCCCGGCCGACGACGTGCTCGGCCGCCGGTGGCTCGTCGCGAGGTCCGCCGTACCATTCGTCGCCGACGAGAGCGCACCCACGCCGGCCGACGTCACCCGCGAGGTGCTCGGCGGCTCCGCCACCGCGGTCAGCATCAAGACCGCCCGGACCGGCTTCACCGACTCCACCCGCGTGCACCACCTCGCCGAGGGCCTCGGGCTCGAGGTGGTCATGGGCAACCAGATCGACGGCCAGCTCGGGTCGATGTGCACCGTCGTCTTCGGTGCGGCCTTCCGGCTGACCTCCCAGCGAGCAGGCGAGCTGTCGAACTTCCTCGACATGAGCGACGACCTGCTGACCGAGCCGTTGCAGATCACCGACGGCACCCTCGCAGTCCGCGAGGGCGCCGGACTGGGCGTCACCGTCGACGAGGACAAGCTCGCCCACTACCGACAGGACCGCTGACCCCGAGACCCCGGCTTCAGCACACAACAGTTCCCGTGCCACCAGGACCGGGAGGGAAAACCCCCAAGGGAGAACCATCATGACCCAGCAGCTCAGCGAGACCGAGGCCACCGCGGCCGAGTCCGGCAACAAGGCGACCGAGCGCTTCGAGCAGAAGGCCAAGGCCGGCGCGAACATCCCCAAGGAGCGCGTGGACCAGGTCGCGACCGCGGCGCTGAAGGCGCTGCACGATGTGGTGCGCGAGTACAAGGTCACCTATGAGGAGTACGACATCCTCAAGGCGTGGCTGATCCAGGTCGGCAAGGACGGCGAGTGGCCGCTGTTCCTCGACGTGTGGCTCGAGCACGTGGTCGAGGAGGTGGCCAACGAGAACCGCCAGGGCAGCAAGGGCACCATCGAGGGTCCGTACTACGTCTCCGGCTCACCCGAGTTCCAGGGCGAGGGCACCCTTCCGATGCGCGAGGACGAGCCCGGTACCCCGCTGCTCTTCCAGGGACAGGTCCGCGACCTCGAGGGCAACCCGCTCCCCGGTGCCAAGATCGAGATGTGGCACGCCGACGCCCTCGGTTTCTACTCGCAGTACGCCCCTGGCCTTCCCGAGTGGAACCTCCGGGGCACCGTCGTGACCGACGAGCAGGGCCGCTTCAAGATCAGCACCGTCCAGCCGGCGCCGTACCAGATCCCGACCGACGGCTCCTGCGGCAAGCTGATCGCCGCCGCGGGCTGGCACGCGTGGCGTCCCGCGCACCTGCACCTCAAGGTCTCGGCTCCGGGCCACCAGCTGATCACGACCCAGCTGTACTTCCCCGGCGACCCCCACAACGACGACGACATCGCCTCGGCGGTGAAGCCTGAGCTCCTGCTCGACCTCAAGCCCGCAGCCGAGGGCAAGGGCGACGAGGTCACCTACGACTTCGTTCTCGACCCGGCCTGACCGACGAGACCTGGAGCAGGAGGCACCATGCTCTTCCACGTGCGGATGGACGTGCACATCCCCGACGACCTCGACCCCGAAACCCGCGCGGACGTGGTCGCCAGGGAGAAGGCCTACTCCCACGACCTGCAGCGGTCCGGGGAGTGGCCCCACATCTGGCGGATCGTGGGGGAGTACTCCAACTTCAGCATCTTCGACGTGGCGGACAACGACCGGATGCACGAGATCCTGTCGAACCTGCCGCTGTTCCCCTACATGCGGATCGAGGTCACCCCGCTCGCCACGCACCCGTCCGACGTGGCGCTGCTCGAGCAGTAGTCCGTCGTACGACGAGCGCCCGGCGCCTCCTTCGCGGAGGTGCCGGGCGCTCGTGTGCCGAGGCGGTGGGGTGTCGTTCCGTCAGGCTTCGGCGCCGGCGTCCGTGGCCGCCTCGACGGTGGGGGCGAAGGTGAAGATGCGGGTGAGCCCGGTGATCTCGATGACCTTGAGGCAGCGCGGGTCGTGGCACACCAGGACGAGCTTGCCGGCCACGCCGGCGGCGCGCCGATGGGCCGCGACGAGAACTCCCAACCCGGTGGAGTCGATGAAGCTCACCCGGTCGAGGTCCATGACGACGCAGGGAGCGGCCACGTCCAGGACGTCTCTGAGGACTCCGTTGAGCATCGGGGCGGTGGCCACGTCGAGCTCACCGGCGACCGTGACGACGCTGTGGACGCCCACCCGCTCGACGTCGACCGTGAGTCCGTCCGGCGCGTCCATTGCGGGGTGGTCGCCTCGTGGCGGGGTCAGGGTGTCTCCGCCGAGGCGTGGGGTGGGGGCTGAGGAGGGGTCGATCAGCGACATGGCGTCGCACCTGTGTCTTTCCGAGGTGCCGCGACCACTGCTTGATCTGCGTTCTCGAGTTGGTGGTGAACCGTGAGCGGCCCTGCAGACTGCTGGACGCGAGAGCTCTCGGCACCTCGACGCTACACGTCGCTACTGGCAGACGCCAGTGACATGACCCGCCCGTGGCCCCCGAGCCTGGGCGTCCGCCGTCGGGTCGAGCAAGATGAGATATGCGCGACTGGTGGCCAGGCAGCCTCACCCGCGGTTTGACGCGGCTCCGCAAGGACGGCCGCGCTGCCCTGCTGTGGTCGCTGCGCATCACGATCGCCGCGGTCGCGAGCTACGTCGTGGCGGGCCTGTTCTTCCCGGGCACACAGCCGTTGCTCGCGCCGCTGACCGCCATGCTGGTGGTGCAGGTCACGCCGGTCTCGCTGCTCGCCAGCGGCCTCGACCGGGTGGTCGCCGTGGTGTCCGGCGTCTTCGTCGCCGTGGCGTTCGCCTCCGTCGTCCCCCTGGAGTGGTGGAGCCTGGGCCTGCTCATCCTCGTCTCGATCACGATCGGCCAGGCGCTGCGGCTGCGGTCGAACCTGATCGAGGTCGCGATCAGCGGCATGCTCGTGCTCGGCGTCGGCTCGCTCGGCGCGGAGTCCGCCGCCTGGCAGCGCATCGCCGAGACGCTGGTCGGTGCCGCCGTGGGCATCGCCGCGAACCTGCTGTTCCCTCCCAAGGTCGCGAGTGCCGACGCCGGCGACGCGATCGACGGGCTCGCGGACTCGGTCAGCGAGCTCCTGAACCGCGCGGCGGACGAGCTGGCGCACCTGGTGGCCAACCGCGGTGAGCTGACGTCGGCGGCGCGAGGTTGGCTGGGGGACGCGCGCCGGATCACGCACGACATCCCGCAGGTGGGAGCCGCCCTGCTCCACGCGGAGCAGGGCCGCCGGTTCAACGTCCGCGCCGTCGGGACACCCAACGTCGGTCCCGGCCTGCGCCAGGGCCTCGAGGCTCTGGAGCACTCCGCGATCGCGATCCGCGGGATGTTGCGTGCGTTGGTGGACGCGTCGGAGCAGCTGGCGTGGTCCGAGGACGAAGGCGGCGAGCGCGACGAGAGCACCGAGCTGGTGCTGCTCGGGCTCGCGCAGACATTCCGGGAGATGGCCTCCGGTGTCGACGCGTTCGGGCAGCTGGTCCACGACGAGGCCGATGTCGCCAAGGGCATGAGCCCCGTGGACCCGCACGCTCTTCGCGAGGCGCTCGAGGGCCTCCACGAGGCACGTGCCCGGCTCGAGGAGATGCTCATGGCCGGCGCGGGTCCGGACCTGGTGGAGCTGCACGCGGTCGTGCTGTCGACGGTCAAGCGGCTGCTGCGTGAGATGGACCTCGACGAGCGCGTCCGGCGGCAGGTGCGGCTGGCGCGCCCGCTCCGGACCCCCGGTCCCCGGCCGTCGGCCGGCCGACCGTCACCGGACGAGCCGGCTCCTGACGCGGAGACGCAGCTCCTGCCCAGGATCCCCGGTGAACGTCGGGACAGGCGCCGCCCCTGAGCGGCCACCACATCCGTGTCGGACGCAGTCGTGGCGAGCCGATCCCCAAGTACGGTGGACAACGATCAGCCGGACCACCAGCCTGGTGGCGAGTCTGGACTCGAGGGGGCCGCGTGAGCAGCGAACGACGGAACTCGGGAGAGTGTCAGGGCGACCCGCCGTTCATGGACGAGCACCGGATCCGCGTCGCCGCTCCGCGATCCCAGGCGTGGACGGCGCTGCACCGCTTCGTCGACTCCCTCGCCGAGAGCACCAAGCCGCTGGTGAGCGCCCGCTCGTACGCCCACTTCCCGGGCCTGCACGGTCGCCTCTACCGCGCCCTCCTCGTCGGGACCGGGGCGCATGTTCTCTCGGTGAGGCGCATGCTGCGCACGATCGAGCGCACCAGCCTCGGCTGACCGGGACCTCGGGACGTCAGAGGTGACGGCGGAGGTGCTCGAGCACCGCGGCGTCGAAGGCCGCGGGCTCGGCGACGTTCGCGATGTGCGACGCGCCCTCGATCACGACCAGGTCGGCGTCGGGGATCCCGGCGACCAGCACCTGGCCGACCGACGGCGGCGTCACCGGGTCCTCGGCACCGACGATGACCCGGGTGGGCGCGGCGATGTCGCCGAGCCGGGGGCTCATGTCCGCCTGGGCGATGGCCTCGCAGCAGGACGCGTAGCCCTCGGGCGCCACCGAGGCGATCATGTCGAGCAGCCGCTGGGCACGGTCGGGGTGCTCCTCCATGAAGCCGGGGGTGAACCAGCGGCCCTTGGTCGGTTCGACCAGCCAGCCCATCCCCTCGGCGCGGACGCGGTCGGCGCGCTCGCGCCACGTGGCCGGGTCGCCGAAGCTCGGCCCGGTGCAGGCCAGGACCAGGGCCGACACTCGGTCGGGGTGGTCCGCGGCGATCGCCTGGCCGACGAGGCCCCCGAGGGAGAGCCCGACGTAGGCGAATCGGTCGACGTCGAGGGAGTCGGCCAGCGCGAGCACGTCCCGGACGAGCTCGGTCACCGTGTACGGGCCCGCCGGCACCGGCGACTTCCCGTGGCCACGGGTGTCGAAGCGCACCACGCGGTAGCGTCCGGACAGCGACTCCGCGAGGTCGTCCCACATGTCCAGCGTGGTGCCCAGGCTCGGCCCGAGGAGGACGACGGGGCCGTCCTCGGCGCCCGAGACGACGTGGTGCAGCTCGGTCGGCACGGTCAGCGCTCCATGGTCACGGCGAGGCCCTGACCGACGCCGATGCACAGCGACGCGACGCCGACCCCGGAGCCGGCCGCGGCGAGCTGGTGGGCGACCGCCCCGGCCAGACGGGCGCCGGAGCAGCCGAGCGGGTGGCCGATCGCGATCGCCCCGCCGAGCGGGTTCACGCGCTCGGGGTCGAGCTCCTTCCACTCCGACAGGCAGGCGAGCGACTGCGCGGCGAACGCCTCGTTGAGCTCCATCACGCTGACGTCGTCGAGGCCCTTGCCGGCCTTGGCCAGCGCGCGTCGGACAGCCTCGACCGGACCGATCCCGAAGAACTGCGGCTCGACCGCGTCCACGCCCGTGGCCGTGATCCGCGCGAGCGGCTCGACCCCGAGCTCCTCGACGCCCTTGGCGTCGGCGAGCAGCAACGCGGCCGCGCCGTCGGAGAGCTGGGAGGCGTTGCCGGCGGTGACCGTGCCGTCCCTGCGGAAGACCGGCTTCAGCCTGGCCAGCGACTCGGGGGAGACACCCTCACGGATGCCCTCGTCGCGCTCGAGCTGCGCGCCCGGCACCTGGACGACCATCCTGTCGTAGGCGCCGCCGGCCCACGCCTTGGCGGCGAGCGTCTGGCTGCGCGCGGCGAACTCGTCGGCGGCCTCGCGGGTGACGCCGTACCTCTCGCCGAGCATCTCGGTGCCCTCGCCGAGGCTCACCGTCCACACGTCCGGCATCTCGGGGTTCACCATCCGCCAGCCGAGGGTCGTGGAGTACATCTCGGCGTTGCCGGCGGGGAAGGCCCGCTCGGGCTTGGGCATCACCCAGGGGGCGCGGGTCATCGACTCCACGCCACCCGCGATGTAGATGGAGCCGTCACCGACCGCGATCGCCCGGGACGCGGTGACGACCGCGTCGAGGCCCGAGGCGCAGAGCCGGTTCAGCGTCGAGCCCGGCACGCTGGTCGGTAGACCCGCGAGGAGCGAGGACATGCGGGCGACGTTGCGGTTGTCCTCGCCGGCCTGGTTGGCGGCACCGAAGTAGACCTCGGAGACCCTCGCCGGGTCGAGGGAGGGGTTGCGCTCGAGGAGCGCCTTGATGACGACGGCGCCCAGGTCGTCGGGGCGGACCCCGGCGAGTGCGCCGCCGAGCCGGCCGACGGGAGTGCGGACGGCGTCGACGACGAATACCTCATGACCCTGCACGGTGTGCCTCCTCGGTGCGTGCGTGGAGATCGCGGAGAACGGACAGCTCATTGTCCGTGGGTGAAGCGGTCGTGGCGACCTCGTCGGCGACCTTCAGCGGCCAGCCGGTCGCGGCGAGGACCTGGTCGACGGTAACGCCCGCGTGGGTGGCGACGAGGGTGAGCTCGCGCGTCTCGGCGTCGGGCTCCATGACACCGAGGTCGGTGATCACCTCGGTCGGGCCGGCGCCCGGCAGGCCGAGCCGCTCCCGGTCGCCGGGGCCGCTGCCGAACCCGACGCTGGTGACGAACGCCAGCTCGTCCACGAAGACCCGCTTGCTGTGGCGGACCACGATCAGCACCTTGCCGGCGTGCGCCGCGATCTCGGGAGCTCCGCCCGCGCCGGGCAGGCGAAGGTCCGGCTGCCCCTGGCCGCGCGGGATGGTCGTGGTGTTGATGTTGGCGAACCGGTCCACCTGGGCGGCGCCCAGGAAGCCGACGTCGCAGCGTCCGGCCTGCAGCCAGTAGTTGAAGATCTCCGGCACGGGCACGACCGCGTCCGCGGTGTCGGCGAGCTCGCCGTCACCGATCGACAGCGGCAGCACCGACGGCTTGGCGCCGATCGTGCCGGACTCGTAGATGAGGACGAGGTCGGGGTTCTCGGTCAGCCGCGCCAGGTTCGCCGCCGTGCTCGGCAGGCCGATCCCCACGAAGCAGGTCCTGGCCTCGGCCAGGGCGCGCGCGGAGGCGACGGTCATCATCTCGTCGGAGGTCCAGGTCACCTCCGCGGTCTGTGCGGTGGCGGTCATCGGGTTGCTCCTGCCGGCTCGAGCACGTGCTGCTCCATCCATCGGGTGAACGTGTCGCGGTCGCGGCTGATCGCGTCCCACTCGCTGTAGAAGGCGTTGTCCCGGGTGGTGTAGCCGCTGGCGTACGACGGGTGCGCACCGCCGGGTACGACGGCCACCGCGGAGACGACCCACGACGGAAGCACGATCGCGCCGGGGCGCGCGTCGAGCTCGTCGACGACCTCCTCGACGGTGACCAGCACCCGCTTGGCGGCGAGCACGGCCTCCTTCTGGACGCCGAGGATGCCCCAGAGCTGGACGTTGCCGGCACGGTCGGCGCGCTGGGCGTGGACCACCGTGACGTCGGGGTTGAGCGCGGCGACGGCCGCGAGCTCCTCCCCGGTGAAGGGGCAGGTGACGGTGCTGATCGTCTCGCTCCGGCCCCTGAGGCCGCTGCCCTGGTACCCGCGGAGGGTCGCGAAGGGGAGGTTCGAGGCGCCGGCGACGTAGCGGTTGGCCATGCCGGCGTGGCTGTGCTCGTCGACCTCGAGGGGAGTGGGCCAGCCGTTCTCGACGGCGTCCCGGAAGCGGTGCAGGGAGCCCACCCCGGGGTTGCCGCCCCAGCTGAACACCAGCTTGCGGGCGACGCCCATCCCGATCAGCTGGTCGTAGACCAGGTCGGGGGTCATCCGCACGAGGGTCAGGTCGCGCAGGCCCTGCCGGATGATCTCGTGCCCCGCCACGGTGGGGATCAGGTGGGTGAAGCCCTCGAGGGCGACGGTGTCGCCGGGGTGGATCAGCCCCGACACCGCCTCTCGGAGGCTCGTCATCTCGGCCATGTGGGTCCTCGCGTCGCTCGGGATGTTCAGTATACGAACAGATGTTAGGGATACGAACACGAGGATAGGCCACGTTTCCGGGGTCGGTCAATGCGTCCCGGGGCGCGGAGGGCGTAGAGAGGGCGTCAGGCGATCGGCTCGGAGAGCCCGAGCACCAGCCGGGGGAGCACGCTGTAGATGAGCTCGTCGGGGCCGAGGGTCTGCTCGCCGAGGTGCTCCTGGGCGATGCTGTGCATGTAGAGCGCCACCGAGGTCTCGGTGACCTGCTCCAGCGGGATGGTCGCGCGGCGCTCGAGCCGGGCCAGGACGTCCCCGATCACCTCGACGAGCTCGGCGCGGAACCGGCGGCTGTGGTCGGCCAGCACGGCTCGCGCCTCCTCGTTGCGCAGGGCGAGCAGCACGAACTCGGTGTGGATCAGGTACCACTGCCGGCCGAACGGGTTGAGGCTCTCGAGGATCACGCCGATCGAGTCGAGGGAGAAGCTGCCCTCGGGCACGGACTCGATCGCCTGTCGCACCGCGGCGAGCATCTGGCCGGCCTGGTCCTCGAAGACTGCGAGGAACAGCTCCTCGATGCTCGAGAAGTTCGAGTAGAACGCGCCGCGCGTGAACCCGGCTGCGCCGACCAGCTCGTCGACGGTGACGCGGCGGATGCCCCTCTCCGCGAAGACCTCGCGGGCGGCCTCCAGCAGCCGGGCGCGGGTGTTCTCCCGGCGCCGCGACGGCGACGGGCGAGGGGGCGGGGGCACGGCGCTCAGCCTAGACCCGGCCGCTGCCCGCGACCGCGTGTGACGTGGATGACAGCCTCCCACTCGATACGAATCCGTATTGGATACGTTAGCGTATCGAACCATGTCGTCGCTCCTCTACCGCCTCGGCCGGCTCATGGCCCGACGCGCCGGGCTCGTGCTCGTCGCCTGGCTCGTGGTGTTCCTCGGTGCCGGGCTCGCCGCAGCCCTGGCCGGGGGCGAGCTCCAGGACGACCTGACGATCCCCGGCACGGAGTCGCAGGCCGGCATCGACGTGCTGGAGCGACAGTTCCCCGAGGCCGCCGGGACGTCGGGGCAGGTGCTCTTCGAGGCTCCCGACGACATCCGCGACCATCGGCGCGAGATCCGAGAGGTCCTGGAGCGGGTGGAGTCCGTCGACCACGTCGTGCTCGCGTCCGACCCGTTCGGCACGGAGGAGCGCGACCTGGCCCTCACCGAGGACGGCCGGTACGCGCTCTCCCAGGTGCAGCTCGACCTCCCTCTCGAGGAGCTCGGCGAGCAGACCCTCGACGACATCACCGACGCGGCCAGGAGCCTCCCGCCCGGCTCCGACCTGCGGGTGGACCTCGGCGGGTCGATCTTCACCGAGACCACCGTCCACCTGAGCCTCACCGAGGTGCTCGGCGTGGTCGTCGCCCTCGTCGTGCTCGCGGTGACCTTCGGGTCGCTGCTCGCGGCGGGCATGCCGATCCTGACGGCGGTGATCGGGGTGGGGGTCGCGATGGCGGGGATCCTGACCGTCGCCGCGGTGACCGGGATCAACAGCTCGACGCCGACGCTCGCCCTCATGATCGGCCTCGCCGTCGGCATCGACTACGCGCTCTTCATCGTCTCGCGTCACCGGGGACAGCTGGTCTCCGGCATGTCGGTGGAGGAGTCGATCGCCCGGGCGTCCGCCACCGCCGGGAGCGCGGTGATCTTCGCCGGCGCGACCGTGGTCATCGCGCTCAGCGGCCTCGTCGTCGCCCGCATCCCGTTCCTCGCCGTGATGGGGTTCGCCGCGGCGGCCTCCGTCGCCGTCGCGGTCCTCGTCGCGCTGACCGTCGTACCTGCCCTGCTCGCCGTCGCCGGCGAGCGGCTGCGGCCCCCGCCCGGTTCACGGGCCGCCCGGCACGCCGTCGTGGAGGCGGGGCGGACGCACACCCTCGGCGCTCGCTGGGTCTCCGCCGTCACGCGGCTGCCCGCCCTCACCGTCGCGCTCGTCGTCGTCGCTCTCGCGGTCGTCGCCCTCCCGGCGCGGGACCTCGGCCTCGCGCTGCCCGACAACGGCACCGCGCCGCCCGGAAGCACCGAGCGCATCACCTACGACAAGGTCACGCAGGCGTACGGCGCAGGCCACAACGCGCCCCTGCTGGTGACCGTCGACATCATCCGGTCACGCGACCCGCTCGGTGTCATGGACGGCCTGGCGAAGGACATCGTGAAGATCGACGGCGTCGAGGCGGTCGCGCTGTCGACGCCGAACCGCAAGGCAGACCTCGGCATCGTGCAGATCATCCCGGAGACCGCGCAGTCGGACCCTGCCACCGCTGACCTCGTCCGTCAGATCCGGAGCCAGGCCGACGGGCTCGAGCAGAAGTACGACGTCGAGGACCTCCTGGTCACCGGCCACACCGCGGTCGCCATCGACGTCTCCGACCGGCTCCGCGGCGCGCTGCTGCCGTTCGGCGTGGTGGTGGTCGGTCTGTCTCTGGTCCTGCTCACCGTGGTGTTCCGGTCGGTCGCGGTGCCGGTCAAGGCGACGCTCGGCTACCTGCTCTCGGTCGGCGCCTCCTTCGGTGCGGTGGCGGCGGTGTTCGAGTGGGGCTGGCTCGCCGAGGCGATGAACGTGTCCCGGGTCGGACCGGTGATCTCGTTCATGCCGATCATCCTGATGGGTGTCCTGTTCGGGCTCGCCATGGACTACGAGGTGTTCCTGGTCTCCCGGATGCGGGAGGAGTACGTGCACGGCGGTGACGCACAGCGGGCGGTGCACAAGGGGTTCACCTCCAGCGCTCGGGTGGTCACCGCTGCCGCGGTGATCATGATCAGCGTCTTCGCAGCGTTCGTGCCGGACAGCGACGCCGCGGTCAAGCCGATCGCGCTCGGGCTCGCGGTCGGTGTCTTCGTCGACGCGTTCGTCGTGCGGATGACCCTGGTGCCCGCCGTCCTGGCCCTCCTGGGCGACCGCGCATGGTGGCTGCCCGCCTGGCTCGACCGGAGGCTGCCCGTGCTGGACGTCGAGGGCGCCGGCCTCGAGCACCACCTCGACCACGAGGCCTGGACCCGGGCGCACGGCCCCGCGCCGGTCCGGGCCGAGGACGTGAGCCTCCTCGACGAGCACGGCTCCGCGGTCTTCGCGCACGTCGACACGGTGGTCCGGCCCGGCGAGCTGCTGGTCGTGCTCACCGACGACCGGCTCGCCCGTCGTGCCCTGCTCGCCGCGGTGGCCGGGCGGCTCGACGTCTCCGGAGGGCGCCTCGTCGTGCTCGACCGCGTGCTGCCCCAGGAGAGCGCCGCCGTCCGCAGGCGTGTCCACCTGTTCGAGCGCTTCCCGCGGGTCGAGCGGCTCTCGCGAGCCGGCAGGCGTCGTTCCGACGAGCCCCGGCTGGTGGTCGTGGACGACGTCGACGTGTTCACCAGCGACGACGAGCTGGTCCGCCGCTGGGACCTGCTCGCGAGCCTTGCAGCCCGGGGCGTCACCGTCGTCGCGGGAGCGTCGAGGGAGCCCCTCGGCATCGGGTCCGCGACCTGGCGCACCCTGACCCTGCACGCAGAGGGCGCACCGCGCCCCGCTGCCACGGAGGCATCCCTGTGAGACGACTTCTCCTGAACCGGGTCGTGGCGGCCACGGCGCTGCTGCCCATGCTCTTCGGCGCTCTCGTGCTGTGGGCGCTCAGCGACCGCGTCGACCGGATCGATGCCGTGCCCGCGGCCGTCGTGAACCTCGACGAGCCGGTGCCGACGGGCAAGGGCGAGCAGCGGCAGATCATCGCCGCGGGCCGGCTGCTCGCCGCAGGGCTGACCTCGCCGAGGAAGGCGGAGGACCACTCGCTCGACTGGCGGCTGACGACACCTGAGGACGCCTCGGCAGGGCTGCGCCAGGGGGACTACTACGCGGTGATCACCATCCCGAGGACCTTCTCCGAGACGGTGGCCGGGCTGACCCGGAACGACCCGGAGACCGCCGAGATCACCGTGCGCAGCAACGACTCCGCCAGCGCCCTCGTCGGTCTCGTGAGCGACCAGATCGGTGACGTGGCGGCGGCGCGGCTGAACCAGCAGATCACCGCCACGTTCCTCGAGGGCGTCTACGCCCGGACCGGCGAGCTCAAGACCTCCCTGGGCCGGGCGGGGAAGGGCGCGGACCGGCTCGCGGACGGCGCGGCCCGGCTGGGCGAGGGCACCACCCGGCTCACCGACGGCGCCGGGGCTCTCGCCGGAGGACTGGACACGCTCTCCGGCGGTGCGGGCCGCCTCGCGGGCGGGGCGACGCAGCTGTCCGACGGCGCGCGCCGCCTCGCCGAGGGCGCCGGGACGCTGCGCTCGGGTGCGGACCGGCTCGCTGACGGCGCCGGGCAGCTGGCCGGAGGCCTCGACACGCTCCATGGCCGGACCCGGCCGCTGCCGGAGCAGACCCGCAAGCTCGCCGACGGAGCCGGACAGCTCGCCAAGGGCGTCGAGGGCTGGTCCCAGGTGCTGCGAGGCTGGAAGCAGGCCTGCCAGAGCGACCCGGTCCTGCTCGGGAGCCACGCGCGGCTCTGTGCCGCCACCGTCCAGGCGGTCGGCGCGGACGACGGGAACGCCGCGGCGATGGTCGCCGGCTCGCGCCAGATGGAGGAAGGGGCCGACCGACTCGCGGACGCGAGCCCGCAGCTGGTCTCCGCCATCGGCCGGGCGTCGGGCGGCGCCGAGCGCCTCGCGGGCGGGACCGACCGGCTCGTGGCCGGGGTCTCCGACCTCGGCACCGGTGCCGGACGACTTGCCGCCGGTGCCTCCCGGCTCGGGTCCGGTGCCGGCCGGCTTGCGTCCGGCGCCACCGAGGCCAGCGACGGGGCGGCTCGCCTCGCGGACGGATCGAGCCGCGTGGCGAGCGGCACCTCGCGGCTCAGCAACGGCTCGCGCAAGCTCGCGGACGGCCTGGGTCGGGGCGCGAAGCAGATCCCCGAGATGGGGCCGGACGAGCGCAAGGACCTGGCGAACGCGGTCGCCCGGCCCGTCGTCAGCGGCGCCGACCGGCTCAACGCGGCACCCTCGGCCGCCACCAGCCTCGCGCCGGGCGTGGTCGCGCTCGCGCTGTGGCTCGGCGGGTTCGTCACGTACCTGGTCCGCCGTGCGCTGCCGGCACGCGCTCTCGCGTCCCCGGTCCCGCCGTTCCGCGTCGCCCTGTCGGGGTGGGGGCCGGCCGTGGTGATCGGGCTCGTGCAGAGCCTGTTCGTCTTCGTTGCCCTGGGGCTCTTCGACGTGGTCATGGAGTCGCCGGCGGCGGTCGCACTGTTCCTGCTCGTGCCTGCCGCGGTGTTCGCGGCGGTGAACCAGGCGTTCGTCGCGGTCCTCGGCCCGAAGCGAGGCTGGATGGTCTCGATCGTGTTCGCGGTGCTGCAGGCGGTCTCGCTCGGCGGCCTGGTGCCGGTCGACACAGCCCCCGCGCTCATCCAGTCGCTCAGCGGCGTCCTGCCGGTGTCGCTTGCAGCCGCCGGGATCGCCGACCTCACGCTGGGCGGCCGGGTCGGGTCCTCGGTCGGCTCGGCAGTGGCCCTGCTGGTCTGGGGCGCCACCGCGCTGGCGGTGACGACGCTGGCCGCCCGGCGCCGGCAACGGCTGTCGCTGTCCGACGTACGACGTCACGTGGCGGCCGGGCACCCCGCCTGAGCGTGGTGCATGGCGGACACGGCCCCCGGGTACGTCGACGGCACGAACCGTACTCGGTGAAGGAGGGTGTCCATGCCTTCGAACATCAAGAACGAGAAGCAGTACGAAGCGCTCAAGGACAAGGGGATGTCCAAGGAGCGCGCCGCGAAGATCGCCAACTCCCCGGGCGCCTCGAGCCGCGGCGGGAAGAAGAGCGGCTCGGGCAGCAGCTCGAAGCAGGGCGGCACCACCGCGCAGAAGAAGGAGGCCGGTCGCAAGGGCGGCAAGGCCGCCGCCAGGAAGTCCTAGGTCGGACCGGGGGTGCCTTAGGCAGTCGCCCGGCCCGAGGCAGGGCGAAGATAGGGAGTCTGCCCGATGTCCGGGCGGGGTCTTACCGGGATTCTCGAGGGTGTCGGCACAGCGCCGACCCCGACCGAGGAGGACCCCCGCGATGAACCCCACCCACGACCCCGTCACCACCGCCTACCTGGCGCGGTTCCACGGACTGGAGCAGGAGGCAGGCGCCGAGCTGCGCCGGCTGACCCGCGAGGCCCGTCGCGCAGCCCGGGCCGAGACCCGGACGACGTCGACTGCCCCGAGACGCCGACGCGCCTGGGCCCGCAGGCCCTCGACGGTCGCCTCCGCGTGACGCCGACGGCCCGCGGGCCGCCGCAGGTCAGCTGCCGCCGGAGAGCAGCTGCTCGAAGGGGGTCGGGTTGTCGAAGGGGTCGACCGGACCGGTCGGCGGCCTGCCGACCATGAGGTCGGCGAGCTCGCGGCCCGCCCGGTCCACCCGCTCCGCGAGCGAGCCGGACCCGGCGCTGGCGAAGTCCTCGCCGGCCCCGAAGACCGCCGTCGGCACGACGACGGCGCGGAGGTAGGCGAAGAGCGGCCGCATCGCGAACTCCAGGACGAGCGAGTGCCTCGCGGTGCCCGCGGTGGCGGCGACGAGCACCGGCTTCCCGGCGAGCGCACCGTCCTCGAGGACGTCGAAGAAGCTCTTGAACAGCCCGCTGTAGGACGCGCTGAACACCGGCGTCACCGCGATCGCGCCGTCCGCGCCGGTGACCGTCGCCAGCGCGTCGGCGAGGGCCGGGCTCGGAAACCCGGTGAGCAGGTTGTCGGTGATGTCGTGCGCGAGGTCGCGCAGCTCGACGACCTCGACCTCGACCGGTTCGTCGAACAGCCGCAGCGCCCGGTCGGTCGCCTCGGCGAGACGGTCGGCGAGCAGCCTGGTAGAGGACGGCTGGCTGAGACCGGCCGTGACCACGGCGATCCGGCGGCTCACCGCCGCACCTCCGGGGACCGGCCGGTGACGTCGTCGGCGGCCGCGTGCACGGTGCTGTCCTTCGCGCCACCTGCGGCGGTGACCAGCGACGCGTGGGTGGGGGCCTCCGGCACGTGTGCAGGCCTGAGCGCGGCGAACTCCTTGCGGAGCACGGGCACGACCTCGCTGCCGAGGATCTCGAGCTGTTCGAGCACGGTCTCCAGAGGCAGGCCGGCGTGGTCCATGAGGAACAGCTGCCGCTGGTAGTCGCCGACGTACTCCCGGAAGCCCAGGGTTCGCTCGATCACCTGCTGCGGGCTTCCCACGGTCAGCGGCGTCTGGGCCATGAAGTCCTCGAGCGAGGGCCCGTGTCCGTAGACCGGGGCGTTGTCGAAGTACGGCCGGAACTCCCGGATCGCGTCCTGGCTGTTCTTGCGCATGAACACCTGGCCGCCGAGGCCGACGATCGCCTGGTCGGCGGAGCCGTGGCCGTAGTGCTCGAAGCGGCGCCGGTACAGGCTGACCATCCGCTCGGTGTGCGAGGCGGGCCAGAAGATGTGGTTGGCGAAGAACCCGTCGCCGTAGTAGGCCGCCTGCTCGGCGATCTCGGGGCTGCGGATCGAGCCGTGCCACACGAACGGCGGCACGCCGTCGAGCGGGCGCGGCGTCGAGGTGTACCCCTGGAGGGGCGTGCGGTACTTGCCCTCCCAGTTCACGACGTCCTCGCGCCAGAGGCGGTGCAGCAGGTGGTAGTTCTCGATCGCGAGCGGGATGCCGTCGCGGATGTCCTTGCCGAACCACGGGTAGACCGGTCCGGTGTTGCCGCGGCCCATCATCAGGTCGACCCGGCCGTCGGAGAGGTGCTGCAGCTTCGCGTAGTTCTCGGCGATCAGCACCGGGTCGGTGGTCGTGATCAGCGTCGTCGCCGTCGAGAGGATGATCCGCTCGGTCTGCGCGGCGATGAACGCCAACGTCGTCGTCGGCGCGGAGGCGATGAACGGCGGGTTGTGGTGCTCACCGGTCGCGAAGACGTCGAGCCCGACCTCCTCGGCCTTCTTCGCGATCGCGACGGTCGCCTTGATGCGTTCGTGCTCCGTCGGGGTCCTGCCGGTGGTGGGGTCGGTCGTGACGTCGCCGACGGTGAAGATACCGAGCTGCATCGGTGCAACCTCCTCGATGGTGGTGGGCGGACAGTCCTCTGAGTAGTTCGATCTTCAACTATCCGTCCGGCACAACCATCCCAGGATCGCGGCTATTCCGCCACACCCGGCCGTGCGAGGAGGTGGGCCCGACCGGTCTCAGGGGGAGAGGGGGCCGTCCTTCCCGTCCTCCGGCGTCCCGTCCGGTGTGGGCGCCACCATCTCGGTCCCGGAGGTCGTGGGCACGACCACCTGCCGGTCGATCTCCGCCGACGCCAGCCCCAGGCCACCCAGGCTGATGTCGTCGTAGGCGAGCAGGTCGCCGCTGTCCCGGTCGAGGTAGAGCACCGAGAGCATGATCCGGGCAGGCTCCTGGACCGGCTCCAGGGCGCGCAGGCCGGAGCCGCCGGTGGAGCCCTGTGTCATCAGCCAGGTGCCCTCGTCGCCGCGCCGCACCTTGCGGTAGTGCAGGTGTCCCGAAAGCGTCACCGACGCCAACCCGTCGAGGGCGTCGACCGGCCGCGGGTCGTGGAAGACGGCGACGTCGACGCCCTCCGCCTTCGCGGCCACCTCGGCGAGGTCGTCGGCCGCGGCGGCGACGTACTCGGAAAGCGCGTCCTCGTCGAGCTCGGTCGACTTGTCAGGGGTGAAGGTCGGGTCGCCGATGCCGGCGAAGCTCAGCCCCTTGACCCGGCGCACGGCGCCGTCGAGCACCACGGCGTTGGGCAGGCGGCGCATCGCCCGCTCGGTCTCGACCGAGTCGTGGTTGCCGCGGACCCAGACGTAGGGCGTGCGGAGGTGGCGGATCTCCTCGACGTACCGGTTCTCCGGCTTCGAGCCGTGGTCGGTGATGTCGCCGGAGTCGACGACCACGTCGACGTCGTACTGCTCGGAGACCGTGCGGATCACGTCCCAGGCCTGGGGCGCGAGGTGCAGGTCGGAGACGTGCAGGACCCGCACCACGTCCCGGTCGGCCGGAAGGATCGGCAGGTTCGAGGTCACGGCGTACAGGCCGGTGACGTTCTCGACGAGCCGGGCGAGCTGGTCGCCGTACACCGAGAACTCGTCGACGATCCGGTCCGCGTCGCCGATCACGGTCGGGGCGCTGGCCAGCAGGCCCGTGTACCGGGGCTCAGCCAGGGCAGCGGGGTTCCAGGTGGTGACTGCGACCGCCGCGGCCGTCACCATCGCGGTCCCGGCGGTGGCGCCGGCGAGCAGGCCGCCGCGGACCCGGCGCAGGGCCAGCAGGCTGAGCGCCGTGCCCCCGACCACCGCGGCGCCGAGCGACCGCAGGGCGGCCATGAGCAGCTCCCACTGCAGGTCGTCCTCAGCCTGCGCCCTCAGGCCGGTGAGGAGCGCCGGGTCGTCCATGATCGCCCGGGCCTCCTCGACGTCCACGCCGACCAGCCGGGCCTGGATCCCCAGCGGTCCGCCGTGCGTGTCCACCACGAGCTCGCCCAGCGGCGGGATCGCGACGGTAGTGCCGCCACCCCACGCCGGCTGCACCCGCATCGACGTGGTCAGCGGGCCCACCTCGTGGTGGACGGTGCCGCCGAGCATCAGGCCGAGCCAGCCGCCGACGAGGCCGAGGAGCACCGCCGCGGCGATCCGGGCCGTGCGTGCAGCCCGTGACGGGGTGGCGGCCGCCGCCCGGGCAGGCGAGGAGGGGGACGGGATCCGAGAGGGGAACATGGTGCCGCGCAGAGGTCTCGAAGCGGTTGGGACGCAGCAGTTGTAACCCGGCATCGCGGCCTGTGTCAGACGAACGGTGAAGGTCCGGACGTTCGGCCCATGACGCAGGACTCGCCTCACCCGCGTGTGACGGCCTGGTGGCCGCGCTCGACGCGCTGCCGCTCGTGCCGAGCCGCGCCCGACCCGCCGGTAGCCTCGGCCGCGTGATCGTCGAAGCCGTCGTCTCCCCGCACCCGCCCGTGCTCCTGCGGGAGCTCTGCGGCGCGGAGGACACCGTCCCGGAGCTCCGGGCGGCCTGCGGGACTGCGGTGGCGTCCGCGCTGAGGTCCGGGCCCGACGCCGTGGTCGTCGTCGGTGGTGCGGCCGAGACCCGCGAGTGGGACCCGTCCCTGCCGCTCGGCATCCGCCGGTTCGGTACGACGCACCGCCCCGACGCCGTGGGTCTCCCGCAGAGCCTCGGCGTCGCTCGGCGGCTGCTCGACGAGGCCGGCTGGACGGGATCGGTCCGCATGCACTCCGTGGCCTGGGACGCCGACCGGGGAACGGCAGCGGAGGTGGCCCGTGCGGTCGCCGCCGGGGCCGAGGACCGCGTCGTCCTTCTCGTCATGGCGGACGGCAGCGCGCGTCGCGGGGAGAAGGCCCCGGGACACCTCGACGAGCGGGCGTTCGCCTTCGACGACGAGGTCGGCCGTGCCCTGGAGGCGGGAGACCCCCACGCGCTCTCCGTGCTCGACCCGGCCCTGGCCGCCGACCTCCTCGTGCAGGGCAGGGCCGCGCTGGCCGTGCTCGGCGAGGTCGTCGCGGCACAGGTCGTCGCGGCGGGCGGAGCCGGGGGGCCGGGCGACCGCCCCAAGCCCGAGGTGCTCTACCGCGACGACCCCCACGGCGTGATGTACACCGTCGCCGTGTGGGACCTCGCCTGAGGAAGGGGGGCTCAGCGGCGGGGGAGCGTGAGCAGCGCCTGCGAGGTCCTCGCGACGAGCCCCTGTGCGTCGTACACCGCCGACGTGGCGACCGCGGCACTCGCACTGCCGAGCGTCGTCTCGGCCTCGAGGCAGAACCAGTCACCGACCGGCCGGCGCAGGAGGTGGACGGTGAGCTCGGGGTTCTGGAAGCCCCACTCCGCCACGTCCAGCTCGGCGGAGACCCCGGACGCCGAGTCCACGCACGCCATGAGCGCCTGGAACGGCGTGGTCTCCTCGCCCTCGACCAGCGGCACCCGGGGCCGCATCCACACCAGTGCCGGCCCCGGCTCGGCGACGCCGCCCTTGACCCAGCGCCACTCGACCGCCTGCACGTAGCCCGGCGACCACACCGCCGGCTCCTGCTGCTCTGCCCCGTCGTCCGGGCCGTGCGGCAGCGGGGCGGTCTCGGGGCACGGCCCGCTGGTGCCGGTGGGGAAGCGCCACGCCGAGGCCCGCGCGACCGCCCGGCCGCCCTCCTCGTCGAGGAGCGTCGCCTCGCACAGGTCGAGGTTGCGGCCGGGTCGGACCACGGCCGCCTCGACCGAGAGCGGCCCCACCGGGACCGGTCCGAGCAGGTCGACGGTGATCCGCCCGACGAACCTGTCGGCACCGCCGTCGAGCCGCTCGATCGCCCGGCCCAGCAGCGCCGACGGGGGGCTGCCGTGCTGGCTCGTCGGCCCCCACGGGCTGGCCGTGGTGAGCTGCGAGAGGAAGCGCCCCTCGCCTGCGGGGACGTAGAACGGCGGCTGCTGCGGCATCGGCGGAGTCACGCCGCAATCATGCCGTGAGCCAGGCGGTCGTGGGGCTCGACAGAGGCCGCGGACCGGCCCGGGGAGCGGCGGATCGGGCTCGGAGTGACCCCGGTCTCGCGGCCGGACGGCTCGATTTCGCATAGTGCTCGGGCCTGTGTATTCTTTCTCGTCGCTTGCCCCTTTAGCTCAGTCGGCAGAGCGTCTCCATGGTAAGGAGAAGGTCTACGGTTCGATTCCGTAAAGGGGCTCTGGGTAAGGGAAACCCGACCACGCGAGTGGTCGGGGGCCCCGTCCCGGTGGCGGGGTAGCTCAGGTGGTTAGAGCACACGGCTCATAATCGTGGTGTCGCGGGTTCGAGTCCCGCCCCCGCTACTTACGCACAGCGCAGGCGTCCGGGCTTGACCTCTCGGGCAGACTTGGACAGGCAGTACTACCGAAGAAGAAGAGGCATCCGCCGTGGCCAGCAAGAGCTCGGACGTCCGTCCCAAGATCACCTTGGCGTGCGTCGAATGCAAGGAACGCAACTACATCACCAAGAAGAACCGGCGCAACGACCCGGACCGTCTTGAGATGAAGAAGTTCTGCCCCCGCTGCCGGACTCACACCGCGCACCGCGAGACCCGCTGAGCGCAGGCCTCGAGAACTCACGAAGGAGCGGCGACACCCTCGGGTGCGCCGCTCCTTCGCGTATGCACTCAGACCGTCGCGAGCGGCCTCCGCGCGCCCAGGCGGACGTACGCGTTCAGCCGGGTGCCCAGCATCAGGGAGACCCGGTACTCCTTGTGCGAGACGGTCACCCCGGCCAGGTCCGGGGAGGGCGCGACCTCGAGCCCGTGCAGGTTCACGTTGCGGGTGACTGCCCGGACGATGCGCTCCGCGCGGCTCTCGGGCGTCTGGTAGAGGCTCTCGATGTCGTTGAGCTCGAGGGCGAGCTCGAAGACGACGTCCTCGGCGGACCTGAGCATCTCGAGGTTCCGCTCGATCAGGATGAGGACCGGCGCGAGGGCGAGGTCGCTGCCGGAGTGCGGGTACAAGGTCGACATGGCGCTTCTCCTGGGTCTGGGGGGCTCGGACGGTCTCCCTCGGTGTGGTGCTCGACACGCTCAGGCTTACGCGCCTCCTGGCCTCCTCGACAGGGACTTTAGGCACGGGGGACCGGTCTGGAGGTCCCCAAAGTCGGCCTGCCCGTGCCCTGCTAGCGTCGCGCGCATGGCAGTCGACACCTCGCTGGTCGGGCGGACCTTCCCGCCGACGGAGCCCTACACCGTCAGCCGCGAGAAGGTGGCGGAGTTCGCGCGTGCCACCGGCTCGGAGTTCGACGGACGCACCGCCCCGGCCACCTTCCCGATCGTGGTCGCCTTCGGCGCGATGACCGGGCTGATGGAGGACCCCGACGTCGGTATCGCCTTGCACCGGGTGGTGCACGGCGACCAGCGGTTCACCTACACCCGTCCCGTCCTGGTCGGTGACCGGCTCTCCGCCGTGCTCACCGTGGACTCCCTGCGCCAGATCGCCGGCGCCGACATCATCGGCACCCGCAGCGAGATCACCGACGAGGCCGGCGAGCACGTGTGTACGGCGTACGCCACGCTCGTGCACCGCGGGGAGGAAGAGGCATGAGCGACCTCGCAGCCGGGGACGTGCTCCCCACCCAGACCTACCGCGTCACCCGCGCCGACCTGGTCCGCTACGCCGGGGCCAGCGGCGACTTCAACCCGATCCACTGGTCGGACCGGGTGGCCGGCTCGGTCGGCCTGCCCGGCGTGATCGCGCACGGGATGTACACCATGGCGCTCGCCGCCCGCGCCCTCGACACGTGGGCCGGCGGCCCGGGCCGGATCGGCGAGATCAGCTGCAAGTTCACCAAACCGGTCGTGGTGCCCGACGACGACGAGGGCGTCGAGGTGGTCGTCGCCGGGACCGTCAAGAACCTCACCGAGGACGGCGTGCACGTCGCCCTCGAGGTGACCTGCGGCGGCGAGAAGGTGCTCGGGATGCCCAAGGCGGTGCTCGTGCGTGGGTGAGGTCCTCGCACGGCACACCACGCTCCGGCTGGGTGGGCCCGCCGGCCACTACCTCGAGGCGACCACCGAGGAGGAGCTCGTCGACGCGGTCCGCGTCGCGGACCAGGCCGGCGAGCCGGTCCTCCTCGTCGCGGGCGGCAGCAACCTCGTCGTCGCGGACGAGGGCTTCCCCGGCACGGTGGTGAAGATCGCCACCCGCGGCGTCGTCGTGGACCAGGACGCCTGCAGCGGCGCCACGGTGCGCGTCGCCGCCGGCGAGGGCTGGGACACCCTCGTCGAACGCGCGGTCGACGAGGGCTGGGTCGGCGTCGAGGCGCTCTCCGGCATCCCCGGCAGCGTGGGGGCGACCCCGATCCAGAACGTCGGGGCGTACGGCCAGGAGGTCTCCCAGACGATCGCCTCCGTCCGTTGCTGGGACAGGCAGCAGTCCGCCGTACGCACCCTCGCCGCGGCCGACTGCGGCTTCGGCTACCGAACCAGCCGGTTCAAGCGGGACCCCGGCCGGTTCGTCGTGCTGTCGGTGACCTTCCAGCTCCGTCTCGGTGACCTCGGCGCCCCGATCGGGTACGCCGAGCTCGCGCGGGCACTCGGGGTCGAGCCGGGGGAGCGGGTTGCCATGAAGCGCGTCCGGGAGGCCGTGCTGGACCTGCGCCGCGGCAAGGGCATGGTGCTCGACGCCGAGGACCACGACACCTGGAGCGCGGGCTCGTTCTTCACCAACCCGGTCCTCCTGCCCGCGGAGGCGGCGCGGCTGCCCGAGGGCGCGCCCCGCTGGGAGCAGCCGGACGGGCGTGTGAAGACGAGCGCGGCCTGGTTGATCGACAACGCCGGCTTCGGCAAGGGGTACGGCAACGCGCGCGTGAGCCTGTCCACCAAGCACGCCCTCGCGCTGACCAACCGCGGCGGTGCCTCGACCGCGGACCTGGTCGAGCTGGCGAAGGAGGTCCGGGCCGGCGTCGAGGAGCGGTTCGGTGTGCGCCTCGACAACGAGCCGGTCATGGTCGGCTGCGCCCTGTGATGCTCAGCCGTTGTACGTCGTGGCCATGCCGCCGCCGACCACGGCCACGATCACGACGAAGTACAAGATCATGAACAGGATGCCCACGGCGAGCAGGACCGTGCCGATGATGCCCATGATGTAGCCGGCCTGGGCCGCGGTGCGGCCGCCGAGCCGCCCGCCGCTGGCGTCGATCTCGTCGAGGGTCTTCTTGCCGATCCACCAGGCGAACGGCGCGAGCAGCTGGCACGGCACGATCCCGAGGATGCCCAGCACGAGCGAGGTCGTCGCGCGAGGGTGGTCCGGGGCGTACTGCACCGGCCCCTGCATCGGGTAGCCGGGAGGCCCGGGCGGGTACGGCTGGCCGTAGGCCGCGGTGGGCTGCTCCTGCTGCCCCCAGTAGCCGGGCTGCCCGCTCTCCGGCTGCTCCGGCGGCGTGGGCTGGTCGTCCGAGTTGTTCGTCATGCCGCCCAGTCTGCTGCCAACCAGGCCGCCACCTCACGCAACAACGCGGACTTTGTGGCGTCCGGTGCTCGGGAGGCTCGGATCGACATCGAGGCGAGTTCCGCCAGCTGTACGTCGGACAGACCGTGCGCCGCACGCATCGTGGCGTACTGGCCGGTCAGCCGCGACCCGAACAGCAGCGGGTCGTCCGCCCCGAGCGCGACCGTGGCCCCGGCGTCGAGCAACGTCGGAAGAGGCACCGAGGTGAGGTCGGAGTAGACGCCGAGCGCGACGTTGGAGACCGGGCACACCTCGAGGGCGACACCCTGCTCCACGACCCGCTCCAGCAGTGCCGGGTCCTCGGCAACCCGGACGCCGTGCCCGAGGCGGTCGGCGCGGAGGTCGTCGATGCACGTGCGCACGCTGTGCGGCCCGAGCAGCTCACCGCCGTGGGGGGCGAGCATCAGCCCCGCCCTCTCGGCGATCGCGAAGGCGGGGGCGAAGTCCTCGGTCCGGCCACGGCGCTCGTCGTTGCTCAGGCCGAAGCCCACCACGCCCCGTCCGGCGTACTGCGCCGCCAGCCGGGCCAGGGTCCGCGCGTCGAGCGGGTGCCGCGTGCGGTTCGCGGCGATGACCACGGCGACGCCGAGGCCGGTGCGCTCCGAGGCGTCGCGGACGGCGTCGAGGACGAGGTCGGTGAACGCGGTGATCCCGCCGAACCGGGCGGCGTACCCGCTGGGGTCGACCTGGATCTCCATCCATCGCGAGCCGTCGGCGACGTCGTCCTCGGCGGCCTCGAGCACGAGGCGCCGCACGTCGTCCTCGGTACGCAGCACGGACCGCGCGACGTCGTACAGCCGCTGGAACCGGAACCAGCCCTTCTCGTCGGCCGCGGACAGCTTCGGCGGCCAGTCCTCGACGAGCGCCTCGGGCAGCGAGATGCCGTCGCGGTTGGCGAGCTCGAGCAGGGTCGAGTGTCGCATCGACCCCGTGAAGTGCAGGTGCAGGTGCGCCTTCGGCAGTCGGGTGAGAGACCGCGCCTCCGTCATCGGCTGTTGCGGCAGTCAGGCGAAGAGCTTCTGGAGCCTGGAGATCCCCTCCACCAGGTCGTCGTCGCCGAGGGCGTAGGAGAAGCGCAGGTAGCCCGGTGAGCCGAACGCCTCGCCCGGCACCGCGGCCACCTCGGCCTTCTCTAGGATCAGCTCGGCGAGCTCGGCGGAGGTCTGCGGCGTCACACCGTCGACCGTCCGGCCGAGAAGACCCTTCACCGACGGGTAGGCGTAGAACGCGCCCTTGGGCTCCGGGCAGACCACGCCGTCGATCTCGTTGAGCATCTCGACGATCTTGCGGCGACGCCGGTCGAAGGCGACCTTCATCTCGTCGACGGCTGACAGGTCGCCGGAGACTGCGGCGATGGCGGCGCGCTGGGCGACGTTGGAGACGTTGGACGTGGCGTGCGACTGGAGGTTGGTGGCGGCCTTGACGACGTCCTTGGGGCCGATCACCCAGCCGACGCGCCAGCCCGTCATCGCGTAGGTCTTGGCGACCCCGTTGACGACGACGCACCGGTCCGCGAGCTCGGGGACCACGACCGGCATCGACGCGGTCTCCAGCCCGTCGTACACGAGGTGCTCGTAGATCTCGTCGGTCAGCACCCAGAGCCCGTGCGCGAGCGCCCAGCGGCCGATCTCCTCGACCTCGTCACGGCTGTAGACGGCGCCCGTCGGGTTCGAGGGTGAGTTGAACAGCAGCACCTTGGTGCGCTCGCTGCGTGCGGCCTCGAGCTGGTCGACGGTGACCTTGTAGTCCTGGGTCTCGTCGGCGAGGACCTCGACCGGCACGCCGCCGGCGAGGCGGATCGCCTCGGGGTAGGTCGTCCAGTACGGCGCGGGGACGATGACCTCGTCGCCCGGGTCGAGGATCGTCGCGAACGCCTCGTAGATCGCCTGCTTCCCGCCGTTGGTGACCAGGACCTGCGCGGCCTCGACCTCGTAGCCGGAGTCGCGGCGGGTCTTCTCGACGATCGCCTGCTTGAGCTCGGGGAGCCCGCCGGCGGGGGTGTACCGGTGGTTGCGCGGGTCGCGGCAGGCCTCCACGGCAGCCTCGACGATGTAGTCCGGGGTCGGGAAGTCGGGCTCGCCCGCGCCGAAGCCGATGACCGGCCTGCCGGCGGCCTTCAGCGCCTTGGCCTTCGCGTCGACGGCGAGCGTGGCGGACTCTGCGATGCCTCCGATGCGGGCGGAGATGCGGTGCTCGGTGGGGGCCACAACGGGCGCGGCCGCGTGACGGCCGGGACGGTCAGCGGTGTCGGTCATGGGATCATCGTTCCATCCGACCGGCGCGAACCGTAGCCAGGTCCGCAGATCGGCCCGTCGCCGCACGCGACGCCCCCGGTCCTCCGGCTCGGTTCGACTTCCCCTCGGTCCACCCCGTAGAATCCTTGTCTTGGTGGTTCGCACCCTTGATCGTCATGCCCGCACCTCCGTCGCGCAGCCCGTCTGCGCCCGGGACTGCCGGTACGACGGACAGGGCGACCGGGCCTCCGAAGGGCACTAGCTCAACTGGCAGAGCATCGGTCTCCAAAACCGAAGGTTGGGGGTTCAAGTCCCTCGTGCCCTGCAAGGTCTCTCCCGCCGGGAGGAGACCAGGTCCCGTCGGTCAACGCACAAAGGAAAGGTGGAGGACAGTGTCGGAGAGCCGCTCCGTTTCTTCGTCGGACAAGCGCACCGGTCCCGTCACCTTCTACCGCCAGGTCGTGGCCGAGCTGCGCAAGGTCGTGTGGCCGACGCAGCAGCAGCTGATCACGTACTTCATCGTGGTGATGGTGTTCGTGGTCGTCGTGATGTCGATCGTCTCCCTGCTCGACCTCGGGTTCGGAAAGCTCGCGTTCTGGGTCTTCGGATAACCGAGCCCCGACCTCTGCCGGACCATCCGCAGCACAGCAACGAAGGTGACTGATTAACCGTGTCGCAGCCGTACGACAACCAGCCCGAGGGCGCTGAGCCGACCCTCGAGGACGTCTTCGGTGAGCCCGAGGGTGACGCCGAGACCGCTCCGGTGACCGGCGACGCTGTGGCCACCCCGGAGGAGTCGGCCGAGGAGACCGAGTCCCTCGAGACCGAGTCCCTCGAGGCCGGCGACGTCGAGGCCGAGTCCCTCGAGGTCGGCGACGTCGAGGCCGAGCTCGCGCCGGCGTCCGACGACCCGTTCGCCACCACGCTGCCCGGTGAGGAGGCCGAGGTCGCCGAGACCGAGGAGCCTGCCGCCGAGGAGACCGAGGGCGAGATCGCGGACCCGCTCGAGGAGTTCCGCAAGTCGCTGTGGGCCAAGCCCGGCGACTGGTTCGTCATCCACACCTACTCCGGCATGGAGAACCGTGTGAAGGCGAACCTCGAGAACCGCATCACCTCCCTGAACATGGAGGACTACATCCACGAGGTTGTCGTCCCCACCGAGGAGGTGGCCGAGATCAAGAACGGTCAGCGCAAGATCGTGAAGCGCACGACCCTTCCCGGCTACGTCCTCGTCCGCATGGACCTCACCGACGAGTCATGGGCAGCCGTGCGGCACACGCCGTCGGTGACCGGCTTCGTCGGCCACAGCCACCAGCCGGTGCCGCTGTCGCTGCAGGAGGTCGAGAACATGCTCGCACCCGCGATCGTTGCCCAGGCCGAGGCCGCTGCTCCCGCGGAGGCCGGCGCAGCCGGTGGCCCGGCGAAGCGCAAGACCGAGGTCGCCGACTTCAACGTCTCCGACTCCGTGATGGTCGTCGACGGGCCGTTCGCCACGCTGCACGCGACGATCACCGAGATCAACGCGGACACCCAGAGGGTCAAGGCCCTCGTCGAGATCTTCGGCCGGGAGACCCCGGTCGAGCTGAGCTTCAGCCAGATCCAGAAGGTCTGAGCGCGAAGCGCAGAACGCAGCACCGACCGTTGTAACAAGCAGAACCAGCTAAGGACCCGATTCAATGCCTCCCAAGAAGAAGATCGCAGCGCTCGTCAAGGTGCAGCTGCAGGCCGGGGCGGCAACTCCTGCTCCGCCGGTGGGTACCGCTCTCGGTCCCCACGGCGTGAACATCATGGAGTTCTGCAAGGCCTACAACGCCGCCACCGAAGCGATGCGCGGCAACGTCATCCCCGTCGAGATCACCATCTACGAGGACCGCTCCTTCACCTTCATCACGAAGACGCCTCCGGCGGCTGAGCTGATCAAGAAGGCCGCGGGTGTCCAGAAGGGCTCGAGCGTCCCGCACAAGGACAAGGTCGCCAAGCTGACCAAGGACCAGGTGCGCGAGATCGCGACGACGAAGCTCCCCGATCTCAACGCGAACGACATCGACGCCGCGATGAAGATCGTCGAGGGCACCGCTCGCTCGATGGGTGTCACCACCGAGTGACCTCCGGTGGCGGGTCGCCTCGTCACCACCCGCGACGTTCGCGAGACCGTCGTACCGAAGAACATCAGATTCCGTGGCAGGGCCGCTGACGCGCCCGGACGACCACACCTGGCCCAGGAAAGAGGGAACCAGCATGCAGCGCAGCAAGACCTACCGCTCGGCGGCAGAGACGTTCGACCAGGACGAGCTCTACAGCCCGCTCGAGGCGATCAAGATCGCCAAGTCCGGTAGCAAGAAGAAGTTCGACGAGACCGTCGACGTCGCGATGCGCCTCGGCGTTGACCCGCGCAAGGCGGACCAGATGGTCCGCGGCACGGTCAACCTCCCGCACGGCACCGGCAAGACCGCCCGGGTCCTGGTCTTCGCCAACGCCGAGAAGGCCGAGGCCGCTCGCGAGGCAGGCGCCGACATCGTCGGTGGCGACGAGCTCATCGACAAGGTGAACGGCGGCTGGCTCGACTTCGACGCCGTCGTCGCGACGCCGGACATGATGGGCAAGGTCGGCCGCCTCGGTCGTGTCCTCGGTCCCCGCGGCCTCATGCCCAACCCGAAGACCGGCACCGTGACGCCGGACGTGGCCAAGGCCGTGTCCGACATCAAGGGCGGCAAGATCGAGTTCCGCGTCGACCGGCACGCGAACCTGCACTTCATCATCGGCAAGGCCTCCTTCTCCGAGAAGCAGCTCGCCGAGAACTACGCGGCCGCTCTCGAGGAGGTGCTGCGGCTCAAGCCGTCGTCCTCCAAGGGGCGTTACCTCAAGAAGGTCACCGTCTCCACGACCATGGGCCCGGGTGTCCCGGTCGACCCGAACCGCACGCGCAACGTCGCGTCGGACGACGAGGCCTGATCCTCATCTACTGACTGTCGGCGGGCTGCGACCCGACCCGGCACTCACTTGGGCGCCGCCGAGAGTTCCTGCCGCTGCCGCGGTCGGGCTCTCGGCGGCGCTTTTACGTTCGCGCCGGACCGGCCCTCCGCCCGCCTGCCCCCGGTCTGCTGAGCGAGGTCTCGCCAGGGTCCTCCTGCTCGACCGAGGGGGCGGTGTGGCTACTCGACGAAGACGCGCTCGTCGACCAGCTTCTCCACGACCATCTGGCCCTCCGGCTCGAAGCGGCCCTGGTCGAAGCGCTTCTGGAACTCCAGGTCGATGCCGTCCTTGCCGTTGCGGTTCTTCTCGACGGTGAGGACCACCCAGTGCTTGTAGCGCTCGGCGTTGCCGATGTCGTACACGAGGTGGTGGCGGGCGACGACGTCGAACTTGTTGTTCAGGATCAGCACGGTGTCGGCCTCGTAGGCCAGCGCCGAGGAGCCGCGCAGGTTGTTGACGCGCAGCCGCTTGCCGGACTCGAGGCCCGCCTTGTCCGCCGCCACGATGGCGAGGACCGGGATGTCGATGTCGAGCGCGAGGTCCTTCAGGCCCTCGACGACCACCGTCACCCGGTCGTCCTCCGCGGACGGGCCGTCCGGCACCTTGACCTTCTGGAGGTAGTCGACCATCACCACCGGCAGCTGGCCGGTCTCCTGGCGGACCTCCTCGACCGCCTCCCGGATCACGTCGAGGGTCGTGCTGCTCCCGGTTGAGCGGTGCAGGACCAGGTGGTTGGCGTAGGACTCCACCATCTCGATGGCCTTGTCACCGCCGTGGGTCTTGGCGAGCCGGTCGGCCACCGTGCCCTTCTGGCCGTCCGAGGCCTCGAAGGCGGACCGGATCCGCGCGAGCCCGGGGGCCTCGACGCCCGCGACCAGGCCGGCCTCGAGGGAGACGAGCCGGATCAGCAGCGTCTGCGGGTCGTGCTCGAAGGAGAAGTAGAGGACGGAACGGCCGCTGAGCGCGATGTTGCGCGCGGCCTGGAGCGCCCACGTGGTCTTGCCGAGGCCCTGGGGGCCGGCAAGCAGGATCAGCTCCCCGGACCGGAAGCCGCCGCCGAGGTTGCGGTCGAGGATCTCGAAGCCCGTCGGCCACACCCGCGCAGCGGCGTGCGACCCGGCCCGGAGCCTGTTGTTGGCCTGGTCGAGGACGTCGGTGAGTGACTGCAGCGAGAAGTCCACCTAGTCATGGAAGCAGAGCCCGTGTCCCTGTCGTGACCTTTTCGGTGAATCGCCCCCGACCAGGGCAGGCCGGCTCTGCCCGGCGCCGATTTTGTGCAGCGCCCGAGATCACCTAGAGTTCTCGGTGAAACCAGAGACCGCCGGTTGTCGGCGTGCCCGCACTCGCAAGGGTGCAGCGCCCGGCTGAAGGTCCCGCGAAGCGGGCGGCCTGCGCAGGTGACACACGTGTTCCGTCTGACGTGCTGCGTACGTCAGCCTGTACGCCCCGTGCCTCCTGTGCCGGGGCGTTTTCCGTTCCCGGGCCCGACGTGCCGGTCTCCGGGTGCCACCCTCCGGCGGCGCCCACCATGCTTGATCGTTCAGGAACCGTGGAAGGAGACCCATGGCGCGGCCAGACAAGGCAGCAGCCGTTGCAGAGCTCGCGGAGACTTTCCGGGAGTCTGCTGGTGCTGTGCTGACCGAGTACCGCGGTCTCACCGTCAAGCAGCTGCAGGACCTGCGGCGCGCTCTCGGCGAGAACGCCAACTACGCCGTGGTCAAGAACACGCTCACCCAGATCGCCGCTCGTGACGCCGGCGTCGAAGGA
>DASTPU010000095.1:0-11301 GCA_035762105.1 Nocardioidaceae bacterium | reverse complement strand
GGCGTGATGACCAAGCTCATCGAGCGCAACACCACGATCCCGACCAAGCGGTCCGAGGTGTTCACCACCGCCGACGACAACCAGCCCTCGGTGCAGATCCAGGTCTACCAGGGCGAGCGTCAGATGGCGGCGCAGAACCAGCCGCTCGGCAACTTCGAGCTGACCGGCCTGCCGCCGGCTCCGCGCGGCGTGCCGCAGATCGAGGTCACCTTCGACATCGACGCCAACGGCATCGTGCACGTGTCCGCCAAGGATCGCGGCACCGGCCGGGAGCAGTCGATGACGATCACCGGTGGCTCGGCGCTGTCCAAGGAAGACATCGACAAGATGATCAAGGACGCCGAGCAGTACGCCGAGGAGGACCGCAAGCGCCGCGAGGCCGTCGAGGCCCGCAACCAGGCGGACAGCCTCGTCTACACGACCGAGAAGTTCCTCTCGGAGAACTCCGAGAAGATCCCGGCCGAGGTCAAGACCGAGGTCGAGGGCGACGTCGAGGCGCTGAAGAAGCTCCTCGAGGACGAGAACGCCGAGAAGGACGCTCTCGACGCCGCGGTGGCCAAGCTCGGTGAGTCCAGCCAGAAGATGGGTGCGGCGATGTACGCCGCCGGTGAGTCCGAGGCCGCCGCTGCCGGCGGTACGACGGGCACCGGGGACGCCGACGAGGACGTCGTGGACGCCGAGATCGTGGACGAGGACAACACCGAGGGTGAGAACAAGTGACCTCTGCTGACGACCAGCACGAGAGCACGCACGCCGCCCGGGCGACCGAGACCGGAGCCGAGGGGCCGCAGGAGACTGCGGCCCCCGGCGCCCGGGCCGAGGACACCGCCGCGGCGGCCGCCGAGCAGACCGCGGAGGGAGGTGCGGGCATGGCCAACGACACCCCGACCGAGCTCGTCGCCGACCTCGCGAAGGCTCAGGAGGACGTCGCCGCCCTCACCGCAGACCTCCAGCGGCTGCAGGCCGAGTACGTCAACTACAAGCGCCGGGTGGACCGCGACCGCGACCTCGTGAAGCAGAACGCCACGTTCGCCGCGCTGTCCGCGCTGCTGCCGGTCCTCGACGACATCGACCGTGCCCGCGAGCACGGCGAGGTCGAGGGCGGCTTCAAGGCGGTCGCGGACTCGCTCGAGCGGATCGTGGCCGGGCTCGGCCTCGACAAGTTCGGCGCTCCCGGTGACGAGTTCGACCCGAACCTGCACGAGGCGCTCATGCACGGCCACTCGCCGGACGTGACGACCACGACCTGCCAGAACATCGTGCAGGCCGGCTACCGGATCGGCGACCGCGTCGTCCGCCCCGCGCGGGTGACCGTGGTCGACCCCGAGCCGGCGACCGGCCAGGTCCGGGAGCAGGCCGAGGAGCAGGCCCAGGAGCAGGCCCAGGAACACGCACAGGAGCGGCCGGAGGGTCAGGGCGGCGAGCCGTCCGGGGACGACCGGTAACACCGTGTAGAGAAGTGAGGGAAGGGAGGTGCGCGCAAGATGACCAGTGCTGACTGGGCCACCAAGGACTTCTACAAGGTCCTCGGGGTCTCCAAGGACGCGTCCGCGGACGAGATCAAGAAGGCGTACCGCAAGCTTGCGCGCGCCAACCACCCCGACTCCCACCCCGGCGACAAGTCCGCCGAGGAGCGGTTCAAGCAGATCGCCGAGGCCTACGACGTCGTCGGCAACCCCGAGAAGCGCAAGAAGTACGACGACCTGCGCACCTACGGCGGCGGCTTCGGACCGTTCACGACGGCCGGCCGTCCCGGCGGTGGCGGCGGTGCCACGACGTTCGACATCAACGACTTCCTCGGCGGCCAGGCCGGTGGCGGTGGCTTCAGCGACATCTTCGGAACGATGTTCGGCGGGGGCGGTGGGCGCACCCGCCAGCAGGCGCCGCGTCGCGGCCAGGACATCGAGACCGAGGCGACGATCAGCTTCGCCGACTCGATCGAGGGCGTGACCGTCTCCCTGCGGCTCTCCTCCGACGCCCCGTGCGGTGACTGCAACGGCACCGGCGCGCGCTCCGGCACGGTCCCGCGGGTCTGCCCGGAGTGCGAGGGCACCGGCATGCACACCGCGACGGTGGGCGGCGCGTTCACGATGAACGAGACCTGCCCTGCCTGTCGCGGCCGGGGGCTCATCGTCGACGACCCGTGCCCCACCTGCCACGGCTCCGGTCGGGGCCTCTCCTCGCGCACGATCCAGGCGCGCATCCCCGCCGGCGTCAAGGACGGCCAGCGGATCCGGCTGCGCGGCAAGGGCGCCAACGGCGAGCGCGGTGGCCCCCCCGGAGACCTCTACGTCAACGTGCACGTCACGCCGCACCCCGTGTTCGGCCGCAAGGGCGACAACCTGACCGTGACCGTGCCGGTCAGCTTCGACGAGGCCGCGCTCGGTGCCGAGATCAAGGTGCCGACGCTCGGCGGAGTGCCGGTGACGGTGAAGATCCCTGCCGGTACGCCGAACGGCCGCACCTTCCGGGTCCGCGGCAAGGGCGTCCTCCGCAAGGACGGACATCGGGGCGACCTGCTGGTGACCGTCGACGTGCACGTGCCCGCCGTGCTCAACGACAAGGCCAAGGAGGCCGTCCAGGCCTACCGCGAGGCGACTGCAGGGAGTGACCTGCGCGCCAACCTGCTGGCCGGAGGTGCCCGATGAGCACGCCCCAGCAGCCGGCACAGCAGCCCGCCCAGGCGTCCGCACCGGGTGCCCGGGCGGCACGGCAGCCGACCCGCGCCACGCGTGCCCAGCGGGCCCGCGCGGAGGCGCCGGGTCCTGACGTCCCGGTGTACGTGATCTCCGTGGCGGCCGAGCTCACCGGCCTGCACCCGCAGACGCTGCGGGCCTACGACCGGATGGGGCTGGTCAGCCCCGGCCGCACCGGCGGCGGCGGGCGGAGGTACTCCTGGCGCGACATCGAGATGCTGCGCGAGGTCGCCGAGCTGACCGGCGCCGGCATCGGCCTCGAGGGCGTGAAGCGGATCCTCGAGCTCGAGAACCAGGTCACCGCCCTGCGCCTGCGCGTCGCCGAGCTCGAGGACGAGCTGACCGCGACGCAGTACGCCCTTCAGAAGACCCTGGCGGAGAGCCAGCAGCGGCAGTCGCAGAACCTCCCCGCGGTGCGCAGCACCGGGCACGCCGTGACGATCTGGCGTCGCGGACGGTTCTGAGACCGGAGCTCCCGGGCGGCGACCTGATTGCCCTGTCCGGAGCGGTAGTGCCCGCTACGGGCTATGAGCAACGGCCTGCACGGCTTAGCCACGAGTCGCGCGGGATGACCCGCTATCGCCATGGCCGGTTGGCTTTGGCCACGCGTAGCGTGTGGGACAAAACCGGCTCTCGGGGAATCTCTCTCGCCTGGGGGTCCTGCGATGCGACGTCGAGCGCTCATCGTGGCTGTTTCCGTCTCGGCTGTCGTCCTTCCCGCCGGCCTGGCCGGCGCGGCACCCGGCGGCACTCTCGGGGAGGGTGGCCCACCGGTCGCGACCGGCCCCCGGATGTCGGCGGACCGGGATGGCGACCACGTCTCGGACGACCTCGAGGCGAAGCTCCGAGCCGCCGCGCCCGGCGACCGGCTCGCCGTGATCGTCACCGGCTTCGGCTCGATGACCGCCCGGGCCGCGGTCGGTGACTTCCGCCTCTCGCACGAGCTCGGCATCATCAACGGGTTCGCCGCCACCATGACGGCCGCACAGGTGCGCGGCCTCCTGCACGTCCCCGGCCTCCGCAGGGTCGAGGAGGACGGCGTGGTGACCGCGCTCGACGAGACCACCAATGCCGACTTCGGAGTGACCGCGGCACGCTCGGACCACCCGGGCCTCGACGGCAGCGGCGTCGGGATCTGCGTCATCGACACGGGCATCGACGCCAGGCACGAGCAGATCGCGCCCACGACCGGCGAACCGTCGCGGGTGGCCGGCTTCGCCGACTTCGTCGTCAGCCCGGAGAGGCTCGACGCGACGCCGTACGACGACCACGGCCACGGCACGCACGTCGCCAGCATCGCCGCCGGTGACGGAAGGGCGGCCGACGGCAGCACGGGCGGCGACGTCGGCACGTTCCTGGGCGTGGCCCCGGCCGCGACGCTGTACGGCGCCAAGGTCCTCGACTCCCAGGGGTCGGGCGCCACGAGCGACGTGGTGGCCGGGATCGAGTGGTGCCACTCCCAGCCCGGGGTCGAGGTGATCTCCATGTCGCTGGGCGGTGGTGGGGGCGACGGCACGGACGCGTCGAGCCTGGCTGTGGACAGGGCCTCCACCGATCCCGCGGACCCGGACGCCGTGGTGGTGGCGGCCGGCAACAGCGGCGACTGGCCGCAGAGCGTGAACGCGCCCGGCGTCGCGAAGCAGGCCATCACGGTCGGTGCGGTCGCGGACTACTCCGCCGCCCCGGGGACGGCTCGCCACGACGCGGGCATCTACCTCGCCGGCTTCTCGAGCCGGGGCCCCGTGTCGGACGGCCGCCAGAAGCCCGACATCGTCGCGCCGGGCGTCAAGGTGACCGCTGCGGAAGCCGGCACGGTCTCCGGCTACGTCACCTGGAGCGGTACGTCGATGGCGACGCCGTACGTGTCAGGGGCCGTCGCGCTGGCGCTGGAGGCCGCGCCGGGAACCTCGCCGGGTGCCCTCAAGTCCGCGCTCACCGCCTCAGCCTTCGACGCCGGCCGGTCCGGCCCGGACAACGACTGGGGAGCCGGGGTGGTCGACGTCCGTGCGTTCGTCGACACGGTCCTCGGGGCGGCGAGCCCCAGGAAGACCGGTCTCCCGGCGTGGGAGCGTCGGTCGGGCACGGTCGCGGACGGCCAGTCGGTGACCGTGCCGATCTCGGTCACCGACGCGGGCGTCCCGCTGGCGGTGACGATGACGATCGGCGGCAACGCGGTGTGCGACCTCTGGTGCCAGCTCCTCGGCGGCGAGTGGTCGCCGGACCTGGACATGGACCTTCGCGACTCCACGGGGGCGGTCCTCGCCGTGAGCGAGTGTGCTCTGGCCGGCCTCTACTGCGGCGGAGGCCGGCAGGAGACGATCGGCATGACCCTTCCGGTCGGCGACTACACGCTCCGGGTCTACGACTTCACGGCCGGCGACGGGCAGGGCGGAGCCTTCGACCTCGACATCTTCCGGGGACCCGTCGCCGGCACGGTCCCGCCGGAGGAGCCCGTCAACGTCGCGCCGGTGGCCCAGGTGACCTCGGACGACATCCGGGTGACCGCGTCCAAGAAGACGAAGCAGGGCAGGTTCACCCTCGACGGCAGCCCGTCCTACGACCCGGACGCGGCCCCCGGTGAGTCGCTGACCTACAGCTGGACCGAGACGGACGCGGACGGCGTGGCCGTGGGCGTCCCGTGGCCGACGGCGACGGTCCCGCTGAGCCGCGACGTGGGGACCTACTCCTTCGAGCTCGTCGTCACCGACGTCGACCGGGCCTCGGACGGGCCGGTCCACGTCACCGTCACGGTGTCGGCGCCGACCGGTGGAGGCAAGCCCCGCCGGGGCTGACGCGGTTCGAGCGGGAACGTCGGGGGCGCGTCCGGCAGGGCAGCCCGATCGGCTCCTGCGCCTGCCCGCACCGACTCGCGCGCCGCCCGCCTGACCTGCAAGAATTCGTCAAGGTTGAGCGGAACAGACTCAACTCTCGAAGCGTTGGACCAGACAGCGAGCCGGGCCCGCAGGACCCTGCACGGTGGCCGTCTCGCGGAAGCCATCCGCAGCACCTTCGACGCAAAGGACGACGCACCGCATGGACGCATCGAAGTTCACGACCCGTAGTCAGGAAGCGATCAACACCGCGATCTCGACGGCTGCCTCCTCGGGGCACGCCCAGGTCGAGGCGGTCCACCTGCTCGCCGCCCTGCTCGCCCAGCCCGACGGCATCGCCCGTCCGCTGTTCGAGGCCGCCGGCGTGCAGCCGCAGTCGGTCATCGCCGGGATGGAGGCCGAGCTGAAGAAGCTCCCGGCCGCCTCCGGTACGACGGTCAGCGCTCCGTCGTACTCCCGGGCAGCCCTGTCGATCCTCAGCAAGGCCGGAGACATCGCCGCCGAGCTGAAGGACGACTACGTCTCGACCGAGCACCTGCTGATCGCCGCCGCGACCGTCGAGTCGCCGGTCAGGAACGTGCTCAGCGATGCCGGCGCGACGCCCGAGGCGCTGCGCGGCGCGCTCACCAGCGTGCGCGGCAACCGGCGCGTGACCACCCAGGACCCCGAGGCCACCTACCAGGCGCTCGAGAAGTACGCCGTCGACCTCACCGCGGCCGCCCGCGAGGGCAAGCTCGACCCGGTCATCGGCCGGGACTCCGAGATCCGCCGGGTCATCCAGGTGCTCTCGCGCCGCACGAAGAACAACCCGGTGCTGATCGGCGAGCCCGGCGTCGGCAAGACCGCCGTCGTCGAGGGGCTCGCCCAGCGCGTCGTCGACGGCGACGTGCCCGACTCGCTCAAGGGTCGCAGCGTGCTGAGCCTCGACCTCAGCGCGATGGTCGCGGGCGCGAAGTACCGCGGTGAGTTCGAGGAACGCCTCAAGGCCGTCCTGCAGGAGATCAAGGACTCCGAGGGCCAGATCATCACCTTCATCGACGAGCTGCACACGGTCGTCGGCGCGGGCGCCGGCGGCGACTCCGCGATGGACGCGGGCAACATGCTCAAGCCGATGCTCGCGCGCGGTGAGCTGCGGATGATCGGCGCCACGACGCTGGACGAGTACCGCGAGCGGATCGAGAAGGACCCCGCCCTCGAGCGCCGCTTCCAGCAGGTGTTCGTCGGTGAGCCCTCGGTCGAGGACACCGTCGCGATCCTGCGCGGCCTCCAGGAGAAGTATGAGGCGCACCACGGGGTGAAGATCACCGACCAGGCCCTCGTGGCCGCGGCGATGCTGTCCGACCGCTACATCACCGGCCGCCAGCTGCCCGACAAGGCGATCGACCTCGTCGACGAGGCCGCCTCACGGCTGCGCATGGAGATCGAGTCCTCACCGGAGGAGATCGACCAGCTCCGCCGCGTCGTGGACCGGATGAAGATGGAGGAGCTCGCGCTCGAGCGGGAGACCGACGAGGCCTCGAAGGACCGCCTCGAGAAGCTGCGCGCGGACCTCGCCGACCGCGAGGAGCAGCTGCGCGGCCTCGAGGCGCGCTGGGAGCGGGAGAAGACCGCGCTGGAGGGTTCCGGCGAGCTGCGCAAGCAGATCGACCAGCTCCGCAGCGAGGCCGACCGCTACCAGCGTGAGGGCGATCTGGCCAAGGCGAGCGAGATCCTCTACGGCCGGATCCCCGAGCTGGAGAAGCAGATCGAGGCCGCCGAGGCGGCGGAGACCGCGCTCGAGGGCGAGGAGCCGATGGTGCGCGAGTCGGTCGGCCCCAACGAGATCGCCGAGGTCGTCGAGGCCTGGACGGGCATCCCCACCGGGCGCCTGCTCGAGGGGGAGACCGCCAAGCTGCTCCGGATGGAGGAGGTCATCGGCGAGCGGCTGATCGGCCAGGAAGCCGCCGTGCGGGCCGTGTCCGACGCGGTCCGACGGTCGCGGGCCGGCATCTCCGACCCGAACCGGCCCACCGGCTCGTTCCTCTTCCTCGGCCCGACCGGTGTCGGCAAGACCGAGCTGGCGAAGTCGCTCGCGGACTTCCTGTTCGACGACGAGCGGGCGATCGTGCGCATCGACATGAGCGAGTACTCCGAGAAGCACAGCGTCGCGCGGCTGGTCGGTGCCCCTCCGGGCTACGTGGGCTACGAGGAGGGCGGCCAGCTCACCGAGGCGGTGCGCCGGCGTCCGTACTCCGTCGTACTCCTCGACGAGGTGGAGAAGGCCCATCCCGAGGTCTTCGACATCCTGCTGCAGGTGCTCGACGACGGTCGCCTCACCGACGGCCAGGGCCGCACGGTCGACTTCCGCAACACGCTGCTGATCCTGACCTCGAACCTCGGGTCGCACTACCTCGTCGACCCGGCGCTGGACACGGAGAAGAAGCGCGACTCGGTCATGGCCGTCGTGCGGCAGTCGTTCAAGCCGGAGTTCCTGAACCGGCTCGACGAGATCGTTATGTTCGACGCGCTCACCGAGGGCCAGCTCTCGCACATCGTCGACCTCCAGGTCGCCGAGCTGAACCGGCGCCTCGCGGTACGCCGGATCACCGTGGACGTCACGGAGGCCGCCCACGCGTGGCTCAGCCGGACCGGCTACGACCCTGCGTACGGCGCACGCCCGCTGCGCCGCCTCGTGCAGACCGCCATCGGCGACCCGCTGGCCCGGCTGCTGCTCTCGGGGCAGGTGCTCGACGGCAGCGAGGTGGTCGTCGACGTCGACGAGTCCGGCGAGGGGCTGGTCCTGCAGCCGGCCGGCGTGTCCGCGTGACCCCGGTCGACGTGCCCGAGCCGACCCCGGAGGACCTGCCTCCGGGGTTGGCCGCGCATGATGCAATGGCCCCATGAGCGAGCAGAGCAAGACGGCACGGCCCAGCCAGGTCACCATGGCGGGGTGGGTTGCGATCGTCGGCTCGATGCTGCTCGTGCTGACCCTCTTCGAGTCGGTGTCGCAGCTGCGCACCGTGGAGTTCCGCGACACCGTCGACGAGTTCCTCACCACGCCGCCCGGCAACGGCCTGGGTCTGGAGCTCGCGCAGGTCGTCGAGATCATGCGCGTCCTGATGTTCTTCAGCGCCGCGGCCGCAGCCGCCGCTGCCGTTCTCGGGATCTATGTGCTGCAGCGCAACAACGCTGCGCGGGTCGGCTTCACGATCGCCGCGGCGGCGCTCATGCTGACCGCGCCGGTCACGGGCGGCTTCCTGTCCGTGATGATCGCGTTCGCCGCGCTCATGCTGTGGACCCGGCCGGCACGCGACTGGTTCGCCGGTCGGCCCGTCACCCAGCCCGCGCGGGGGGCCGGCGTGTTCGGCCCGCCCCGACGCCGTCCCGACTCCCAGGCGGCAGAGTCGCCGAGATCCCGAGTGGAAGGCCACGTCTTGTCCTCTGAGAACCAGCCCCCCGACGACCAGGCCCAGGACTCCGGCTCGGCTCCGGGCCCGGGCTCCGGCTCGGCGTCGGACGAGACGCCGTCGTGGCCGCGGATGCCCGAGGACGAGTCCGGTCGGCCGGTGCCGCCGCCCACCCAGGGCTTCGGGACTCCCCAGTCGCAGCAGGGCGGCTACCCGGGACAGTCCGGACAGCCCGGCGGCTACCCGGGACAGCCCGGCGGCTACCCGGGACAGTCCGGCGGTGCGCCGTACCCCCAGGGCCGGCCGCAGCAGGGCGGCCCCGCCTACCCGCAGCAGGGCGGCCAGCCGGGACAGTCCGGCGGTGCGCCGTACCCCCAGGGTCAGCCGCAGCAGGGCGGCTATCCGCCGCAGTACGGCCAGCAGCCGTACGGGCAGCCCGGCCAGCCCTACGGCCAGGGTCCTTACGGCTATCCGCAGCAGCAGCCGTACTACGGGGCGCCGCAGAAGCCGGTCGATCCCGACGCGCGCCCGACCAGCGTGACCGTCGCGGCATGGATCACCTGGGTGCTCTCCGCGCTCTCGATCCTCTTCTTCGTGATGGTCGCGCTCGTGATGGTCGCCGCGCAGGACCAGTTCCTGCGCCAGCTCGAGCAGGACCCGACCTTCCAGCAGCTCGACGTGCCGAGCGACCAGGTCGTCGCGGCGATGTGGGTGATGGGCACGATCGCGCTGTTCTGGGGCGCCTCGGCCATGGTGCTCGCCTGGTTCGCCTACCGCCGCTCGAACTGGGCCCGCATCGCCCTCGTCGTCTCCTCGGGGCTCACGCTGGTGTTCAGCGTCGTCGCGTTCCCGGTCGGGCTGCTGCACACACTCGGCGCCGGCGCCGTGATCGCGCTGCTGTTCATCGGCGGCGCACAGCAGTGGTACTCCCGCCGCGGCGGCCCCGGTGGCTACCCCGGCCCGTACCAGCCCTACGGCCAGTACGGCGGCCAGCAGGGTCAGCAGTACGGCGGCCAGCAGCCCCAGCAGGGTCAGCAGTACGGCGGCCAGGAGCCCCAGCAGGGTCAGCAGTACGGCGGCCAGGCCGGCGCGACCGGGGAGCATCCCGACGACCCGAGCCGTGAACGCGGCAAGGACGAGCCTCCCTCCAACGTCTGGTGACCGCTCTCCTCGCCGGGGACGCGCAGACGCTGGACAGTTCGTGAGCAAACCGCTGTCGGGCCCGGGGCGGCGCGACGGTTCGCTCACGAACTAGCGCGGTGAGGCGTCCGGTGTGCCGACGGCGTCAGGCGCGCAGGTCGGCCTCGAGCAGCCGGCGCACGCCCTCGTCGAGGATCTGCTGCTCCTTGCAGAACGCCCACCGCACCTTGTGCCGGCCCTCGTCGGCGTCGTCGTAGAACACCTGCGACGGGATCGCGACCACGCCGGCCCTCTCGGGCAGCGCCTCGCAGAACTCCAGTCCGTCGCGGTAGCCGTACCGCGCCACGTCGGTGGTGACGAAGTAGGTGCCCTCGGGCACGTAGACATCCATGTCCAGCTTGCGGAGCCCCTCGCACAGGCCGTCCCGCTTCCCCTGCAGCTCCTTGGCCAAGCCGGTGTAGTAGGCCGCCTCGTGGTCGAGGGCATGGGCGATCGCCGGCTGCAGCGGTGCGCCGGAGCTGAAGGTCAGCCACTGCTTCGCGGCCTCGACGGTGCGGACCAGGTGCTCCGGGCCGGTGGCCCAGCCGACCTTCCAGCCGGTGAAGGAGTAGGACTTGCCGGCGCTGGAGAGCGTCAGCGTCCGCTCCCACATGCCCGGCAGGGTCGCGATCGGGACGTGGCCCTCGGCCGAGCGCGCGTCGTCGAAGACGAGGTGCTCGTAGACCTCGTCGGTCACCACGACCACGTCGTGCTCGATCGCCAGGGCCGCGACCACCTGCAGCTCGTCACGGGTGAGCACGGTGCCGGTCGGGTTGTGCGGGGTGTTGAGCAGGATCAGCTTCGTCTCGCCGGTGACGGCGGATCGCAGCGCGTCGAGGTCGAGGCGGAAGTCCGGCGCCCGCAGCGTGACGGGCCGTCGTCGTGCTCCGCACATGTCGAGCATCGCGACGTAGGAGTCGTAGTAGGGCTCGAGGACCACGACCTCGTCGCCCGGGTCGACGAGGCCGAGCAGCGCTGCGGCGACGGCCTCGGTGCACCCGGTCGTCACCACGACCTCCCGGTCGGGGTCGACCTCGAGGCCGTAGTGGCGCTGCTGGTGCCGGGAGATGGCCGCGCGCAGGGCGGGTACGCCGATGCCGGGGGCGTACTGGTTGGCGCCGTCGGCCATCGCCTGCTGCGCCGCGGCGATGAGGCCCGCGGGTCCATCGGTGTCGGGGAACCCCTGCCCCAGGTTGACCGACCCGGTCC
>DASTPU010000094.1:0-6687 GCA_035762105.1 Nocardioidaceae bacterium | reverse complement strand
CGGTCCAGCCCCGCGGACGCGCACCGCCGGGCGACCTCGCGGGCCTGCCACACCCGCGCCCGCCCCTGTCCCAGTGCCGCCCACAGCAGGGGGTGGCGGTGCCGGGTGTTCACCGCGTCCCGCTGGAAGCACCACGCCGCGACCTGCCCCATGCCCAGCACCGCGCCGAGCTCCATCGCCGCGAACTCCGCCACCTCCGGGGTCCCGTCCGCACCCGCCGGCCTGGAGCGTTCCATCCCCGGCAGCACCCGCACCCCCCGACGCCGCCGCTGCTCCTCCAGCGCCTCACCCGCGTGCAGGTCCACCCACTGCGCGGCCAGGAAGAACCGGGCCGTCTCCGCGGCCACCATCTCGGCCTGGGCACGCTCGGCCCCGGCCAGGACACCCTCGGCATCCAGCCCGGCCAGCACGTCCAGATCGATCATGAGTCGAACATACCTTCGAGCACCGACAGTTCTGGGACATGCACGGCGGGCGCGGGGGCACCATGGGGACATGGACACCACCGCCGACAGGCTGCAGGCCAAGCGCGCCGAGATCCTCGAGCAGATGGGGCTGCTCGAGCAGAAGCCGACCGACCACGGCTCGATCTCCTTCGGCAAGCGCGTCGGCGAGGGCACCGCGATGGCCGTCGACCGCCTCTCCCAGGTCGCCGTTCACGACCGCCTTCAGACGACTCTCGCCGACGTCGAGAGAGCCTTGGCCAAGCTCGCCGAGGGCAGCTACGGCCGATGCGACGTGTGTGGTGAGCCCATCAACGCGGACCGGCTCGAAGTCCACCCCTGGGCTGTCCTCTGCGTCAAGGACGCCACGAAGCGGTAGCCGGCCGGGTCAACCGTCACCAGGGAGCTTCCTGGGCGGTCGCGTCTGGACCCGCCAGGCCGTGTCAGGCACGCCCGTCAGAGCCCACTCCACCGCTGCCTCGACGTGCAGCCTGGTCGTCGGGAAGACCGGCACCGTCGCGTCTCCCCGACCCACCAGCAGCTCGATCTCGGTGCAGCCGAGGACGATCCCCTCGGCACCGCGAGAGACGAGCCGGTCCATCACGTCGCGGTACGCAGCATGCGAGGAGTCCGAGACGACGCCGAGCACCAGCTCGTCGTAGATCACCCGGTGCACGACCTCGCGGTCGCCGGCCTCGGGGACCAGGACGCTCAGGCCGTGCGACGAGAGCCGGTCGCGGTAGAAGTCCTGCTCCATCGTGAACGCGGTGCCGAGCAGTCCGACCGTGCCGACACCCGCAGCCAGTACCGCACCGGCCGTGGCGTCCGCCAGGTGCAGGAACGGGATCGACACGGCGCCCTCGATCGCGTCCGAGACCTTGTGCATCGTGTTCGTGCACAGCAACAGGAGCTCGGCGCCGCCCTCCTCCAGCGCACACGCCGCCTCCGCCAACCGCGACCCGGCCTCCTCCCACCGCGCCTCTGCCTGCATCGCCTCGATCTCGGCGAAGTCGACGGAGTACAGCAGGCATTCGGCACTGTGGAAGCCGCCGAGCCGTTCGCGGACCAGCTCGTTCGCGAGCCGGTAGTACTCCGCACTGCTCTCCCAGCTCATGCCGCCGATCATCCCGATCGTCAGCATGAGGTCAGCTCAGCTCATGCACGCTCACGGCGTACCCCTCGGCCGCGTCGAACGGCGTGGCGTCCCACGTCGAGTACCGAGCCCGCAGCGTGAGCCCCGCGGAGTCGCAGGCGTCGTCGTACTGTCCGAGCGGCGTCACCGGGCACCTCGGCGGCAGGTGCGCGGAGTCGAGGCCGAAGCCGGCGACCACGAGTCCCCGCGGCCTCAGCAACGTCACGATGGACGACATCGCTCGCGACAGAGTGCCCTCGGCCAGCAGAGGTACGACGTTGCCGGCCAGCACCACGAGGTCGAACCCAGCCTGACCTCCCAGCTCGGCCGCGCTGAGCCGCGAGACGTCGGCCTGAAACCAGGGGACCTGAGGAGCGGTACGACGGGCGACTGCGAGCATCGACTCGTCGAGGTCGACGCCCACGACGTCGTACCCGAGCTCGTCGAGGCGGATCCCGACACGGCCCGTACCGCAGCCGGCGTCCAGCACGCGGCCGCCCCGGGAGAGCAGGGCGGCGCAGAACGCGGCCTCGCCGTGCATGTCCTTGCCCGATCTCGCCAGCGCGGCGAACCGCTCGGCGTACTCCTCGCCGCTGACCGAGCCGATCCTCGACCAGCGGGTCCCGCCCGACTCCTCAGCCATGGCACACCTCAGTAGTAGTGGGGGAACTCGGACCAGTCCGGCTCGCGCTTCTCGAGGAAGGCGTCGCGCCCCTCGACGGCCTCGTCGGTCATGTACGCGAGCCGCGTCGTCTCGCCGGCAAAGATCTGCTGGCCGACGAGCCCGTCGTCGATGAGGTTGAACGAGTACTTCAGCATGCGCTGCGCCGTGGGGGACTTGCCGTTGATCTTGCGGCCCCACTCCAGCGCCACCTTCTCGAGCTCTGCGTGCGGGACGACGGCGTTGACCATCCCCATGCGGTGCGCGTCCTCGGCGGAGTACTCGTCACCGAGGAAGAAGATCTCGCGCGCGAACTTCTGGCCGACCTGGCGAGCAAGGTACGCCGAGCCGTAGCCGCCGTCGAAGGACCCGACATCGGCGTCGGTCTGCTTGAAGCGGGCGTGCTCCAGGCTCGCCAGGGTCAGGTCGGACACCACGTGCAGGGAGTGCCCGCCGCCGGCCGCCCAGCCCGGCACCACCGCGATGACGACCTTCGGCATGAACCGGATCAGCCGCTGGCACTCGAGGATGTGCAGCCGGCCGAGCTTGGCCTTGTCCACGGTCTCGGCGGTCTCACCCGACGCGTACTGGTAGCCGGCACGGCCTCGGATCCGCTGGTCGCCACCGGAGCAGAACGCCCATCCCCCGTCACGCGGCGAGGGGCCGTTGCCGGTCAGCAGCACACAGCCCACGTCGCTGGAGGTCCGGGCGTGCTCGAGCACGTTCAGCAGCTCGTCGACCGTGTGCGGGCGGAACGCGTTGCGCACCTCGGGCCGGTTGAAGGCGATGCGCACGGTGCCGTGCTCCACCGCCCGGTGGTAGGTCAGGTCGGTGAGGTCCTCGAAGCCGGGTACCGGCTTCCACGCGGAGGGGTCGAAGATCTCGGAGACGGGAGCGTCAGACATGGCCGCAGGCTACCCCCGCGGGTTGGAGGAGGCCGTTCCTGGGCATACAGCAGGTATGACACTTCAGGGGGAGTACGTACCCAGCCCGGAGCAGTGGGTCCGCGACCAGGTCGCGCTCTTCGAGGCCACCGACGGCGCCGAGGGCAACACGTTGCGCGGGGTCCCGATCGTGGTGATCACCTCGGTCGGCGCCAAGAGCGGCAAGCTCCGCAAGAACCCGGTGATGCGGATCGAGCACGAGGGCAGCTACGCCGCGGTCGCGTCCCAGGGCGGCGCGCCCGAGCACCCGAGCTGGTACTTCAACTTCGTCGCCCACCCGCGGGTCGAGCTGCAGGACGGCGCGGTCAAGCAGGACTACCTCGCCCGCGAGGTCACCGGTGACGAGAAGGCGGCCTGGTGGCAGCGCGCGGTGGCGGTGTGGCCGCACTACGAGGACTACCAGCAGAAGACCGACCGCGAGATCCCGGTCTTCGTCCTCGAGCCGGTCAGCGACTGAGCAGCTCGCGCGGCGACCAGGCCGGTTGTCACGACCTGCCGTGGGGCTCGTGCCACCCCGACAGGTCGGGGCCCAGCGGCACGATCCTCGACGGGTTGATCTGCTCGTGCGTGGCGTAGTAGTGCCGCTTGATGTGGTCGAAGTCGACCGTGTCGCCGAAACCCGGGGTCTGGAACAGGTCACGCGCGTACGCCCACAGCACCGGCATCTCGGTGAGCTTGTGCCTGTTGCACTTGAAGTGGCCGTGGTAGGCCGCGTCGAAGCGGACCAGTGTCGTGAACAGCCGGATGTCGGCCTCGGTGATCTGGTCACCGACGAGGTAGCGCCGGTGCTCGAGCCGTTCCGACAGCTGGTCGAGCCGGGCGAAGAGCGCGGTGAACGCCTGCTCGTAGGCCTCCTGCGAGGCAGCGAACCCGCAGCGGTACACGCCGTTGTTCACGTCGCGGTACACCAGGTCGTTGACCTCGTCGATCTCCGCGCGCAGCGCCTCGGGGTACAGCTCCGGCGCCCCGGGTCGGTGGAAGTCGCGCCACTCGGTGGAGAAGTCGAGCGTCATCTGCGGGAAGTCGTTGGTGACCACGAGGCCGGTCTGCACGTCGACGAGTGCCGGCACGGTCACGCGTCCGTCGTACGACGGGTCGGTCCGCAGGTAGGCCTCCGAGAGGTACCCGATGCCCAGCACCGGGTCGCGGCCGTCGGGGTCGAGGGTGAACCGCCAGCCCTTCTCGTCACGGATCGGGTCGACGGTTCCGACCGAGATCACCTCGTCGAGGCCCAGGAGGCCCAGCACGATCCTCGACCGGTGTGCCCAGGGGCACGCGCGGGACCAGATCAGGCGGTACCTGCCCGCCTGCGGGACCGGTCGTTCGGTGAAGCGGTTCGGCTGCCGCTTGAACGACCCTGACCGGTCGGTCTCCTTGGTGAACTGCGCCATGCCGTCTCCCGAGATGTGGTCGCCGTCAACCCGCTTTGGCGATCGACACGGCCAGCGCCGCGAGGTGACCGAGCCGGGCGAGCTCGGAGTCCAGGATCGCCGGTCCACCGCGGCGGCCGAAGAGCACGACCTCGTCCTTGTCGCCCAGCGGCGCGGCGGCGACGATCGTGTGCCGCCAGCTCTCCCACTCCTCAGGGACCTCGAGCCGTGCAGGCCGGTTGAGCGGGAACCAGTCGACCGGGCCCTCGACGCGCTCGGGGGCGGCGGAGGTTCGGTGCGTGATCTCCACGAGGGAGTCGTCGTTGTGGCGCACCCGGATGCCCCAGTCGGCGCGGAACGTGATGGGTAGCAGGTCGACGAGCTCGTCGACCGCCGAGTGCGGGGTGCCGGTGAGCGCCTCCACAGCCTCGAGGTCGAGGAAGATGTTGCCGCCCGCGCCGTAGCGCGAGATCCACAGGACCGAGACGCCCTCGAGCTTCTGACAGGCGGACACGATGGAGTCCGGCATGACGCCGGGCGCGGTCTCGAGCAGGACGTCGTCGACGGCCGTGGCGGTGTCGTTGTTCTTCTGCACGATCTCGATCGCCTCGATGTCGCCGCCGGCCTCACCGATCGCGGTGGCGACCCGGCCCAGCGAGCCGGGCACGTCCGGCAGCTCGACGCGCAGCAGGTACGGCATCAGCCGTTCAGCCCCTCTCAGGTCTGCGATGAGGTGGCGCCGCCCCCGGCGCTTTACCCTCCCGACGATATCCCGTGGGAGGTCACATCCGGACGGCCCACCGCGGGCGACCCAGGGTCGCACGTGGTCGTTTCGTCCGTGTTTCCCTGTCCAGACCGCTCAGCGCACGATCCGCAGGTTGAAGTCCGCGGTCCCGAGTCGAGCCATGACCCGGACCCACAACGGCAGCCACATCTCCATGCCACGCGCCGCCGACAGCTCCTCGAACTCGATCACGTCCCGCCAGCCGAGCGCCGTCAGCAGGGAGACCACGAGGCCGCGGGCCTCCGCGTCGTCCGCTGCGGCGAACATCGTGGTCTGGCCGTCCCCGACGCGAGCGGGGTCGACCATCACGTTGCAGTTCACGGTGTTGAGCGACTTCACCACCCGCGACTCCGGGAACGCCCGCTGGATCTTCTCGGCGAGCGAGTCGGTGTCCTTGACGGTCAGGGTGGGCGGGAAGCCGGCGGCGAAGTCGAGCGGGTTCGCCACGTCGAGGAGCACTCGCCCGGCGAGCGCGTCCGACCCGACGGCGTCGAGCGCCACGAGGGAGGCCTGGCCGTTGGTCGCGTTGACGACGAGGTCCGCGCCTTCGGCGACGTCGGCGTACGCCCGGAGCGGCAGGTCGAGGGTCCAGTCGTCGCGGGCGGCCGTCGTACCGGGGTCGCGGGTGCCGACCACCACGTCGTGGCCGAGGGCTGCGAACGCGGGAGCGATCGTGCGGCCCACCATCCCGGTGCCTACGACGGCGATCCTCATGGCGCCGACGCTACGGCCCGCGCCGCCCGAGGGGGAATGACTCGATCACCTCATAACGGGGGCGCTTGCGCGGCCCTTCGCCGAGGTGCGACTCGATCAGGCTCACCTCGAGGGCGTCCCACGTCGGCCCGCGGTACGCCTCGAGCACCCGGATCCACCTGGTCACGTCGATCGGGCGACCGATCCGGGCCAGCGTGAGGTGCGGGTGGAAGCGGGCTCCCTCGACCTCGGCGCCGGCCTTGTTGGCCGCGGCCCGGGCACCGGTCGCAAGGCGCCGCAGCTCCTCGGCGTCGCTGACGTCGAGCCCTGCGAACAGCACCTTCGCCCTTCCTGCGTTGGGGAAGGCCCCACCACCGGCGACGCTCACCGTGAACGGGGTACGACGGGCAGCGGCACGCTCCAGGCGCGCGAGCAGGTCGTCGAGGGACCGGTCGACCACCTGAGGCATGAACGCCAGGGTGACGTGCCACTGCTCCGGGGCGGTCCACCGGAAGCCGCTCCCGGCCTCCTGCCGTGGAGCCAGGAACTCGCCGAGGTCCTCCAGGGCGTTCTCGGGCGGGACCAGCGCGACGAACATCCGCATGACCTCACCGTAGCCCCGCGTACGACGCGACCTGCTGGGTAACGACGACCCATGAC
>DASTPU010000093.1:0-19475 GCA_035762105.1 Nocardioidaceae bacterium | reverse complement strand
GCGGTAGGAGTTGATGAACGTGTTCGTCAGGATGCGGTACAGCCACGCCTTGAGGTTCGTGCCGTGCTTGTACTGGTGGAACGCGGCGTACGCCTTGGCGAAGGTCTCCTGGACCAGGTCCTCGGCGTCCTGCGGGTTGCGGGTCATGCGCATCGCGGCGGAGTAGAGCTGGTCGAGGTAGGGCATGGCGTCCCGCTCGAAGCGCGCCGACCTCTGCTCGGCGGTCTCCGACTCAGGGTCCGGCTGCGTGGTTGAGTCTGTCATCGCCTCCCAGCCTACCGGCAAGGGGTGACTCCACTCCGCGGCGAGCGATGCGCCTGCGGGAAGCGTGGCCAGCACGTGGTCTCCCTTCACGACTCCGATCGGCGTCCCCAGCGAAGGGTGAACACGTCAGGTCGCGGTTCGATTCCCCATGACCTCGCGAACCACCCACTCGAGCGTGGCCTCGACGACGATCCCGAGCGCGTCCTCCTGGGTGATCTCGCCCTTCTTCGGCACGTGGAACGCATGGTCGGCAAGGGGTACGACGGTCAGGTCGACGTCGTCGGGGAACTCCTCGGGGCGGCCGAACGGGTCGCGCTCCCCCTGGACCACCAACGTGGTGACCCCTGCGCCCTCGAGCTCGTCGAGCCGGGTCTTCTCCGGCTTCCCGGGCGGGTGCAGCGGGAACGCCAGGGCGAGGCACCCGTCGGCACGCAGGGCCTGCGCGCAACGGGCCGCGGCGCGCGCTCCGGCGCTGCGCCCGCCCACAACGCGCGGCGTCCGTGGCCGCAGGGCGTGGCCGACCGCCAGGAAGCACTCGTCGAGGACCGCCGGCCGTGGGGCCAGCTTCTTCCCGGCGACCCGCCACGGCATCTCGAGCAGCTCGACCGTGACGCCCAGGCGCGGAAGGTCCCTGGCCAGGGCCTGGAGGTCGGGGGCGTCGATACCGCCGCCCGCCCCGTGGGTCAGCAGCAGGGTGGCCATCGGCTCTGCCGCGCGGTGCACCTCGAGCCGGGCGTCGCCGTGCGGCGTGGGGATCGTGCGCGTCTGGCTCACGGACCGTCCTCCTCGACCGGGAGCGGCTCGATGAGCTCGGGCCCGTTGTTCTTCACGTTGTTGACAATGGTGGAGACCGGGTAGGCCTCCAGGCGGCCGGGCGCCGCCGGCACGAGCAACCTCCCCAGCACGTCCGGGTCCGACAGGGTCGGGTCGAGCCATTCGCCGTACTTGTCCCGCTCGACGAGCAGAGGCATCCGGTCGTGGATCCGGCCGAGATCGTCCTCGGCGTCGGTGGTGAGGATCGTGCAGGTCCAGCGGAACCGGTCGGGGTCGTCGTCGGCCTTGGTCGGGTCGCGCCAGATCTCGTAGAGGCCGGCCATCGCGAGCACGGAGCCGTCGGGGTGGTGGATGAAGAAGGGCTGCTTGCGCGGCTTCTTCCGCTTCTTGTCCTCGGCGGGCGTGTCCTCGGCCTCATGCTCGGGGGTGTACCACTCGTAGTAGCCGTCGGCCGGCAGGAGGCAGCGCCGCGACGCGAACGCCTTGCGGAAGGCCGGCTTCTCCGCGACGGTCTCCATGCGGGCGTTGATCAGGCGGTTGCCGATGGCGGGGTCCTTGGCCCAGGAAGGCACGAGCCCCCAGGTGACCACCCGCAGCTGCCGCTGGGCGGGGCGTTCCTTCTCCTTCGACGGCGGACGGGAGAGGACGGCGTACACCTCTTTGGTGGGCGCGACGTTGTAGTCGGCGGCCAGGGTCTCCTTGACCTCGGGCTGCTCGATCTCGAACTCCTCGACGAGGTCCTCGGGACGTCGGCTGGATGCGTAGCGACCACACATGTCGGTCAGGCTAGCGCCGCGGACCGACGGACCGGGGTCCTCAGCGGGAGAGCTCGTCCAGCAGCCGCGGCGCGGACTCGGCATTCGCGGGCAGTCCCTCGATCCACACGCGTACGTCGGTCGCACCGAGGTCGAGGTCGCCGAGCAGCTCGCGGAGCATGGCGACCGAGCAGCCCAGCTCGGGCACCCGGCGTACGACGATGGCGGCACGGTCCGCGCTGAGCCGGGCGATCGTCTCACCGCCGGCGAACACCGCGCGCATCATCTCGGCGACCTGCACGAGGTGGAGGGCACGCGTGAACTGGTGCTCGGCACGACGGCGCAGGTCCACGGCGGCCATCTCGACCACGACGAGGGCGTGGGAGCGGGACATGGGGTCGCCGGTCTGCTCGGCCTCGCGATAGAGCTCGTCCACGCGGGTCCGCAGGTGTGCGAAGCTGGCCATCCCGGTCAAAGGGTCCTCGCACGACAGGTCGTGCAGGAACTCCAAGGTGGCCTCGCTCCACGCGACGCTCAGCGCCTCGACCGACGCGAAGTCGGGCTCGACGCCGAGCACCAGGTCGAAGGTCGTACGCAGCCCGTCCAGTGCCTCACCCAGGGCGGCACCGTCACGGGCCACGTCACGACCAACCACGGCACAGGCGGGCCTCGTGTCGGCAGCTGACACCAGGGCCTCCCCTACTGCCTCGAAGCGTGGCGGCAAAGCGCGCCGCACGTCCTCGGACAGCTCCTGCCCCGGCATCTCCCCAGCCGACCCCGGCCTGCGACGACCGAACGCCGTGAAAATGGCCATCCGATCGCCTCCCCTTAACGTGCCGACACCGACCCCTCATGCCGGCGTGCTGCAACCATGAGACGCGGTTGACCCGCGGGTATGACGCGAAACCGAGAGAATTTCTTCGCGGACCTCTCGGCTCGGGGCAAAAGGTAGATATCGGACATGACTGCCGAAGCCGCCGCGCCCGTTCTATCGTGGTTCGAGGCGTGGTATGCCCCACGTCACCTTTGAGCGTGAAGGTCGTTCTCCGTACATGACTGAGCTGCTGAGCGGGGTCGAGGCCCCCAGTGACGCCGAGCTGATCTCGCGCGTCCGGGGCGGGGACGTCGCTGCCTACGGCGAGCTCTTCACCCGGCACGTCGAGGCGGCCCGTCGTCTCGGTCGGCAGCTGGTCCGTGGTCCCGACGTCGACGACCTGGTCTCCGACGCGTTCGCCAAGACGCTGACCGTCCTCCAGAACGGCGGCGGGCCCGACGTCGCCTTCCGCGCGTACCTCCTCACCTCGGTCCGGCGCCTGCACGTGGACAAGATCCGCGCCGCCAAGAAGGTGCAGCCGGCGGACGACATGACGGTCTTCGACGACGGGGTGCCGTTCCAGGACACCGCCGTCGCGAACTTCGAGAACGGCGCCGCAGCCCGGGCCTTCAGCTCGCTCCCCGAGCGCTGGCAGCTCGTGCTGTGGCACCTCGAGGTCGAGGGGCAGAAGCCCGCCGACATCGCACCGCTGCTCGGCATGAGCGCGAACTCCGTCTCCGCTCTCGCCTACCGCGCCCGCGAGGGACTGCGCCAGGCGTTCTTGACCATGCACCTCGCGGACAGCCCGAGCGACGACTGCCGCTGGGTCAACGAGCACCTCGGCGCGTACGTCCGCAAGGGTCTCTCCAAGCGCGACACGGCCAAGGTCGACGAGCACCTCGAGGGCTGTCGCCGCTGCACGGCGATGTACCTCGAGCTCAACGAGGTCAACTCCAACCTCGCGGGGATCATCGCCCCCCTCCTGCTCGGGGCGGCCGCCGCCGGGTACGTGTCCTCCGCCGGCGGGGCCGGCCTCACCGGCGTCTCCGCGCTGTTCGGTCGGGTCCGCGACGCGGTCGGTGGCAACTCCGCGGGTGGCACTGCCGCAGCCGGCACCGGCAGTGCGGTCAGCACCGGTGGCCTCGTCACGGCCGGCGGCGTCATCGCCGCCAGTGTCGCCGCGGTCACCGCCGCAGCCTTCGTCTTCGGCGGCGGTCCCGCCAAGGAGGTCATCACCGAGGCCGACCAGCCTGTCGGGATCGTGCAGACGCCTGCCGCTCCTGGTGCCTCCGGTTCCACCGACTCCGACTCCGACTCCGACCCCGGTGACCGTCCTGCTGCTGAGGACGCGGTCGCCGGTGACGCCACCGACGGCTCCGAGGAGGCGATCGGGGATCTCCCCGTCTCCGTCTCTGACGGCTCCGCCGTCGAGCCCGGCGGTACGACGGACACCCCGACCGACGTCACGACCGGGGACGCGCCCGCCGCAGGTCCCGGTACCGAGGCGCCGGGCACCGGCGGGGACACGGTCGACGGTCCTGGCGCCGCCCCCGGCGATGCGCCGACCGACGCCCCTGGGACGGATGAGCCCGGGACCGACACCCCCGGCACGGACGAGCCCGGGACCGACGGACCAGCCACAGATCAGCCTGGAACCGACGGGCCCGGGACCGAGCCCGGCTCCGGAGAACCCAGCGACAGTCCGAATGACTCACCTAGCGACGGCCCCTCGAGCGAGCCCCAACCACGCCCCTCACCTGTCGGCAGCACCCAGCTGAGCGTCAATGCCTTCGACGTCGTCGACGGGAGCGTCTCGCTCTCCTTCAGCAACGCGCCCGCAAACGCCTCCGTTCTTCTGAGTGCCACGTCAGAACCTGGCGGAGTCGACCTCGCGGCAGGCGGAGACTGCACCCTGGACCCGAACTACCCCGACTACCTCGTCTGCTCTCCCGGCGGCGGGATCTCGGGCTCGTTCCTGAGTCGCGTGATCACCAGTGCTCTCGCAAGCGTCGACGGCAACTCCTACACGGTGCGCGTTCCCCTCGCTATCCGGCCTGACGCAGTCGACGGCACCACCTTGACCGTCGACTACCTCCTCACGGACGAACACGCCGCCGGTGTCGAAGCGGGCACAGACGAGCGTGTCCTCCGCATTGCCAACGTCGGCCTGACGAGCCCGGCAGTGATTGCCCCCAGCCACAAAGATGGCCCCTTCAACGTCACCGGGATGTTGAGCGGTCTGCCCGCGACCGGGACCGACCAAGTGACGTACACACTCACCGGCCCCGCGAGGTTCGTTGAGCAGGCAGGCACCGACTGCCTCTCTGCTCTCGAGGGTCAGAGCCTGACCTGCCCCTCCCCCGCGAATGGTCCCGTTGGCTTCCTCGTTGTTCCGACGGATCGAACCGTGGACGCGACTGCGTCGGTTGCTGTCTCACCGATCTCCCAGTTCATCGACCCTGAGGTCACCAACAACACGATCACCGTCGCGCTACCCGCGACTCCTGACCCGGACCCCGAGCCCGGTGTCGAGACACCTTTCGGTATCGGTAACACCGACATCTCCGAGATCGATGGCGCCGACGCTCAGTTCAAACGAGTGACCATCACGTTCGACGGTACGAAGCCGGGTGATGTCATCACGCTCACGCTCACCGGCGGGCAAACCTACTTCTGCGAGGAAGCAGACTGCGCCACAGGCGCCGGCGACCTCGAGGACACGACGAGACATATCGACGACGTGATCCTCGCTGAGGACGGAACGTTCCAGTACGAGTTCAGCATCAAGCTCCCGGGCGCCAGTCGCGCCGACCTACTCGCGGTGTTGGCACGTGACGGACGGGCCGAGATGAGCGACTCAGTCGCGCTCGAGGCTCCACCCGGCGGCCAGGACGATGGCACAGGTGGGGGCGTAGCCGCCGACCGCAGCCCAAAGGGAGCGGACGAGGACAAGACTGTCGGTACCCCGAGCAGCGAGATCGGCCTGCCCGGGCTGGGTCGGCAGTAGCTGTTCTGCGAGAAGGTCGCTGGAGGCGGCTTCGGAGGGACTTCTCGCAGAACAGCGTGCGTCAACCCGGTGCGCCCGGCTGGAGATGGCCACATCTGACGGGTGCGTGGACAGGGGGCAATCGGGTATAGAGGACCCATGACCGTCACGAGACTTCTCGCCCGTCCGATGCTCGCCTCGATGTTCGTCATGGGCGGGGTGAACTCCCTCAAGAACACCGAGTGGGCCGCCGAGGCCGCCAAGCCGGTGACCGACAAGATGGTGCCGATGGTCCAGCAGGTGGTGCCCAACGCGCCGTCCGACCCGAAGACGTGGGTGCGCATCAACGGCATCACCCACATCGTGGCGGGCCTGGCGCTGGCGACCGGTCGTGCTCCTCGGCTCTCCGCGCTCGCACTGGCCGCGACGATGGTTCCGACCACCGTCGCCGGTCACCCGTTCTGGCAGGAGCACGACAAGACGGCCCGCTCGCAGCAGAAGACCCACTTCTTCAAGAACGTCTCGATGCTGGGCGGCCTCATGATCGCCGCGGTCGACACCGACGGGAAGCCCGGCCTCGCCTGGCGGGCCAAGCGCGCCGCGTCCGACGTACGCCGCGAGGCCAAGCAGGTCGGCAAGACCGCCAAGCGCGAGGCGAAGCTCGCCCGCAAGAGCCTCTGATCGTCGAGGGTCCGGCCGTCGGCATCCGTGCAGGTCACGGAGCCGGCGGCCGTTCCCGTCCCGGGGCACCCGGCCGATACCCTCGGGGACGATGACAGACACCGTTGCCCTGACCGATCCGTGGCCCGCGCCCCGCGCCGCCGGCCCCGTGCACGCCACCGTCTCGCTGCCCGGGTCCAAGTCGCTCACCAACCGCGCGCTGGTTCTCGCTGCGCTGTCCAACGGCCCTTCGGTGGTACGACGGGCGCTCCGATCGCGCGACACCGAGCTCATGGCCCGCGCGCTCACGTCGCTGGGAGCGGCGGTCGACAGCACAGGCGAGGACTGGTCGGTCACCCCGGGCCCGATCACCGGCCCGGCCGCGGTCGACTGTGGCCTTGCCGGGACGGTCATGCGCTTCGTGCCTCCCGTCGCCGCCCTTGCCCGGGGGAAGGTGCTCTTCGACGGCGACGAGCACGCCCGCACCCGCCCCATGGGTGAGGTCCTCGGCGCGCTGCGCAGCCTCGGCGTGGTCATCGACGACGAGGGACGCGGCGCGTTGCCCTTCACCGTCGTCGGCTCCGGCCGGGTCCCCGGGGGCACGGTCACGATCGACGCATCGGCCTCGAGCCAGTTCATCTCCGCGCTGCTGCTGGCGGGGGCGCGCTACGACCACGGCGTCGACGTGCAGCATGTCGGCGGGCCGGTCCCCTCGCTCCCCCACATCGAGATGACGGTCGACCAGCTCCGGCTCCACAACGTCGAGGTCGACGACACCGAGCCGAACCGCTGGAAGGTGCTCCCGAGCACGGTCCGCGCCGTGGACGTGACCATCGAGCCCGACCTCTCCAACGCGGCGCCCTTCCTCGCCGCGGCCATGGTGGCCGGCGGTGAGGTCACCGTCCGTGACTGGCCGCGGCGCACGACCCAGGCCGGCGACGCGCTGCGCGAGATCCTCACGGCGATGGGCGGCGAGCTCGAGCTCACCGACGAGGGCCTGACCGTTCGCGGGACCGGCGCGATCCGCGGCATCGACCTCGACATGCACGACATCGGCGAGCTCACGCCGGCGGTGGCCGCGCTCTGTGTGCTCGCCGACTCCCCGTCGTACCTCCGCGGCATCGCCCACATCCGCGGCCACGAGACCGACCGGATCGCCGCCCTGGCCCGCGAGTTCACCGGTCTGGGCGGCGACGTCACCGAGACCGAGGACGGCCTCGAGATCAGGCCCGCGAAGCTGCACGGCGGCGTCTTCCACACCTACGCCGACCACCGGATGGCCCACGCCGGAGTGATCATCGGCCTCGCGGTCGACGACGTGCTCGTAGAGAACGTCGGCACCACTTCCAAGACCTTCCCGGAGTTCCCGGACGCCTGGACGAGGCTGGCGTAGGTGGGCGGACGCAGGTACGACGAGTACGACCACGAGCGCTTCGAGCGCCCCCGTCGTCGCACCCGCCCGCGCACGAAGGAACGGCCCACCTACGAGGACGCGAGCATCGCGCGGGTGATCACGGTCGACCGCGGCCGGTACACCCTGCTCGTCGAGGACGACGAGGGCGCCCGCATCGTGACGGCGATGAAGTCGCGCCCCCTCGGCCGCAAGGGCGTCGTCGTCGGTGACCGGGTCAAGGTCGTCGGCGACATCAGCGGTGACGAGGGCGCGCTCGCCCGGATCGTCGAGGTCGAGGACCGGCTCACGGTCCTCCGCCGTACCGCCGACGACACCGACCCCGTCGAGCGGGTGATCGTCGCGAACGCCGACCAGCTCGTGGTCGTCGCCGCGCTCGCGGACCCCGAGCCGCGTCCCCGGCTGATCGACCGGGCCCTGGTGGCGGCGTACGACGCCGGCCTGCAACCCCTTCTCTGCCTGACCAAACCCGACCTCGCCGACCCCGAGACGCTGCTGTCGATCTACCGGCCGCTCGGGGTGCCGTACGTCGTCACCGAGCGCGGCCGCGAACTCGGCGACATCCGCGAGCGTCTCGAGGGGCGCACCAGCGTGCTCATCGGGCACAGCGGCGTCGGCAAGTCGACCCTGGTCAACGGGCTCGTGCCGGGCGCCGACCGCGCGATCGGCATCGTGAACGCCGTCACCGGCCGCGGCCGGCACACGTCCACCTCGGCGGTGATGCTCCGGCTCCCCGACGACTCGGGCTGGATCATCGACACACCGGGAATCCGCTCCTTCGGGCTCGCGCACGTCGAGCCGGAGCACCTGATCCAGGCCTTCCCCGACCTCGCCGAGCTCACCCACGACTGCCCCCGCGGGTGCACCCACGGGGAGACCGAGCCCGAGTGCGCCCTCGACGAGGCAGTCGAGCGGGGGGACACGGAGCGGGCGCGGGTCGACTCGTTCCGCCGGCTGCTCGCCAGCCGCGAGTCCGGCGACGACCTCTCCTAGCGCGGGACCTCCGCCTCTGGCGTCCTCAGGCGCGCCGGAGGAGGTTCGAAGCAAAGCGTGCTCCGTCAGGGAGGTCGAGATGTTCGAGCACAGCGACTTCGACGTCATCGTGATCGGGTCCGGATCCGGCGGGTTGAGCGCCGCCGCCTACCTGGCGCACGCCGGCCGCCGGGTCCTCGTCGTGGAGGCGCGTGATGCGGTCGGCGGCCACATCTCGTCGTTCACCCACGGCGACTACGAGTTCGACATCGGACTCCACTACACCTCCGCGACGCACGTGCGTGAGGCGCTCCAGCCGCTCGGCATCGACATCGAGTTCCGCGAGTACGACCCGGACGGGATGTTCCGGGTTCACGGCCCTGGCCGCGAGCTCGCAGTGCCCCGGGGCATGGAGAACTTCCGTTCGCGTCTGCACGGGATGTTCCCCGACGAGCACGACGTCATCGAGTCCTACCTCGGCACGGTCGAGCTGCTCGGGGAGGAGATGCAGCTGATGCAGGAACGACCGCACCTGCGGGAGATCCCGAAGCTGCCGTGGAAGATGCGCGGGCTGATCCGCCACGCCACGGCGACGGCCGGCGGCTACCTCGACTCGCTGCACGCCTCGCCGGCCCTGAAGTCGGCCCTGCTGGGGTGGACCGGCGGCGCCATGGCGGTGGCTCCCTCGCGCTGGTCTCTTCCGGTCGCGGCGGTCATGCTCAGCGGTTTCCTGGATGGCCTTGCCTATCCGCAGGGCGGCTCACGCGTCATCAGCGAGGGGCTCGCGGAGGTGGTACGTCGCAACGGCGGCGAGATCCTGCTCGACACCGAGGTCAGCCGGATCCTCGTCGACCACGGGAACGTCCGCGGTGTCCAGGTCCGGAACGCGTCCTTCGACGAGAACCCCGAGGCGCCGCGGGACATCCTGGCCCCCGCCGTCGTGTCCGCCGTGGACGTCAAGCAGACCTACCTCGGGCTGCTCCCGCCGGACGCGGTGCCTTCACGCCTTCTGCACCGGGTGCGCTCCTACGAGCTCGCACTCCCCCTCATGGTCGTCTACCTCGTCCTCGACCGTGACCTCGCCGACGAGGGCTTCCCGAACTCGTTGTTCCAGGTCTCCCGCACCCACGACATGGACGCGCTGTACGCCGCCCTCCGCGCCGGTGACTTCCCGGAGGACAACGCCGTGAGCGTCTGGATCGCCAACCTCGCCGACCCCGGCAACCCGCGACTCTGCCCGCCGGGCCAGACGAACCTGCAGCTCATGTCGCTCGCGCCGGCCGACCACACGTGGTGGGGCGTCGCCGCCGGACGCGGACCGACCCCGCGCTACCTGTCGCGCACCCACCACGTCCGCGACCAGATGATCCGCACCGCGGAGCACGTGATCCCCGGCCTGAGCAAGGCGATCGTCTACGAGGAGACCGCGACGCCGATCGCCCAGGAGCGGCTGATGCGGGTCGCCGGCGGTACGTCGTACGGCCCCGCCCTCACCCCGCGTCAGACCTGGACGCGGCTCGGGCAGACCAGCCCGGTCAACGGCCTGTTCCACGCAGGCGCGGGTGTCCGCCCCTCCCACGGCGTGTCGCCGACCCTCCACGGCGGCCTGGCGGCCGCGGCCGCGGTCACGGGGATGCCCGTCGTCGAGCTGCAGTCAGGCTCGTCCGGCGTCGAGGCGGTGGCCCGGCGGTAGCCCGTCCGGGTCGCTCGGCCGGTGCCGAAGGTCCATGGGTGCGGGACGTCTGGCGGTCGGTGTTCGCTGCGCGTTCGGCAAGGCTGGTGGCGACAAACGGAAAGGGAGCAACCATGAAGGCACTCGTCTACAAGGGCAAGGAGCAGCGGTCGTGGGAGGACCACGCCGACCCGGTTCTGCAGGACCCCAACGATGCGGTCGTCCGCGTCGACGCGGTCACCATCTGCGGCACCGACCTGCACATCCTCAAAGGGGACGTGCCCACCTGCGAGCCGCCGACGATCCTGGGGCACGAGGCCGTGGGCACCGTCGAGCAGGTCGGCGACGCGGTCCGCAACGTCGAGCCAGGTGACCGGGTGCTCATCTCCTGCATCACCGCGTGCGGCAGGTGCCACTACTGCCGCGAGGGTCGCTACGGCCAGTGCCTCGGCGGCGGGGGCTGGGTCCTCGGCCACCGCATCGACGGGGTCCAGGCCGAGAAGGTCCGGGTGCCGTTCGCGGACACCTCGACGTACGTGCTGCCCGAGTCGGTCAGCAGCGAGGCCGCCCTGATGCTCGCCGACATCCTGCCGACGTCGTACGAGGTCGGGGTGAAGGCGGGGCGCGTGCAGCCCGGGCAGAGCGTCGTCGTGGTCGGGGCCGGGCCCGTCGGTCTCGCTGCGGTGCTCACCGCCAAGCTCTTCAGCCCCTACCCGCTCATCGTCGTCGACCCCGCACCTGCGCGACGGGAGGCAGCCAAGCTGCTGGGAGCCGACGTCACGCTCAGCCCGGACGAGAACGTGAAGGAGGAGGTGCTCGCCCTGACCGACGGCCTCGGTGCCGACGTGGCGATGGAGGCGGTGGGCATCCCGCAGACGTTCGAGACCTGCACCGAGCTGGTGCGGCCCGGTGGGCACGTCGCGAACGTGGGCGTCCACGGAAAGCCGGCGACGTTCCACCTCGAGACGCTGTGGATCCGCGACATCACGGTGACGACGGGTCTCGTCGACACCAACACGACACCCGCACTGCTGCGCATGCTGGCCAACCACCAGCTGCAGACGGACTCGTTCATCACGCACCGCTTCGACCTCCAGGAGATGGAGGCGGCGTACGACGTCTTCGGGGCGCCGGAGAAGACCGGCGCGCTCAAGGTGGGACTGTTCCGCCACTAGGCACCGACGCGGCCCGGGCTGGCTAGTGTGGTGCCCCACGAGAGGAGAACCGATGATCGTGTGCACCACACTCGGGCCGGACGGTGTCGTCGGAGGCGGGCTCGGGCGCGCCTCGCACGTCGCGCTCGCGTCGGTCGACGACGGGCAGGTCACGTCCTGGGACGAGATCGAGGTCGGCTGGGACCGGCTCCACGGCGAGGGTACGGAGGGCTCGCACCACGCGCGGATCGTGAAGTTCCTGCGCGAGCACGACGTGAACGTCGTCGTGGCCAAGGGAGTCGGCGAGGGCATGCAGCGCGTGCTCGGCAACATGGGCATCCGGATGGCGCTCGGGCTCCAGGGCGACGCGCGGCAGGCGGTGAAGCAGGCCGCCGGTGGGTCCGGTGAATGACCAGCAGGCGCTGGTCGACCTCGAGGAGGCCGGCTGGCGCGCCCTTTCAACACCCGGCGCCGGCGCCGACTTCTACGACGACGTGCTCGACAAGACCGTGGTCATGCTGTTCCCCGGCGGGATCCGGCTCGAGGACCGCGACGTGATCCTCGGTTCGATGTCCGGCCAGCCCTGGTCGTCGTACGAGATCGACAGGCCGCGCGCCTACCTGCCCACGCCCGACACCGGGCTCGTCGTCTACGGTGTCGTGGCGCGGCGTGAGGACTACGAGTACTCCGCGCTGGTCAGCAGCATGTACGTGCGGCGCGCCGACGGCTGGAAGATGGCCTTCCACCAGCAGACACCGCGCTGACCCGGTTGCAATAGCCTGACCCCATGCCCTCCGACTTCACCGACGACCTGCGACTCGCGCACGTCCTGGCCGACGACGCCGACAGCCTGACCATGAGCCGGTTCAAGGCGCTCGACCTCCACGTGGTGAACAAGCCGGACCTCACACCGGTCACCGACGCGGACAAGGCCGTCGAGGAGGGCATCCGCCGCACGCTGTCGCGGGCACGTTCCCGTGACGCAGTGGTGGGCGAGGAGACCGGCTCGTCCGGGCACAGCCAGCGGCGCTGGGTGGTCGACCCGATCGACGGGACGAAGAACTTCGTCCGCGGCGTGCCGGTGTGGGCGACGCTGATCGCGCTGATGGTCGACGACGAGGTCGTGGTCGGCTGCGTGTCCGCGCCGCAGCTCAACCGGCGCTGGTGGGCGTCGAAGGGCGGCGGCGCCTGGACCGGCCGCTCGCTGTTGAAGGCGACCGAGTGCCACGTCTCGGACGTCTCGGAGCTCGCGGACGCGTCGCTGTCGTACTCCTCGCTGTCCGGCTGGGAGGACCGGGAGCGGCTGGAGGACTTCCTTGCCCTGTCCCGGCGGTGCTGGCGGACCCGGGCGTACGGCGACTTCTGGTCCTACATGCTCGTGGCCGAAGGGGCGGTCGACCTCGCCGCGGAGCCAGAGCTCGAGCTCTACGACATGGCCGCCCTCGACGTGATCGTCCGCGAGGCCGGCGGGAAGTTCACCTCCCTCGACGGCAAGCCCGGCCCCTTCGGCGGCAACGCCCTCGCGACGAACGGCCGGCTTCACGAGCAGGCGCTCGCGTTCCTGGGCTCGGTGTACGACGAGGACGACCCCGACCTGGCACGCCGCGGTCCCGGCTCCGTCCACGACCTCAGCGCCCGTCGTCGTACGCCTGCGCCGTCCCGCACCGACGACTCCGGGGTCGACTTCGACTGAAACCGGACGGAACCACCTGACGGGACGCGGCGCGTGAGACCTACCGAACACCGTCCGCCGGCACTAACCTGCAGGAGCGGGCCCGGTGGCTCGCGGTGCACGAGACGCCGACATGGAGGTACCGATGCGGATCAACCAGGTGCTCGCCGCCAAGGCGCGGCAGGACGTCGTCACCGTCAGTCCGGACGCGAGTGTGCGCGACCTGCTCCAGCTGCTCTCCGAGCACAACGTCGGCGCGCTCGTGGTCAGCAGTGACGGCAAGAGGCTCGAGGGCATCGTGTCCGAGCGCGACGTCGTGCGTCGGCTCTGCGACACCGACGGTCTGCTGGAGGCGAAGGTCTCCTCGATCATGACTTCCGACGTGCACACCTGCGACGGGGAGCACCCGGTCAACGACCTCATGCAGGTGATGACCGAGCGACGCATCCGGCACGTGCCGGTCATGGACGGCGACGAGCTGGTCGGGATCATCAGCATCGGCGACGTCGTGAAGAACCGGCTCAGCGAGCTGGAGTTCGAGCGCGACCAGCTCGACAAGTACGTCCACACCGCCCAGACGTGAGGCCGACTGTGAGGCTTCAGCGCACCAGCGTCACCGCGACCACGAAGTAGATCAGCAGCGACAGCAGGTCCTCCACCACCGTCGCGAGCGGGCCGCTGCCGGACGCCGGGTCACGTCCTGCCCGGCGCATCAGCCAGGGCAGCCGGTGCCACAGCCTCAGGTGAAGCGCCTCCTCGGTGGCATGGCGCGCGGACTCCGTCGACGCGAGGTAGCCGCCGAGGCGGACGAAGTCCTGGTCGTGGTCGCGCAGGAGCGCACCGAGCAGCCGGGCCGGGGCACCAGGCCGCGGAAGCTGCCGCTGGAGTCGACCACCGCGAGGCTGGACTCCCCGTGCCTCACCGCCTTCCAGGCCGGGCGCTCCTGGCTGAGCCCCGGCGCGACGACCGGCGGGTCGGCGTCCATGAGGTCCGCTGCCCGGTCCTCGTCGTCGGCGGCGACGAGCCGCAATAGAGGACAGTAGGCTGCTCGGGAACCGATCGACGTCGCACCGACGTACCCCGATAACCCCGAGGAGACTCTTGAGCATGCCCGAGAAGCCCGAGATCGACTTCCCCGACTCTCCCCCGCCGACCGACCTCGAGGTCACCGACATCACCGTCGGCGACGGCGACGAGGCCGCAGCCGGCAACACCGTGGTCGTCCACTACGTCGGCGTCGCACATTCCACCGGCGAAGAGTTCGACGCCTCCTACAACCGTGGTGAACCGCTGCAGTTCCGCCTCGGCGTCGGGCAGGTCATCGCCGGCTGGGACCAGGGCGTGCAGGGCATGAAGGTCGGCGGCCGCCGCAGGCTCGTCATCCCGCCGCACCTCGGCTACGGCGACCGCGGCGCCGGCGGCGTCATCAAGCCCGGCGAGACGCTGATCTTCGTCGTCGACCTCGTCGGCGTTCGCTGACCCGACCCGCCGCGGTGGACCTCACACACGTGCTGCTGGTGGCGGATACGCACGTGCCCAAGCGCGCCCGTGACCTGCCCGCGCAGCTGTGGCAGGCGGTCGAGTCCGCCGACGTCGTCGTCCATGCCGGCGACTGGGTGCACGCGCCGCTGCTCGACGAGCTCGAGGAGCGGGCGTCGCACCTGGTCGCCGTGTACGGCAACAACGACGGCCCGGAGCTGCGCAGCCGCCTCCCGGAGGTGGCGCGCACGGACGTGGCCGGGCTGCGGCTCGCGGTGGTCCACGAGACCGGGTCCGCGAAGGGCCGTGAGCTGCGGTGCGACGAGATGTACGGCGACGCCGACGTCCTTGTGTTCGGCCACAGCCACATCCCGTGGGACACCACCACGGCGTCCGGCCTGCGCCTGCTCAACCCGGGCTCGCCGACGGACCGGAGACGTCAGCCGTTCTGCACGTACATGACCCTCACGGTCTCCCGCGGACGGATCCGTGACCTCGAGCTGCACGAGCTGCCACCGAGGACTTCCGGGTGACCGGGTCGGTCCTCTCGCTGCACCGCTTTCCGGTGAAGTCGCTGCGGGGCGAGCGCCTCGACGTCTCCGTCGTGGACGAGCGCGGCCTCGTCGGCGACCGGCTGTGGTCGGTGCGCGACCCCGACGGGAAGCTCGGCAGCGGCAAGAGCACGCGCCGCTTCCGCCGGATGGGCGGGCTGCTCGACCTGTCGGCGCGGTACGACGGGCAGGTGCCCGTGATCTCCTTCGGGTCACGCCGGACCGTGCGCGGTGACGACCCGGGGGTGCACGCCGCGCTGTCCGAGCACGTCGGCCGGCCGGTGACCCTGGCCCGCGAGGAGTCGGTCTCCCACTTCGACGAGGGGCCGCTCCACCTCGTCACGACGGCCTCCCTGGACACGATGGCCCGCGCCCACGGCCATGCCGTCGACGTCCGTCGTACCCGCGCCAACGTGGTGCTCTCATGGGACGGCGACGGCTTTCCCGAGCTCGGCTGGCTGGGCAGGCGCCTGCTCGTCGGAGACGAGGTCGTGCTGCGGGTCCGCGACGCGATGCCGCGCTGCGTCATGGTGAACGCGGCGCAGGGAGACCTCCCGGCCGACGGCTCGCTGCTGCAGAGCATCACCGAGGTGTCCGCAGGGGCGCTCGGCGTCGTGGCCGACGTCGAGCAGGGTGGGCGGATCGCGGTCGGTGACGAGGTCAGGCTCGTCTGACCGTCCCCTCGGCGCGACTCTTGATGCCGAGCATCATCTTGCGCTCCATGATCGCGTGCGGCAGCTCCATGGCCAGCAGGTACCCGATGGCGGACAGACCGCGATCCGTGTGCGACCGGGCGATGAGCCGGCAGCTCGTGTCGTCGATCGGCTCGACCACGTAGGCGCCCCACCCCTCGATGGCCAGTGACCTGGGCGGGTCGACGGAGGCGATGTTCGGGCCGGTCCCGAGGATGAGGACGAGCTTGTCGCCGGCCTTCAGGTGCTGCCACTCCGGGTGGATCTCGTCGGCGCTGTGGACGTGGCAGCCGGCGAGGTTCTCGAGCCAGTCGTAGGAGTAGAAGCCGCCCTTGTCCTCGCCGATCTGCACCAGCCACTTCCAGACCTCCTCGGCCGGCGCGTGGACGGTGACGGCTCGGGTCACCTTGAACAGGGGCTTGCCGTCGGCGTCACCCGGGTAGCGCCGTCGGCGCTCCGCCTCGGTCGACCCCCAGTTCTGCAGCCAGGGCCTGATGACAGCGCCGTAGACGCCGGGGAAGGCGACACCAGCCGCGGTCAGCGCCCAGGCCGCGTTGCGCGCCGGTCCCTTGGGCAGGCGGTTCGGCCAGCGTCGGGCGGCAGCGATGGGCGCCCAGATGCTCAGCTTCGCGAGGACGATCGGCCCTCCGGACACGACGGCGAACCCACGGAGCATCTGCAGCGGAGTCGGCTTCGGTGGCTGCTGCGGTTCGGGTTGGCGCGGCTCGGGGCCGGTGCGTGCGATCAGGTACATGTCGAGACCTCCTCAGTCCGAGCCTCACGGCTGCCGGCCGGTGGCCGTAGGGCCGTAGGTCCGCATCTGGCGGCCCGTCGTGGAAGGGAGTGACCAGGCGTCGCTCCGCCGGGCGACACGCTGATCTCCGGCATGCTGGCTCCGATGGACGAGGCGACGGAGCGTGACCGCGCGCGGATGCTCAGGGAACGCCGAGCGGCTGACGACGAGGTCCCGGTCGAGCTGAGGGCCCGACAGCACCCTGCTCGACCTTCGGCTTGCGCCTGTCGCCTACCGAGGGCGACCAGCCCACACTGTGGCCCGGCGGTGGCGGGCGCAGGGCCGAGATCTCAGCCGCGGAGCTTGCCGGAGGTGCCAGAGGACAGCTGGTTCTTCACCGAGCTCCGACGGGACGAGCCGTGACCGAGCACCGGCGCCCACCTGAAGGGTCATCGGTCCAGGCACGTGCACACGCAGGCCCGGTTGCCCTCGGGATCGGCCAGTACGACGAACGATGGCGCCTGCGTGTCATCCACGACACGGCCGCCTGCCGCGACGGCTGCCCTGATCCGCTCGGCTGCGTGGTCGTGCGGCACCCACATGTCGATGTGAAAGCGCTGCCGGGGCGTCTCGTGCGGGTCGGTGTGCTGGAACCAGAGCAGGGGAACGCGCCCGCTCCGATCGACGACGTCATCGCCGTCGACCGAGCTGCGGCTGCCGGTGAGCAGGGCGGCCCAAAAGGGTCCGACGGCGGCGAGGTCGGCGGTGTCCAGAGCGAGCTCGATCTCTGTGACGGCGCTCGGCCGCGACTCTATTCCCATACCGTGCGCAATGTCGCTGATGCGGCGGGCGAGGTCGATGTCGCGCTGCGTGACCTGACCGACGTCGTGGCTGACCAGCTGCAGGTCCACGTGCGGGTACTTCAGGGTCACGTCCGGATAGTGGTTCGCTGCCTGGGCGGCCTCCGTGACGGCGGCCACGAAGTCGAGACCGGTGAGGAAAGCCCCGGTGAGGAAACGCGCGTGAAGCGCCTGGGCGAGCTTCCGCCAGTCTCCGAGGCCTGCGTCGAGGATCTGCTGGGTGGTGAGCCGCTCCATCTGCTCACTATGCCAGTGACGGTGAGGCCCAGTCCTCCGGACGGGCTCAGCAGACTCCGTCGGTCGGCTTCGGCCGCGAGAGGCCGAACAACGGACGGGCGCGCAGGCCGATCCAGGTTCCGAGGATGGCCATCACGCCCCAGACCCAGCCGTGCAGGCTCAGCGAGGAGATGCCGCCGAGGTAGGCGCCGATGTTGCAGCCGTAGGCCAGGCGCGCGCCATAGCCCATGAGGATGCCGCCGATGATCGCGCCCGCGGCCATGCGTGCGGGAACGCGTCGGTGGAGGCTGAACGCGCCGGCCAGGGCGGAGGCGATGAGGGCGCCGATGATGATTCCGAAGTTGGTGAGGCTCGTGCTGTCGGCGAGGAGCGACTCGTCCAATGCCGCCGCCTTGTCGCCGGCGAAGTAGTCCCACGACGCGGGGTCGGCGAGGCCCAGGCCCGCCGCTGCCTTGGAGCCCCACAGTGCGAACGCGCTGGTGACGCCCCACGGAGAGCCCTTGAAGAACAGCACGCCGAGGTTGAGCAGGGCGAGGGCGAGCGCCCCCACCCAGAGCGGCCAGGCGCCGCGGAACACACGGGCGAAGCCCGGCGCGGTCGGCACCGCGCCGACCGGCGGCGGGTTCTTGGCCCGTGCGACGACGTACGTCATGCCCGCGATCAGGGCGAGAGCAGCAAGCGTCACGGCGAGGCCGGCCGCCGTGCTGCCGAAGACCTCGGCCAGGCTGATCGCCTCGACCGAAGGAGTGGCCTCCCACCAGGCGAAGTGTGCGGCCCCGATCGTGGAGCCGACGACGAAGCCGCCGAGCGTGAGGAAGATGGCGGTGTGCCCGCTGCCGACGATGTAGAGCGTTCCGGAGGCGCAGGCGCCGCCGATCTGCATGCCGACGCCGAAGATCGTCGCGCCGACGAGGAGGCTCACACCGATCGGCGAGAGGTTGCCCTCGACGGCCTGACCCGTCGGGCTGACACCCGCCGCCAGGAACGGGGCGAACACGATCGCGGTTGCGGCAAGGAGCAGTGTGTGCGCCCTGAGCGCCTTGCCCTGCCCCACGGCGACGAGCTGGCGCCACGCGGACGTGAAGCCGAACCGGGAGTGGAACAGGGCGAGGCCTAGGCCGAGGCCGAGCACGAGCAGGACGGCCTTGTCGGGGCCCTGCGTGCTATAGGTGACGAAGGTCAGCAAGATCGCCGCCGCCAAGCCGGCGAGCGCGACGCCGCGCTGGACGGGAGATGGCGCTGGTGCCGGCGGGGCGACCCGGGGCTCCGGACGTACGTCAGGCTGGGTCGCGGTGGATGAAGCCATGGGACAAGAACCCCCGAGAGGTTGTGGGTGCGGACTGCTGGTCTCGGTACTCGACCCAGTGTCCGTGTCACGACCTCCTCGACCGCGCAGCATCTCGCATGACGGGACGTGGCTCAGCCTGCGTGGGTGATGAGCTCGGTGAGGTCGACCTCGAGCGGTGAGACCCACACGTCGACGCTCGATCGGTCCTGCGCTCGCTGCGGCTCGGGGGCAGCGTCGGGCTGCACGTCGGGGTTCTTGCCGAGGTAGTGGGTGCCGTGGTGGTCGACCCGGAACCGGTAGCCGTGCGGTGAGCGCCACAGGTACACCCCCGGGGTGGGTTCTCGCAGGCTCCACCGGCCATGGGTCTTCACCCGGTGCGCGAACCGGGTCAGCAGCCCGAGGTTGCCCATCGCGGTCTGCCCCGGTGGCCCGCCGGTGTCCGGGGACAGGTACGGCACCACGTGGTCGGCGTCCTTGCGCCGCGACAGGTCGGTCGCGTAC
>DASTPU010000092.1:0-12293 GCA_035762105.1 Nocardioidaceae bacterium | reverse complement strand
ACCAGCTCGAGCATCTGCTCGGCCGTCTCGCCCTCGGCGCCGGAGTCCTCGGCAGCACCCGACACGGCGTTCGTGAACGAGCCGAACAGCGCGGTGGCCGCGAGCACGGCGGTCGCGATCGCGATGCCCTTGGTGATCGCCTTGGTGGTGTTGCCGACCGCGTCGAGCTCGGTGAGGATCGCCGCGCCCTGCTCGTCGACGTCGCCCGACATCTCCGCGATGCCCTGCGCGTTGTCGGAGACCGGGCCGAAGGTGTCCATCGCGACGATGACGCCGACCGTGGTCAGCAGACCGGTGCCGGCGAGGGCGACCGCGAACAGCGACACGACCGTGACGCCGCCGCCGAGCAGGAACGCGCCGTAGACGGCCGCGCCGATCACGAGGGCGGTGTAGACGGCCGACTCGAAGCCGACCGAGAGGCCGGAGAGGATCACCGTCGCCGGGCCGGTCAGCGCGGTCTTGCCGACGTCCTTGACCGGGCGGTGCTCGGTGCCGGTGAAGTAGCCGGTGAGCGACAGGATCAGCGCCGCCAACACGATGCCGATGATCACCGCGACGGAGGCGATGACGCGGGGGTCTCCCTCGGCCTGGGCGTTGGTGCCGAGCAGCGAGGCGAGGACGCCGTTCGCGCCGGAGGCGTCGGTGAGCTCGGCGAACGTGCCCGGGAGGTACCAGAACGCCGCCGCCACGCTCAGCACCGCGGACACGGCGGCCGAGATGTAGAACGACCGGTTGATGGTGCGCAGGCCGTTCTCGCCGGGACGCGGCTTGGTGATGTACACACCCAGGATCGCGGTGAGCGCGCCGATGGCCGGGATGATCAGCGGGAAGACGAGGCCCTCCTGGCCGAACGCCGCGGTGCCCAGGATCAGCGCCGCGACGAGCATGACCGCGTAGGACTCGAAGAGGTCGGCCGCCATGCCGGCGCAGTCGCCGACGTTGTCGCCGACGTTGTCCGCGATCGTCGCCGCGTTGCGCGGGTCGTCCTCGGGGATGTTCTGCTCGACCTTGCCGACGAGGTCGGCGCCGACGTCGGCCGCCTTGGTGAAGATGCCGCCTCCGACACGCATGAACATCGCGAGCAGCGCGGCACCGAAGCCGAAGCCCTCCAGGACCGCCGGGGCGTTGCCCTTGTAGATCAGCACCACGACGGAGGCGCCGAGCAGGCCGAGGCCCACGGTCGACATGCCCACGGTGCCGCCGGTGCGGAACGCGACCCGCATGGCGTCGTCGCGCTGGTGGTCACGCGCTGCGGACGCCACCCGCACGTTGGCGCGCACCGCGAGCCACATGCCGAGGTAGCCGATGGCGGCCGAGAAGCCGGCACCGATCAGGAAGAACACCGACCGACCGATGCGGACCGCGGTGTCCTCCGCGGGCAGCACGAACAAGATCGCGAACGCCAGCACGGCGAACACCGCGAGTGTCTTGAACTGGCGGGTCAGGTACGCCGAGGCGCCCTCCTGCACCGCCACGCCGATGTTCTTCATGTTCTCTGTGCCGTCATTGGCAGCAAGGACCTGGCCGCGGAACATCAAGGCCATCGCCAAGGAGACGAGGGCGATGACGCCGACCACGATGATCAGGGTCTGGTTGCTACCGGACAAAGACACATCCGCGCCGCTTGCGGCGAGGGTGAGTCCGGACATGAGTCCTCCTCCGGTGGGCCGTGTTCGGCCCGTCGAAAAGCGCCGATAACCCGCGGAGCTCCCCCGCAGGTGGTCAGGCCGTGTGTGATGCCTGACACGAATGTGGCCCGGAGTTTACTGAGACCGAGGCGACACGCCAGAGGACTCACTGTTGAATGCGCCACATTTGTGACCGGACTCCGCGCGAACCGGCACAGACCACGCGCCCTCCGACGGACTGGGCGGCCCACTTTCCCCTGCAGACAAGGGACTTGGGGCGTGCCGATACGGCGACGAGCGAGGGCGCACAGAGCACCCTCGCGTCGGTCACCCGTCAGCCGTCGGCCGACAGGCGGTCAGCTGAGGGACCAGCGCATGGAGACGGTGGTCTGGGTCGGTCCCTGGGTGACCTTGAAGTCGTCGATCAGGCCACGGAGGAGCGCCCAGGCCTCGATGCCCTCGAGGTCGCTGTCCGGGTGGTCCTCGACGTCGACCAGGCCCGCGGTCGAGACGTCCACGCACAGGGCGTCGGAGTCCTCGATCGTGATCGTCACCGCGACGGGGTCGCCCTCCGTCGTACCGTGCGCGCGGCCCTCGCCGAGGAACAGCGCACACGCCTCGCCCGCGGCGAGACGGACCTCCTCGACGAACTCCTCGTCGCGTCCCGCGCGGCGCGCGACCGAGGCCGCCACGAGGCGGACGGTGCGAACGAGGGCAGGGTCACGCGCGATCGTGACGGTGACTGCTGACGCCGTACGATCCGTGCCAGACGGCATGGTTCCCCTCAGTGTTCGGCGAGTGCTTCGGCCTGCGAGCCGTGGATCGTGAACACCTTGGCCAGGCCGGTGATGCGGAAGATCTTGAGCAGCCGTTCCTGGTTGCAGATGAGCCGCATCGAGCCGTCGTGGGCGCGGACCTTCTTCAGGCCGCCGACCAGCACACCGAGGCCGGTGGAGTCCAGGAAGTCGACCTTCTCCATGTCGATGACCAGGTTGTAGTGCCCCTCGCCGACAAGCTCGGTGATCTTGTCCCTGAGCCGCGGAGCGGTGTAGACATCGATCTCGCCGCCGACCTCGATGATGGTGTTCCCATCCTCGTGACGCGTCTCGAGTGACAGATCCACGTGGTTTCTCCCAACCATGCCGCGTGCGCGGAGTCCTTGAAGGGCGCCAAGCGACACCCCTCCCCTGCGTTCGGTATTCAATCATGCACCCTTACACCTTGCAGGTCACGCCTGACATCCGGGGCATCCCGGGAGGTCCGGACCGGCGTCACCGACCGTTTGCGAGGATTCTGGGGTGGCCGCTCGTACCCGAACCTCCGTCGCTGATGCGCTGCACCGCCTCAGCGGGCAGGGGCGTGAGGACCGGCTGACCCACCTGGAGCTGCTCCCGCCCCGGGCCGGCCTCCGCGCCGACTGGCCGTCGTGGGCGGACCCGCGGCTGGTCGATGCGTGGGGCGCCCGCGGGATCGCGCAGCCGTGGTCCCACCAGGTCGAGGCTGCGCAGGCGGCGTACGACGGACGGCACGTCGTGATCTCGACCGGCACCGCCTCGGGCAAGTCGCTGGCCTATCTCATGCCGGCGCTGACCTCGGTGCTCGGGAAACGACGGCCGAACGGGCAACGCGGCTCCACCGTCCTCTACCTGTCCCCCACGAAGGCGCTCGCGCAGGACCAGCTCAACGGGATCCTGTCGCTCGACGTGCCCGACCTGCGCGCCACGACGCACGACGGCGACTCGTCGCGGGAGCAGCGGGACTGGGCGCGCGACCACGGCGAGTACCTGCTGACCAACCCCGACATGCTGCACCGGTCGATGCTGCCGGCTCATGCCCGCTGGGCGCGGTTCTTCTCGATGCTCGACTACGTCGTGGTCGACGAGTGCCACCACTACCGCGGGGTGTTCGGCGCACACGTCGCGCAGATCCTCCGCCGCCTGCGCCGGGTGTGCGGCCTGTACGGCGCCGACCCGACGTTCGTCCTGGCCTCCGCCACCGTGGCCGAGCCGGAGACCTCAGCGGACCGTCTCACCGGGCTGCCCTTCGTCGCGGTGACCGAGGACGGTTCGCCCCGGGGGCAGGTAGCGCTCGCGCTGTGGGAGCCGCCGTTCACCTCCTTCGGCGGCGAGAACGGCGCCCCCGTACGACGCTCCGCCACCGCCGAGATCGCCGACCTGCTGACAGACCTGGTGGTCGACGGGGTCCGCACGCTGGCGTTCATCCGCTCGCGACGGGGCGCTGAGACCGTCGCGCTCACGACGAAGCGGCTGCTCGACGAGGTGGAGCCCGGCCTCTCGGCACGGGTCGCGGCCTACCGGGGCGGCTACCTACCCGAGGACCGGCGTGCCATCGAGCAGGCGCTGCGCCGCGGTGAGCTCCTCGGCCTGGCCGCCACCAACGCCCTCGAGCTGGGCATCGACGTGTCCGGGCTCGACGCGGTGCTGCTCGCCGGCTTCCCCGGGACCCGGGCTGCGCTGTGGCAGCAGGTCGGCCGGGCCGGTCGGGGCGGGCAGGACGCCCTCGGCATCTTCGTCGCCCGCGACGACCCGCTGGACACGTACCTGGTCACGCACCCCGAGGCGCTGATCGGCAAGCCGGTCGAGGCGAACGTGTTCGACCCCGACAACCCCTACGTCCTGGGCCCGCACCTGTGCGCGGCCGCGGAGGAGTCACCGCTCACCGAGGACGACCTCGCGATGTTCGGACCCATGGCGCGCGCCGGCGTGGACGCACTCACCGACGCCGGCATGCTCAGGCGGCGGCCGCGCGGCTGGTTCTGGACCGACCGCAGCCGGGCCTGCGACCTCGCCGACATCCGCTCCACGGGCGGGCCGCCGGTGCGTCTCGTGGAGGACGGCACGGGACGTCTGATCGGCACGGTCGACAACTCGGCCGCCCACGGCACCGTCCACGAGGGCGCGGTGTACCTCCATCTCGGTGAGACCTACCTCGTGCTGTCGCTCGACCTCGACGAGAACGTCGCCGTGGTCACCCCCGCGAACCCGGACTACTCCACGACCGCCCGCGAGGTCACCGACATCGAGATCCGCGACGAGCTCGACCACGCCACCTGGGGGTCGGCCCGCGTCAGCTTCGGCTCGGTACGGGTGACCCACCAGGTCGTGTCCTACCTCAAGCGGCGGGTGCCGTCCGGGGAGGTCCTCGGCGAGGAGCCCCTCGACCTTCCCGAGCGCGTGCTCGAGACCAAGGCCGTGTGGTGGACGCTGCCCCCCGCGCTCCTGGAGGAGGCGGGGTTCGCCGGACAGGACCTCCCGGGCGCCGCCCACGCCGCCGAGCACGCCGCGATCGGGCTGCTCCCGTTGTTCGCGACCTGCGACCGGTGGGACATCGGCGGCGTGTCCACCGCCCTGCATCCCGACACCGGCCAGCTGACGGTCTTCGTGTACGACGGGCACCCGGGCGGAGCCGGCTTCGCGGAGCGGGGCTTCCACGCCGCCGACGAGTGGTGGACCGCGACCCGCGAGGCGATCGACGCCTGTGCCTGCGAGGACGGCTGCCCGTCCTGTGTCCAGTCCCCGAAGTGCGGCAACGGGAACAACCCGCTCGACAAGCACGCCGCGGTGGCGTTGCTCGACGTGCTGCTCGCCGAGAAGGGCTAGCCTGGGCCGCACTCCTCGAAAGGGTCCACGAATGTTCGCTCTCGGAATCATCCTGATCCTGGTCGCCGCCGGCGTCCTCCTCCTCGCCGTGCTGAGCTCGGCGGACATCCCCGCGACCTTCGAGCTCAGCGGCGTCAGCGTCACCATGGACCCGCTCTGGGTGTTCCTGACCGGCGCGATGACCGTCCTCCTTCTCGTCCTCGGCCTCGAGCTGGTCCGCGCCGGCACCAGGCGTGCGGCCAAGCGCCGCAAGGAGAAGAAGGAGCTGCACCGACGCGCGCAGGAGCTCGAGGCCCGTGAGTCCGAGACGAGGACGACCGCGAGTGAGCCCAGCACCAGGGCGGTGAGCAGCGACACCGCCGTCGACACGCAGGCGACGCGGACCGACGGAGACGTCACGGATCCGAACCGCCCTCCCCAGTAGGCCACCGCACCGCGGGTCCGGCCCGGGCAACGGCGGGGACCTCCCAGGTCCCGCCGAACGGGTTGGTCACGTCGACCGCGACCCGGACGACGATCTCCCGTCCCTCGACGCTGCAGCCGGTCAGCTGGGCGCCGTTCTCCCTACCGACCCGGGCGGCGCGGCCGCATCCGGAGCCGGTCGGCACGGTCGCGACGCCCCCCGGCGCCAGAGCCTCAGCGCCGGCCAGCGCCGCGAGGTCGGCTGCCGCGGCTGCACGACGCTGGGCGACGAGAAGGCCACCGACGACCGCCCCTGCGAATGCCAGCCCGGTGAGCACACCCAGCAGGCCCACGACGAGGAGCGCTGCGCTGCCACGTTGACCCCTGTGCCGGCCGGGCCGAACCACGGCCGGGACTGCCGGGACGGGGATCTCCGGCGCCGGCGCCCCGTCCGCGGCGGAGTCGGCATGCGTGGGGTCCGCTGTCGCTGAGGTCGTCATGGCTGCTCGCTGGCGGCGACGGCCTCGGCATCCAGCTCGAGCCCGGGCAGGAAGACGAAGATGCCTGCGGGCCCCGTCACCTCCGCCGCGACGCGCACGCGGACGACACCGTCGCCCCGGTGGACGCTGATCTGCGCCCCCTCCGGCGCCACCCGCCGACCGAGTGCGGTCGCCGCGTCGACGGGCTCGTCGCGTGCGACCGCACGAGCCGTCTCGCGGGCCGCGTCGACCAGCCGGATCTGCGTGACGGCGAGCGCGACCAGCCAGACGAGCCCGAGGGTGACGGCGACGAGAACGGGGAGGACGACCGCTGTCTCGGCGCTCACGGTTCCACGAGCGGTGCGCTTCCAAAGCCGCGGTGGTGCGGCCGGGAGAGCGCGCAGTCCCGTACGCGCTCCCCCGGTCGGCCTGTCGAGATCGGACACGACTCAGGCGACGCCGATCATCCGCAGGAAGAAGTCGAACAGCTTCTTCAGCAGCCCCTGGCCCCACTCGCTGGTGAGGAGCTTGATCAGGATGCCGCCGAAGCCGCAGCCCGCTGCGGTGACGACGGCGTACTCGGCCGTGGTGACTCCGCGCTGGTTGCGGAGCCGTGCGACGGGTGACTCGGTCATGAGGACCTCCGTGGGTGAGCCGGCTCGGGGCCGACGTTCGTGGTTGATGCGTCGACACTCGTGGATCGCGGAGCGCTCATCGAGAGCTCGTTCCGGAGCCGGGGACAACGCCGAGGCGAGCGGTGCTGTGGAGGGAAGGTGGCCGACCAACAGCGGTCATCGACCGAGGAGAGAGCCCACGGTGGACGCCACCAGCGGGACGACTCCGACCAGCACGAAGGCCGGCAACAGGCAGAGCCCGAGGGGTGCCGCGGCCCGGACACCGACGGTGCGGGCGCGAGCCTCTGACTCCGACCGCGCGACGGCCTGGAGGTCCTCCGAGAGCCGGTGCAGGGCGTCGCTGACCGACGCACCCGTCTCGACGGCTCGCGCCATCGTCCGGCCCAGCGCAGCCAGGCCGGGCCGGCCCGCGACCTCCCGCCACACCCGGGCCGGATCACGACCGAGCGTCAGGCTCCGTCTCGCCGACTCGAGCTCCTCGGCCATCGGTCCGCCGAGCGCCGCCGCCACGACCGCCAGCGCGGTGGACGGGGCCGAGCCGGCGGCCAGGGCCACGGCGAGCAGGTCGACGACCTGAGGGAGGTCGCGTCCGATGCGCTCGCGTCGGCGTCGCACCCCCGCGGGCTCGCGCCTCCCGAGCAGCCGGTGTACGACGACCACCGCGACGACGCCGCCCACCACCCCGACGACGCCACCCACGAGCAGGACCGGAGCGGTGCCGCTGAGCAGCGACACCAGCAGGCGGTGTCTTCCCAGCAGGTCCCCTTCCTCGCCACCGGCGTCACCTGAGCCGGTGGCCCCGCCGCTGCCCGTGCCGCCGGGGCGGCCCGCCTCCCCTTTCCGCTGACCGAGGCCACGCGCAGGGATCCAGCCGAGTCGCGGGGGACGCGGCCGACCCGGAACCGCCAACCAGGCCGCGGTCCCGGCAGACAGGGCAGCCACCAGAGCCGGAAGCAGGTCCGGCGCTCCGGTGGACCCGGGCGTCACCGGTCCACCGCGGCGGACGCGATCCGTTCGATCCAGAACAGGCCCGCGAGCGCGAGTGCCAGGCCCGCGCCGAGGCACACCAGCCCGGCCGGTGTCGTGAGCAGGAAGCCCCAGGGGTCACCCCCGAGACCCGAACCCATCGCCAGCACGACCACCGGAAGCAGGGCGACCAGGCGTGCGGTGGCCTGGGCGGACGCGAGCTCCGAGGCAACCAGCTGCTGGGTCGTCCGTCGGCGGCGGGCGCCGTCCGCGACCCGCGCGAGGGCAAGCGCCATCGTCCCTCCGGACCTCTGGGAGACCTGCCACGCCGCCGCGACCTCCCCGAGGCCCGCCGCACCGGGCACGGCGGCCAGACGGCGCAAGGCGCTGGGCACGTCCGCACCGAGTCCGGCTGCCGTGGCGACCGGCTCGAGAGCGGGCCACACCTCCACGCAGCGTGCCAGCGCGGCCTGCGGTGGCTGGCCCGCCCGGAGCTCGCCGGCCAGCGCCTCACACACCTCCACCACGCTCTGGGCCGTCGCCGTCGCTTCCCGCCTGAGCCGGGCTCGGAGCAGCATCTGCCACCCCGCCGCGGCCGCCGCCAGGGCGATCAGGCCGAACGCGAGCGTGGTGCCGTCGAGCACGACCACCACGCCGCCCGCGCACACCGCCCCCACCAGGCCTGACCTGGCGTCGACACCGCGCGGATGCCCGAACCGGCCTACACCCGGCCGGTCACCCCGGCGCCCGCTCGCGGCGCTTCCGGCCAGCAGCAGCCACACGGCAAGTCCGGTCGACACCGCGGCGACCCAGGCGCTCATCGGTGCAACAGCTCCGCGAGCCGGTCGGCGCCGTGATGGGTGCCGATGTCGCCGTCGGGATCGAAGGTGACCGCGGACTCCGCCACCACGTAGCCGTCCGTGCCCCGGCGCAGCACGGCGACCTCCTCCACCCGGCGCCGTCGTCCCGACCGGCCGAGATGGATCACCGCGTCGAGCGCGGAGGCCAGCTGGCTGTGCGCGGCCTCCCGCGGCATCCCGGCGGTCATCGCGAGCGCCTCGACCCGGGCGGGCACGTCACCGCACGAGTTGGCGTGCAGGGTGCCGCAGCCGCCTTCGTGGCCGGTGTTCATCGCGGTGAGCAGGTCACTGATCTCCGCTCCTCGGACCTCACCGACCACCAGCCGGTCAGGCCGCATCCGGAGCGCTTGGCGCACCAGCACCTGGAGCGGCACGGCGCCGGCTCCCTCGACGTTCGCCGGCCGCGCCTCGAGGCCGACCACGTGCGGGTGCTCGGGACGCAGCTCGCTGGCGTCCTCGACCACCACGATCCGGTGCGACGGGTGCACCAGGCTGAGCAGTGCGTTGAGCAGCGTCGTCTTGCCCGATCCGGTGCCGCCCGTCACGAGGAAGGCCAACCGCCGCTCCACGATCCGGCGCAGCAGGTCAGCCCCCTCGTCGCACACGGTGCCGCTGTCGACCAGCTCCTCCAGGCTGAACACACGCTCGCGCGGGACCCGGAGGGAGAGCACGGTGCCCGGTCTCGCCAGCGGAGCGAGCACCGCGTGGAAGCGGGTGCCGTCGCGGAGGCGCAGGTCGACGTACGGCGTCGCGTCGTCGAGGCGGCGCCCCGCGGTGGCGGCCAGCCGCTGGGCGAGCCGACGCACCGCGTCGTCGTCGACGAAGGTGATGCCGGCAGGCTCCAGACCGGCGCCTCGGTCGACGTACACCTGCTCCGGTCCGTTGACCAGCACGTCGGTGACCCCCTCCTCGCGCAGCAGGTGCTCGAGCGGACCGGCGCCGAGGACGTCGCGCTGCAGCTCGTCGAGCACCGCCAGCGCCTCCGCATCGCCGACGGGGCGGCCCTCCTCCCGGAGTGCCCGGGCGACCTGGACGGGGTCGAGGGGCGTGCCGCTGCTCGCGAGCCGGTCGCGGACACGCTCGATCAGGTCCTGGCGGCTCATCTCCTCGGCACCCCGACCCGGTCGAGCACGGTCCGGGCCGCCCGGGCCAGCTGGCCCCGACTGCGGCGCACCGGACCGAGCCCCAGCTCGACGGCCTCCTCGACATGACGCTGGTCGCGCATCGCAGCACCCAACGGCAGACCGAGCGCAGCGGCGACGTCCACGGGCTCGATCGCCGAGACCGGTCCTCGGGTCACGAGGAGTGCGTTCGGGACCAGCGGCGCGACCGACGCGACGACGCGTCCGGTCGCCGCCAGCGCCGCGAGTTGCAGCGGAGCGACGACGACCGCGTGGTCGCACCGGACCATCAGCTCGGAGGTGGCCGGGTCGACGTACCGCGGCAGGTCCACGACGACGACGTCGCTGCCCCGCTGGGCCGCGCTGGCCACCTCGCGCACCACGTGCGGGTCGAGCTCGCCCCTCGGCTCCTGCCCCCAGCCGAGGACCGCGAGCCCGTCACGCCGGGGCAGCGACGCGCGCAGCGAGCGCGAGCCCAAGCGGCCGGCAGACTCCAGCAGCGATCCCCAGGCCGAGCCGGGCTCCTCGATGCCCGCGACGCGTTCGATCCCGGCCCCGAGCGGATCGGCGTCCACCAGCGTCACCGCCGGTACGACGGACGCGGCGGCCATGGCCAGCGCCGTGGCGAACGTCGTCGCCCCCGCGCCGCCGCAGCCACCGACCACCCCGACGACGACAGCCCTGCCGGCCGGGCCGTCGGCGGTGTCGGTGAGCGCCTCGACCAGCCACGCCTCCGCGCTGGGCAGCTCGACGACGTTCTCCGCCCCGACGGCGAGGGCGGCGCGGAACAGCGTGTCCGGCAACGCTCCCCGCGCGACGACGTGCACGCGCTCGCGCCGGTGCGGCGCCGTCTCCGCAAGGTCGCCGACCATGTCCGCTCCGACGAGGACCACCGGCGCGGCGGCCCAGCGAGCACGGGCGGTGAGCACGTCGGCCACCACGTCGAGGCTCGTCCCGGCCGCTGCCGCGAGCCGGTGCAGGTCTCCGACCAGGCCGGTGTCGCGGGTGACCACGACAGGGGCGTCGACACCGCCGGGAGGGTCCGAGAGCGGGGTCGGGTCGGCTCGGGAGGACAGGAACGGGCTCATGTCCTCGAGCGTGCTCCGCCGAACCCTCACGACGGCCCCCTCCGGCGGAGCCCTGTGGACGGCCGGGCCGACGTCGTACCTGTGGATGCAGACCGGCCGGACGGGAGAGCGCAGGTCGGCGGGAGGCGGGGCAGGGCAGCCGCCACGAAGGGGTGCGGCCCTCGATCGGGGGGGATGATCGAGGGCCGCGGGCCCGCGCTCGGGGGGGATGAGCCGGGCCGGGGCCAGCGGCGGGGGGATGCCGCTGGGGACTGCGGGCTGCTGTCGCCAGTATCGTGTTGCCTGTAAGGCCTCACGGCAAGGCGACGCTTGCAGCGTTCCTCATCGTAGCGCTTTTCTTTACTTTGCGCCGCTTGTCCGACATGACCCTGGACACGCGGCGCCCATCCCCTTCGCCACCGCTCAGGAGCCACCTCGATGGGCATGACCGACGACCCGAAGCCAGAGGCCGCGACGCCCGGACGCCACCTGCGGCCCGGGCGCCCGGCAGCGTTCTTCGACCTCGACAAGACGATCATCGCCAAGTCCAGCACGCTGGCGTTCAGCCGGCCGTTCTACGCCGGGGGCCTGATCACGCGGGGGTCGGTGCTGCGCAGCGCCTACGCGCAGTTCGTCTACCTCGTCGGCGGCGCGGACCACGACCAGATGGAGAAGATGAGGGAGTACCTCTCCGACCTCTCCGCCGGCTGGGACGTGCAGACCGTGCGGGACATCGTGGCCGACACGCTGCACCACATCGTCGACCCGCTCGTCTACGACGAGGCGGTCTCCCTGATCGAGGAGCACCAGCTCGAGGGGCGCGACGTGGTCATCGTGTCCGCGTCCGGGACCGAGGTGGTCGAGCCGATCGGCGAGATGCTCGGCGCGGACGCCGTGATCGCCACGCGCATGGAGATCGAGGACGGGAAGTACACCGGCGAGATCGGCTTCTACGCCTACGCCCGGAACAAGGCGACCGCGATCGAGGAGCTCGCGAAGGAGAAGGGCTACGACCTCTCCCGCAGCTACGCCTACAGCGACTCGGTGACCGACGTGCACATGCTCGAGATCGTCGGCCACCCCTACGCGGTCAACCCCGACAGGGAGCTCCGCAAGGTCGCCGCCGCACGGGGGTGGCCGGTCCTGTGGTTCAACCGCCCCGTCGCGCTGCACCGCCGGGTGCGCCTCCCGTCGAGCAAGCCGACGCTCGCGGCGATCGCCCTGGGCACCGCGGTCAGCGTCGGCGGCGCCATCTACCTGGCCGCCCGCCGGCGGGTGACGTCGGGCTGAGCGACACGCCCGGACGCTAGACAAGAGCCCGGAGACCCTTGTCCTGTTTGGCCATTGGGCGTAGAAAAGGACTCGAAGAACAACTCAAGACCCGCACGTGAGCCAGGTACCCACGCGGCGACCTACCCTTCCTATTGGGCGTTGTCTCACGGGTTCACCCGGAGCAACATTTCGGTGCACGCCTGGTAGCCCGGATCTCACGTGTCAGCGGCGGCACTCACGGCC
>DASTPU010000091.1:0-48264 GCA_035762105.1 Nocardioidaceae bacterium | reverse complement strand
CGGGCACAGCTCGCGGGACTGATCCGGGCCGGCGCCCTGCGACCGGGCGACAAGCTGCCCGTATGAGGCAGGCCACCGAGCTCGCCGCCGCAGCACGCCGGGCAGGCCTCTCGGACGCGGCTTTGATCGACCTCGTGCGCGGTGCGCTCATCAGCTGAGACAGGACTCTCGGTCCGGGTTGCCTGATTCTCTTGCGAATTCGCCACGTGCGTATGACGCTGTTGATGTGAACCTTCATGACTGGATCGACGAGCTCTGCGACGTCCTCGAGCTCGAGGACGCCGAAATCGACGAGGGGCTGATCCTCGACGTCGCTCGCGATGCCGCCCATGAGGTCGAGCGTCCCGCCGCACCGATCACGACGTTCCTCGTCGGCTACGCCGCTGCCCTCCGCGGGGGCTCCGCCGCAGATGTGGAGGAGCTCGCCGGGCGTGCGCAGGCACTCGCCATGAAGTGGGGCGGCGACGACGTGAGCCCCGACGACTTCAAGGCCGAGGACCTGATCGGCACTGAGTGACGGCCCGGTGGCTGCCGGGTCCTAACCTTGGGCCCATGCGTGCTGTCATCGCGACCGAGCCCGGAGGACCCGAGGTCCTCACCCTGACCGAGATGCCGGACCCTGTCCCCGGGACGGGTGAGGTCGTGATCGACGTGGCCGCGACCGCGGTGAACCGCGCCGACACGCTGCAACGCCAGGGGAACTACCCACCGCCTCCCGGCGCGTCCGACGTGCTCGGCCTCGAGTGCTCCGGCACCATCTCGGCCGTGGGCCCGGACGTCACCGGGTGGAAGGTCGGCGACGAGGTGTGCGCGCTGCTGGCCGGTGGCGGGTACGGCGAGAGGGTGCTCGTGCCTGCCGGGCAGGTCATGCCGGTGCCCGCGGGCGTCGACCTCGTGACCGCCGGCGCGCTGCCCGAGGTGGCCTGCACGGTGTGGTCCAACGTGTTCATGGTCGCCGGCCTGCAGCCGGGCGAGACGCTGCTCGTGCACGGTGGCGCCGGCGGGATCGGGAACATGGCGATCCAGCTTGCCAAGGCACTCGGCGCCAAGGTCATCACGACCGCCGGCACGCAGGAGAAGCTCGACCTGTGCCGTGATCTCGGTGCGGACGTCGCGGTGAGCTACCGCGACCAGGACTTCGTCGAGGAGGTCAAGCGCGCCACCGACGGGCGCGGCGCCGACGTCATCCTCGACAACATGGGCGCGAAGTACCTCGACCGCAACATCTCCGCGCTGGCCACCGAGGGTCGCCTGGTGATCATCGGCATGCAGGGCGGCGTGAAGGGAGAGCTCGACATCGGCAAGCTGCTCGCCAAGCGCGGCGCGGTGATCGCCACCTCGCTGCGCGCGCGCCCCGTGGAGGAGAAGGCGGCGATCTGCTCCGCGGTCGTGGAGCACGTGTGGCCGCTGGTCGCCGACGGGGTGGTGCGCACGATCGTGCACACCACCGTCCCCCTGGCGGAGGCTGCCCGGGCGCATGCGCTCATGGAGTCAGGGGACCACGTCGGCAAGATCGTGATGACTGCGTAAGGTGAGGGCATGACCGAGGAGAACCCGGAAGTCACCGGCAACGGCAACGACGAGGACCCCAGGGTCGTGGTCATCGGTCCCGATGGCATGGCGACGTCCCCGTCGCAGGCCGGCCCGTCCCCCGACGAGGACGAGGACGACGAGGCGCGTCACATCACCGAGCTCGTCGAGCAGCCGGCCAAGGTGATGCGGATCGGCAGCATGATCCGCCAGCTCCTCGAAGAGGTGAAGTCGGCGCCGCTCGACGAGGCCAGCCGCGCGCGCCTGAAGGAGATCCACCAGTCCTCGATCAAGGAGCTCGAGGCCGGTCTCGCGCCCGAGCTCGTCGAGGAGCTCGAGCGGCTCTCGCTCCCGTTCAGCGAGGAGACCCCCTCCGAGGCCGAGCTGCGCATCGCGCAGGCCCAGCTCGTCGGCTGGCTCGAGGGCCTCTTCCACGGCATCCAGACCGCGATCTACGCCCAGCAGGTCGCCGCGCGCGCACAGCTCGAGCAGATGCGTCGCGCCCTGCCCGCGGGGATGGTGCCCGAGGAGGCGATCGCGGCCGCGGCTCGCGCCGCCCAGCAGGCCGCCGCGCAGCAGGCCGCCGACGAGCAGCACCCGGGCCGCGGCGGAGGCATGTACCTCTGACCGCCCTGCGGGTCAGGCGCGCGCGGCGATGGTGCGCTTGATCTCGTTCTCGACCGCCGTGGCGAGGTCGGCCACCAGCCTCGAGTGCCACCGCTCGTGCGCGTCCAGGTCAGCGACGAGGGCGTGGCAGTCCGGACACGTCTGACCGGTCGTCTCCTGGCTCAGGTCTTCCACTTCCTGCACCTCCTCCAGAGGGTCCCGTCCACGGTTGCACCCGTGCGGCCGGGATGTAAACGTCTGCTACCCGGCGAGCTTGTCGATGTCGGTGGCGAGGCGGAGGTCCTTCGCGGTCAGCCCGCCCGCGGAGTGGGTGGAGAGCCGGAAGGTCACGGTCCGCCAGCGGATGTCGATGTCCGGGTGGTGGTCGAGGTCCTCGGCGACCTCCGCGACCTGCTGCACCAGCCGGATCCCCTCCATGAACGTCGGTGCCTCGACGGAGCGCGTGATCGTGTCACCCTCCTGCGTCCACCGTGGCAGCTCGCGCTCGAGCGCGCGGTCGATCTCCTCCTGGGAGAGCAGCTCGGTCATCGTCGTACCTCCTCGCCTCCGACGGGTCCGGCCGGTGGTCGGCTCAGACCTCCTCGCGCCGGTCGCGGCGGAGGATCTTCGACCCCAGCCACACGACCGGGTCGTACTTCCGGTCCACGACCCGCTCCTTCATCGGGATGATCGCGTTGTCGGTGATCTTGATGTTCTCCGGGCACACCTCGGTGCAGCACTTGGTGATGTTGCACATCCCCAGACCGGCCGCCTCCTGGGCGAGCTTGCGCCGGTCGTTCGTGTCCAGGGGATGCATGTCGAGCTCGGCGTACCGGAGGAAGAACCGCGGGCCGGCGAACGTCTGCTTGTTCTCCTCGTGGTCACGGACGACGTGGCAGACGTTCTGGCAGAGGAAGCACTCGATGCACTTGCGGAACTCCTGGCCGCGCTCGACGTCCGCCTGCATCATCCGGCGCTTGCCGTCGGGGTCGCGCGGGGTGGGCGCGAAGGCCGGCACCTGCTTGGCCTTCTCGTAGTTGAAGGACACGTCGGTGACCAGATCGCGGATCACCGGGAAGGTCCGCAGCGGTGTGACCGTGATCGTCTCTGCGCGGTCGAAGTCGGCGAGGCGGGTCATGCACATCAGCCGGGGGCGCCCGTTGACCTCCGCGCTGCACGACCCGCACTTGCCCGCCTTGCAGTTCCACCTCACCGCGAGGTCGCCGACCTGGGTGGCCTGCAGCCGGTGGATCGCGTCGAGCACGACCTCGCCGTCCTCGACCTCCACGGTGTAGTCGCTCAGGCCGCCGGCGTCGCCGTCGCCGCGCCACACCCGCATCCGGAGCGTGTAGCTCATGAGGTCGCTCCGCTCTGCTGGGCAGCCGGTTCCTCGAACAGGCTCTTCAGCTCGTCCGGCATCACCGGCAGGGGCTGGTGCGTGAGCTCCACCGCACTGTCGAGCGCGTCTCCCGGAAGGGTCAGCACGATGTTCCTCGCACCCCACGCCGGGTCCGGGCCCGGGAAGTCGTCCCGCGTGTGCCCTCCCCGGGACTCCTCCCGCTCCAGCGCAGCCTTGGCGATGCACTCGGAGACCACGAGCATGTTCTTGAGGTCCAGGGCGAGGTGCCAGCCTGGGTTGTACTGCCGGTGTCCCTCGACGGTGAGCCGCTGGGCACGCTCCTTGAGCCTGCCGATCTCGACCAGCGACTCCTCGAGCTCCTCGCGCTTCCGGATGATCCCGACCAGCCGCTGCATGACGTCCTGCAGATCCTTCTGGATGGTGTAGGGGTTCTCGCCGCCCTCCTCCTCGAAGGGTGCGAGCGCGCGCGCCGCGGCCGCCTTGACCTCGGCGTCGGGCAGCTCCGGCCTGGCCCGGCTCTGGAGGGCGCGGTACGCCGCGGTGTGGCCGGCACGCCGGCCGAACACCAGCAGGTCCGAGAGCGAGTTGCCGCCGAGCCGGTTGGAGCCGTGCATGCCGCCGGCCACCTCACCCGCTGCGTACAGGCCCTCGACGAGCGACTGCTCGGTGTCGGCGTCGACCTCGACACCGCCCATCACGTAGTGGCAGGTGGGTCCGACCTCCATCGGCTCCTCGGTGATGTCGACGTCGGCGAGCTCCTTGAACTGGTGGTACATCGACGGCAGGCGCCGGCGGATGAAGTCGGCGTCGCGGCGCGACGCGATGTCGAGGAAGACACCGCCGTGCGGTGACCCGCGGCCGGCCTTGATCTCGGAGTTGATCGCTCGGGCCACTTCGTCACGAGGCAGCAGCTCGGGCGGACGGCGGTGGTTCTTCTTGTCGGTGTACCAGCCCTCGGCCTCCTCGACCGTGTCCGCGGTCTCGCTCTTGAAGTACTCCGGGATGTAGTCGAACATGAACCGCTCGCCCTCGGAGTTCTTCAGCACGCCGCCGTCGCCGCGGACCGACTCGGTGACGAGGATGCCGCGCACGGACGGCGGCCACACCATCCCCGTCGGGTGGAACTGCACGAACTCCATGTTGATCAGGCTCGCGCCGGCCCGGAGCGCCAGCGCGTGCCCGTCGCCGGTGTACTCCCAGGAGTTCGAGGTCACCTGGTAGGACTTGCCGATCCCGCCGGTGGCGAGGACGACCGATGGCGTTCGGAAGACGACGAAGCGGCCGGTCTCCCGCCAGTACGCGAAGGCGCCGTTGACGCGCGGCGGCTCCCCCTTGCGGCGGTCGGTGAAGATCTCGGTCACCGTGCACTCCATGAACACGTCGATCCCGAGGGACACCGCGCGCTGCTGGAGCGTGCGGATCATCTCCAGACCCGTGCGGTCGCCGACGTGCGCCAGCCGGGCGTACCGGTGGCCACCGAAGTCACGCTGGGAGATCAGGCCGTCCGGCGTGCGGTCGAAGAGCGCTCCCCACTCCTCGAGCTCGAGGACCCGCTCGGGCGCCTCCTGGGCGTGCAGCTGGGCCATCCGCCAGTTGTTGAGCATCTTCCCGCCGCGCATGGTGTCGCGGAAGTGGACCCGCCAGGAGTCCTCCTCGTACACGTTGCCCATCGCGGCGGCGATGCCACCCTCGGCCATCACGGTGTGCGCCTTGCCGAGAAGCGACTTGCAGACGACGGCCACGCGGGCACCGGCGTCGTGCGCGGCGATCGCCGCCCGGAGGCCCGCCCCGCCGGCGCCGACGACGACCACGTCGTAGTCGTGGGTCTCGAAGCCGGTGTCCGCACCGGGGTCCATCCGGTTGCCGGTCATCGGGTGCCGGTCTGCTGAGGTCTGCTCGTCCATTCAGAAGAACCTCACGTCGGTGATCGTGCCGGTGGCCAGGAGGTAGACGTACAGGTCGGCGAGGGCGACGGAGAAGAGGGAGAGCCAGGCGTACTTGGGGTGGTCGCGGTTCATCCGGGAGACCCAGGTCCACATCCGGTAGCGCACCGGGTGCTTGGAGAAGTGCCGCAGCCGACCGCCGATGAGGTGGCGGCAGGAGTGGCAGGACAGCGTGTAGAGCCAGATGAACGCGGCGTTGACGCCGAGCACGACCGTGCCGAGGCCCATGTGCCCCCACTCGTGCTCGGCGTTGCGGAAGGCCAGCACCACGTCGTAGGTGAGCACGATGGCGATCAGGGCCGACAGGATCAGGAACCAGCGGTGGAGGTTCTGGAAGATCAGGGGGAAGCGCGTCTCGCCGGTGTACTTAGTGTGCGGCTCGGCGACCGCGCACGCGGGCGGTGCCATCCAGAACGCCCGGTAGTACGCCTTGCGGTAGTAGTAGCAGGTCAGCCGGAAGCCGAGAGGCACGATCAGGATGATCAGGGCCGGCGACCAGGGCCAGAAGCCGAAGGGCCTCCCGAAGTCGGCCGACCCCTCGACGCACTGCGCACCCATGCAGGGCGAGTAGAACGGCGACAGGTAGGGCGAGGCGTAGTAGTGCTCCCCGGCGAACGCCCGCCAGGTCGCGTAGACCACGAACGCGGTGAAGACCACGAACGTGACCAGGGGCGAGAGCCACCAGTTGTCCTGGCGCAGCGTCCGCTCGCCGATCTGTGCGCGGCCTGCGCTCCTCACCCCCGTCGCCATGCCTGCTCCCTACTGCGCGTGCTGCGCCTCGGTCTGGGCGTCGTGCCACATGCTGTCGTCGTAGGGCTCGTCGGGGATCGGGATCCGCTCCTCCGGTGCCACCGGCGGGCGGGCACCGGGTGCCGGAGCACCGAGCTCGTCGAGATCCGCGTTGAGCCGGTCCACGTCCGACGTCAGCCTCCGGACGCCGAGAGTGTCGCCGTACTCGCTGCGAAGCCGCAGCACTGCTGCGGCCAGTGACGTGAGGGCCGCGCGGGTCGCGGCCACCGAGTCCATCTCTGCCATGGCATCCTCCGTGATCCAGATCACGTTTTGTCTGCCTGAGTCTGGCGTGGATCGGTCGATAGGGGAAGAGGGCGCGCGTACTACCGGCACGTAGCCGGTTCGCGGGTCGCAGGTGTCGAGGTCGGGCCGGCGCGCCACGGCAGCACGAGCTCCGGGAGGAAGGCGGCCTAGTCGAAGCTCCGGGACCAGAACGTCTCGCCGGTACGTCCGTGCGCGTGGCGGTAGCACTGCGGGTGGTGGAACCCTCGACGGAGGCACGGACCACCGGTCCCGGCCCGGAGGCGCAGGCCACTGGGCGAGGACGGAGCCCGTGCGGTCACAGGCCGAAGAGCTCCTCGAGGACCGCGGCGACGCCGTCGTCCTCGTTGGAGGGCGCGACCCGGTCGGCGAGCTCGCGCACGGTGGGGTGGGCGTTGCTCATCGCGTAGGCGGTGCCCGCCCACTCCAGCATCGGCAGGTCGTTGGGCATGTCCCCGAACGCGACCACCTCCGATGCGGTGATGCCGAGGTCGTGGCAGACCAGCTCCAGGGTGCTCGCCTTGGTCACGCCGACCGCGCTCATCTCCACCAGCGCGCCCAGCGACGACCAGGTCGTGGTGAGCAGGTGGCCCACGTGCGACTCCACCTCGGCCCAGAACGGCTCGGGCTCCATGTCCTCGTGGCGGGCGAGCAGCTTCACGACCGTGTCGTCGAAGACCTCCTCGACCGGGCCGACCTCCAGGTCGGCCGGGGGCGGGACCCGCGGCATGAACCCGGGCTCCCGCGCGAACCCGTCGACCCGCTCCATGGCGAAGGTCGTGCCGGGCACCGCGTGGCGAAGGAGATCGGCGACCTTGACGCCGACCTCGACGGGGATCGTCCGCGCCTTCCTCACCGCGCGGGCGTGGACGTCGTACAGGATCCCGCCGTTGGAGACGACCGCGAGGCCGTGGCCGCCGACGTGCTCCCACAACGCGTCCATCCACCGGATCGGCCGGCCGGTCACGAACACCACGGTGACCCCGAGCTCCTCGACCGCGGTCAGCACCTCGCGGGTGCGCGCCGTGACCGTGCCGTCGGTGTGCAGCAGGGTGCCGTCGAGGTCGGTGGCGACGAGGCGGATGGGCCCAGGAGCAGGCATGGTCAGAACCAGCGTCGGATCTCGTGCGCGCAGCCGTCGTCGTAGACGGAGGGCGCGACGTCGTCGGCGATCTCCTTGACCTCGTCGGGGGCCTGGCCCATCGCGACCCCGCGGCCGGCCCACTCGAGCATCTCGATGTCGTTGCGGCCGTCGCCGATGGCCAGCACGTCCTCGCGGTCGACGCCGAGCCGGTCGGCGACCTCGACCAGGCCGCTTGCCTTGGAGATGCCCTCGGGCGCGAGGTCGAGCCAGGCAGTCCAGCCGATGAAGTAGTTCGTGCCCTGGAGACCGAGCTTGTCGGCGAGGCTGACGAAGTCCTCGGAGGTCGAGTCGGGGTCGCGGATGATCACACGGCTGACCTCGCTGGCGATCATCTCCTCGATCGGGGTCAGGATCATCGTGCCGTCGAGCTCGCCCTCGGGGAAGTGACGGTTCACGCGGTAGCCGACGCCGTGCTCCTCCACCGCGACGGCCGCGTCCGGGACGTGCTCGAGGACCGCCTTCACCGCGTCACGGGCGTCGAAGGTCACCTCGCTGACCACCTTCAGCGGCGGGAAGGAGAAGGTCACCGCACCGTTGGAGGCGACGCCGAGGACGTGCGACCCGTGCTCGCGGGGCATGTCGAGGTGCCGCAGGACCTGGCTCATGCTCAGCGGCGCACGGCCGCTGGCCAGGACGATGTCGGCCCCCGCGTCGTAGGCGAGGTCGATCGCCCCGCGGACCGCAGGGGTCACGGCGTCGTTGCTGAACCCGTTCTCCGGGTGCGGGACGAGGATCGTGCCGTCGATGTCGAGGGCGATCAGCTTGGGCTTCCAGGTCACGGGGCGACAGGCTCCAGGACCTCGCGGCCCTGCAGGTACGGCTGCAGCGCCTTCGGAACGCGGACCGACCCGTCGGCCTGCTGGTGGGTCTCCAGGACCGCCACGATCGCGCGCGGGATCGACACGAGCGTGCCGTTGAGGGTCGCGACCGGCCGCACGCCGTCCTCGAACCGGCCGCGCACGTCGAGGCGGCGGGTCTGGAAGTCGGTGCAGTTGGAGGTCGAGGTCACCTCGCGGTACTTCGCCTGGGTCGGGATCCACGCCTCGATGTCGTACTTGCGCTGCGCGGACAGGCCGAGGTCGCCCGCGGCCACGTCGATCACGCGGTAGGCGAGCTCAAGCTTGCCGAAGAACTCCTGCTCCCAGGCGAGCAGGCGCTTGTGCTCCTCGTAGGAGTCCTCGATGGTCGTGTAGGAGAACATCTCCACCTTGTCGAACCAGTGCACGCGGATGATGCCGCGGGTGTCCTTGCCGTAGGAGCCTGCCTCCTTGCGGAAGCACGGGCTGAACGCCGCGTACCTGAGCGGCAGCGCAGAGGCGTCCAGGATCTCGTCGGAGTGGTACGCCGCCAGCGGCACCTCGGAGGTCCCGACGAGGTACATGTCGTCGCCCTCGATCCGGTACACGTCGTCCGCGGCCTGGCCGAGGAAGCCGGTGCCCTCCATCGCGCGCGGCTTCACCAGCGCCGGCGGGACCATCGTGGTGAAGCCGGCGGAACGGGCCTGGTCCATCGCCATGTTGACCAACGCGAACTCCAGGTCGGCCCCGATGCCGGTCAGGTAGTAGAAGCGGGCTCCTGAGACCTTCGCGCCGCGGTCGATGTCGATCGCGCCGAGCATCCGGCCGAGCTCGACGTGGTCGCGGGGCTCGAAGCCCTCCGCCTCGAAGTCACGGGGCTTGCCGACGTGCTCGAGCACGACGAAGTCGTCCTCACCGCCGGCCGGAGCCTCGGGCGCGGGGACGTTCGGGATCGTCATGAGCAGCGCGCGGTAGGCCTGCTCGGCCTCGGTCTGCGCCGTCTCCGCCTCCTTGACGGCGGCGGAGAGGGTCTTCGTGCGCGCGAGCAGCTCCTGCTTCTCCTCGCCCTGCGCCTGGGGGATCTGCTTGCCGAGCGACTTCTGCTCTGCCCGGAGCCGCTCGAAGTCGGCGATGGCCGCCCGGCGGCGCTCGTCCGCGGCGACGGCCTCGTCGACCACGTCCGGGGACAGGCCACGCTTGGCCTGCCCTTCACGCACGCGGTCAGGGTCTTCGCGGAGGAGGCGGGGATCGATCACCTGACGAGGATATCCGGCTGGTGCACACGGGACCTGCGGCCCTGCCGCCTGCGTCGAGCGCACTGCGACCCTTCGGGCATGAGCAGACGGCTGATCGGTCCCGTCGACACGATCTGGCTGAACATGGACCGCCCGAACAACCTCATGGTCATCGACACGGTGATGCTCCTCCACGGCGAGGTCGACTGGGACCGGCTCGTCGAGGGCGCCCAGGAGCGGATGCTCGCGCGCTACCCGGTGTTCCGGCAGCGGCCGGTGATGCCACGCTCCCCCATCGGCCTGCCGCACTGGGAGGACGACCCGGACTTCGACCTCGGCCGTCACATCCGGCGGGCACGTCTCGCGCGCGGAGACGACGCCGCGCTCCAGGACTACCTCGCCGAGCACATCTCCCGCCCGTTCGACCGGTCCCACCCGCTGTGGGAGATCCACCTGATCGACGGGTACGACGGGGGCGCCGTCGTCTTCTCGCGGCTGCACCACGCTCTCGCCGACGGGATCGCACTGGCCCGCGTGCTGCTCTCCCTCACCGACGCCACGCCGGAGGGCGGACCGGGCGGGGATCCGGGCGAGGCCTGGTTCGAGGAGGAGGTGCACCCGCCCGAGGAGCTCGGGCTCGTCGACGGCGCGGTGCGGGTCGCCGAGGCGGCTGCCTCCGCGGCGAGCGCGGCCGCGGCCTACGGGACCGGGATCCTGCGTCACCTGCCCCAGCTGCTGCGTCCCCGGATCGTCAGCGACGCATTCAGCCAGGCGGAGAAGACCGTGGCCGTCGCCGACAAGCTGCTCCTCACGGGGCGACCTCGTGCGCCGTACGCCGGCACCCCGGGGGTCCGGAAGCGCGAGGTCTGGTGTGAGCCGTTCCCGCTCGACGACGTCAAGAGCGTGGGCCACGCCGCCGGCGCCACCGTCAACGACGTGATGATCGCGGCTCTGGCGGGTGCGCTCGCGACGTACACCCGCGAGCACGGTGGGCAGCCGCGGGACCACTGCACGATGGTGCCGGTCAACGTGCGGCCCCTCGACCGGCCGCTGCCGCGGTACCTGGGGAACCGGTTCGCACTGGTCCTGCTCGAGCTGCCGGTGAGCGTGGAGGGACCGTTCGCGCGGATCGCCGAGGCCAAGCGACGCATGGACATCATCAAGTACTCCCCCGAGGTCATGCTGACCTTCGGGCTGATCAAGGCGATCGGCCGGACGGGGCCGGCTCTCGAGCGGTTCTTCGTGAACTTCTTCGCGGCCAAGGCCATCGGCGTGACCACCAACGTGCCCGGCCCGCGGACGCACCGCTACCTCGCCGGCGCCAGGATCGACCGGATCCTCGCCTGGGGACCCGAGTCCGGCGACCAGACCCTCGGCGTGTGCATCTTCACCTACGCCGGCGCGGTGCACGTCGGCTTCAAGACCGACGTCGCGACGATCCCCGACCCGGACCGCCTGGTCGAGGCCTTCGAGGCGGAGATCACGGCGCTGAGGGGCTTCGCTCACGCTGGGTGAGGGTACGAAGTGCCCGGCCGTCATACTTGACGACCGAAACGCCCCACTCGAACCGCAAGCAGGAGCACCGTGCCCCTCCGCACCCTCACCAACGCACGCCTCGTCCTGGGCGCGGGCCTGTGCCTGCTCGTGATCGCGGTGCTCTCGGCGCTGGTCCGGCTGGAGTGGCAGACGTTGTACGCCGCCGACCGGCGGTTCGGCGCTGGCCCCTACGGGTGGACCGCGTCCAGCCCGCTGGCCTTCGACGTGCTGCACGCGATCGAGGTGGCGTTCGGGACGATCGCGCTGACCGCGGCGACGACGGTCGTCGTGGTGCTGCTCCTGGTACGGCGGCACTTCCGCGCCGCGGTGTGGACGGCCGCCGTGATGATCGCGGCCTCGATGACGACGTACCTCCTCAAGCGCTTCTTCGCGCGGGACCGGCCGGTCTGGGAGGACCCGATCCACTCCCTGGACAGCTTCTCCTTCCCCTCCGGGCACGCCTCGGGAATCGCCTCGGCGATGGGCGTGGCGATCGTGCTCACCCTGATGTTCGTCCGCCGGCGGTCCCTGCGCCGATGGCTGATCGGCTTCTGGATCTCGCTGGTCGTGCTCGTCGGCCTCGACCGGATCTTCCTCGGCGTGCACAACTTCTCCGACGTGGTCGCGGGATACGCCGTCGGCGTCTTCTGGGTGCTGTTCGGGCTCATCGTCTACCAGCCCATGCCGCGCCGGCGGGTCCTCGAGAGCTTCACCAGCGTGGTTCCCCAGACCAAGCAGCTGGCCGTCGTGCTCAACCCGATCAAGGTCGACGACGTCGGCGCGTTCAAGGAGATGGTCGAGGAGCAGGCGCGGGAGTCGGGGTGGGGGCAGCCGACCTGGTACGAGACCACGATCGAGGACCCCGGCCGCGCCATGGCCGAGGCGGCCGCGATCAACGGCGCCGAGCTGGTGCTGGTGTGCGGCGGCGACGGCACCGTGCGCACCGTCTGCGCGGAGCTCGCCGGCACCGGCGTCCCGGTCGGGGTGGTCCCCGCCGGCACGGGCAACCTGCTCGCCCGGAACCTGAGCATCCCGCTGTACCTCTCCGCCGCCGTCGACGTTGCGCTCAACGGGCAGGACCGGGCGATCGACCTGGTCGCCGTCGCCGGTGACGGCATCGGCGACGACGAGCACTTCATGGTGATGGGCGGCATGGGCTTCGACGCCGCGATCATGGCGGGCGCCGACGACGCCATCAAGGCCAAGATCGGCTGGCTGGCGTACTTCGTATCGGGCCTGCGACAGCTGCGCTCCCCCACCTTCAAGGTGGAGATCTCGGTCGACGGCGGGCCGTTCACCAAGCACAAGGCGCTGACCGTCGTGGTCGGCAACGTCGGCTACCTCACCGCCGGCATCCCGCTGCTGCCCGACGCCACCATCGACGACGGCGTTCTCGACGTGGTGATCGTGTCGCCGCGGCGGTTCGTCAGCTGGTTCCCGCTCCTGTGGCGCGTGTTCAGCAAGGGCAAGCGGGTCGACGAGGAGCTCAACCGGATGACCGGCCACACGGTGGTCGTCCGCACCGCGCACGACACGGCCCGCCAGCTCGACGGCGACCCGATCGGGCAGGGTCGGGAGATCCGGGCGGAGTGCATCCACGGCCGGCTGCTGGTGCGCGTTCCGCGATAAAGCCGCAAACCGGACGCTTCCTCTTTACGATCGAGGGGCACCTTCACCCCCGGGTGCACCACCCCAAGAGCGGCGACCCCCTCGAGCGGGCTCGGCCGCGCACCCTGAGAGGAACCCTCATGCGCTTTGCAGTCACCGGCCTGGCCGGCGTCGCCGCGTTGGCCCTCACCGCACTCCCGGTAACCCAGGCGGCCGGCGCAGGCAGCCAGGTGGGGCTCAACCTCGTGCTGAACACCGACATCACCCCGGCCATCGTGGCCGAGCTCTCCGGCTACGGCACGGTCAACGAGCAGTACCCCGACTTCGACGGCCTCACCATGCGCGTGGCCTCCTCGGACATCAGCCGGATCAGCAGGCTGCCTTACGTCGAGTCCGCGAACAAGGACGTCGAGGTCATCGGCAAGCCGGTCCAGAGCAGCACGTTCGAGTCGACGACCACCGGCCTGGCGACCTGGAACACCGACCAGGTCGACGTCTACGACGTCGACGGCGGCGCGCGCGAGGTTGCCGAGACCGGCGCGGGCGTCTACGTCGCGGTCCTCGACACCGGCCTGCACAGCTCCTGGCCCTACTACTTCGGGGAGGAGCGGATCGCCGAGGAGTACGGGGTGGCCATCGGCGGCGGTGGCGGGGAGAAGGGGAGCATCTCCCACCAGCCCAACAAGTGGTCGGCCGACCAGAACGGTCACGGCACGCACGTCACCAGCACGGTCATCGGCTACAACCTGCGCGGCACTGCCGTTGCCGGCGTGGCACCCGAGGCCACGGTCATCCCGGTCAAGGTGCTCAACCAGAACGGCTCCGGCTGGTCCTCGGTCGTGGCGGCCGGCATCGACTACGTCACCGACCTGAAGACCTCCGGCGCCCTCGGTGACTCGCCGGTCGTGATCAACATGAGCCTCGGCGGGCCCGACTGGGACGCCCTGAGCCAGGCGGCCGTCACCCGCGCCCTCGACGCCGGCGTGCTCATCGTGGCGGCCGCGGGCAACGAGGGCGAGACCGGCATGGGCTACCCCGGTGCGATGCCCGAGGTGATCTCGGTGGCCGCGGCCGGCTGGACCGGCGAGTGGATGCCGGCCGGCGACCGCCCCTGGTGGTACGGCAGCGACGTGGCCGACCCGACGAGCGCGGAGGACGCCTACATCACCGACTTCTCCTCGCGTGCGCTCGCCGGACAGGACCTCGACGTCGCGGCTCCCGGCTCGTGGATCGTGGGTCCGTACCAGCTCAACTCGCAGCTGAGCTACTACTACCTCGGCGGTACGTCGATGGCATCGCCGCACGTCGCCGGCGCCGTCGCGCTGATGGCCGAGAGGAACCCCGGCCTGGAACAGGCCGACGCGGAGGCGATCCTCGAGAGCACCGCCATCCCGCTGCCCGGCGGGTCCCGGCAGGTCCTCGACCCGAACGTGGGTTCGATGGCGACGGTCACCTGGGGCGACGACGCGAGCGGCTCCGGCCTGATGGACGTCCCGGCCGCGCTCGACGCCGCCTTCGCCACGTCCGACAGCCTCGGCGCGCCGACCACCACGGAGACTAAGAGCAAGGGCCGGAACAGGTAGTCCCGTCCGCCTCCTTCAGACGCCCATCGCCCGTCCGGTCACCGCGACCGGGCGGGCGCTGCTTCATACAGGGGAGCTGTTCTGCAAGAAGGCTCTCTCCAAGCCCCCCGCGCGACCTTCTCGCAGAACAGCTCGCGCCACCCGGCTGCCGGGCGGGTCAGCTCGTGGGGGTGAGCTCGAAGACCGGGATCACCCGGTCGGTGCGCTCGGCGTACCTCTCGAAGTTGGGCCACGTCCGCACCATCACCTGCCACAGCCGCGCGCGCTCCTCGCCGGTGACCTCACGGGCGTGGACGGCCAGGTCGCGGCCCTGGTGGCTGATCGTCGCGGCGGGGTTCGCCCGGAGGTTGAGCACCCACACCGGGAGCTGCGGGGCTCCCCAGTTGGAGCCGGCCACCAGGAGCTTCCCCTCGTGCGGGACGCACAGCAGGGGCGTGGTGCGCGGGATCCCGCTCTTGCGGCCACGCACGGTGAGGTACAGCTGTGGCAGGCCCGCGATCGCGAGGAGGCCGAACCGGCCGCCGGTGACACGGTGGAGCGCCTTGTCGACCGCGACGATCTGCGCGCGGTACTTCGGCAGCCAGCTGAGACGCCCCACGCGGATCGCCACGGGCGTCAGGAGGTTCATGAGTGCGCATCGTAGTGAGCGGCGGAGTTACCGTGGCTCGATGACGACAGTGCGGACGTTCACCTCCTCGGTCCTCCACCCGGCCGACCGTGGCCGGGAGCTCGGCGAGCGGCACCGCGCGGACATCGCCCGCACGGTCGCGGCCTATCGCAGGCTGTTCGCGGCGCGGGCGACCAGGCCGTTCGACGTGGACCTGTGGGCGGACCGGGCGTGGGCCACGATCACCGACCTGGCTCCTCAGGCCGCGGTGGAGATCGCGGGCGTCGCCGAGGGTGCCCGGGTGCCGGTGCGTGAGGTGGCGATGCTGAACGCGCGCACCGAGCTGCTCGCGGTGGCCGACCCGACCGGCGTGGTCGACGAGTGCTCGACCGTCGTGGCGCTCCCCGAGAGCGGCCGCCCGGTCGCCGTGCAGACCTGGGACTGGTACGACGCGATGGCCGACGACTGGTTCGTCTGGACGATCCCCCACCCGGACGGCCACGTCGTGCAGACCGTCACGGAGTACGGCGTGCTCGGCAAGATCGGCGTGAGCTCCCACGGCGTCGGAGTCATGTTCAACATGCTCCGGCACGCCGACGACGCCCTCGCGGAGGAGAAGGGCCTCGGGTACCCCGTCCACCTCCTCAGCCGGCGGATCCTCGACACCGCCCGGGACGCGGACGAGGCGCTCGCGACGGCCCGCGGCGTGGGCACCTCCGCGTCCACCTCGATCACCGTCGTCGACGAGGGCGGTCGGGCCGCGTCCGTCGAGCTGTTCCCCGGCGGGCCGGGTGTCGTGCGGCCGGAGGGCGGTGTGCTCGTGCGCACCAACCACTTCGTCTCCGAGGAGGGCGCGGCGGGCTGCCTTGCCTCGTCGATCGGGCCCGGCAGTGGCATCCGTCGTACGACGTTGCTCGACGCGTTCGAGGGCCGGGTCCCCGGCGTCGCCGACGAGGTGGTCGACGCCATGCACGATCACAAGGAGGTCGGCGGGGTGTGCTCCCACCCGGACCAGAGCACCGACCCGGTGCTGTGGCACGCGACGCTCGCCACCGTCGCACTCGACGTCGTGGACCGGTCCCTGCGGGTGACCGCGGGCGGGCCCTGCGCGCGATGAGTTCGGAGCCCGGGCCGGGTCTCAACTGAGCGCGGGGACACCAACAAAGGAGCAGCCACCATGCAGAAGATCGTCCCGAACCTCTGGTTCGACACCCAGGCCCAGGAGGCCGCCGCGTTCTACACCTCGCTGTTCGAGGACTCCAAGATCCTCCAGGTGGTCCCCTACGGCGAGTCCGGCCCGGGCGAGCCGGGCACCACGATGGTCGTGAACTTCGAGCTGCTCGGCCAGGAGTACGTCGCGATCAACGGCGGGCCGCAGTTCCCGTTCACCGAGGCGGTCTCCTTCGAGGTCCGTTGCGACACCCAGGAGGAGGTCGACCGGCTCTGGGACGCGCTCACGGCGGACGGCGGGGAGGAGGTCCAGTGCGGCTGGCTCAAGGACAGGTACGGCCTGTCCTGGCAGATCGTGCCCGCCCGGTGGGTGGAGCTGGCCGCCGGCGACGACCCGGCCAAGGTCGACGCGGCGATGAGGGCGATGCTCGGGATGAAGAAGCTCGACATCGCCGAGCTGGAGCGCGCGTACGCCGCGGGTTGAGCCGCCGGTCACCTCCGGGGAAGGACGAGATCGGACAACCGGAGGGCCTGGGCGGATCCTGGGAGTAGCCTGGGTGCACCCACGCGGGGGCCGCCACAACGGCAGCTCCGTCCAAGCCGGGGAGAGGCGGACGTGATGCGCACGTCGTTGTGCACGACCCCGAGCCGAGTCTCGACGTGATCACCTTCGACCAGGACGGCGGCGTCCACGTCGGCATCGGCCTCAACGGACGCTCCTGGCGGATCACCGAGGTGCGCACCGGCTGGCACCTGGAGTTCCGCGACGAGGGTGACCGGACCTCGACCAACGCCGGTGTGCACCGGACGCTGCAGGCTGCCATCGCGGAGGCGGACCGGCAGCCCTCTGCGGGAGGCCGTCGCCGGTAGTCACAAGCCGCCCGGGGACCGGGAGGATGCCTGGGCTCAGGCGTTCTTCGCGAACTTGACCGCCTCTTCCTCCTCCGGCGACAGCTGCTGCTCGCACGACCAGCCCCGGATGTTCTTGGCATAGGTGCGCGCCTCGCTGCGGCCGTGGATGGAGGTCAGCAGCACGCCGTCGCCGCCGTCGTCGAGCAGCGCCATCGACCACGACAGGTGCCCGCCCATGTCACCGAACGCGTCGTAGCGCACCACGGCGAGGTGCCGCAGCGCCTGCGCGGCCTCCATCCGCAGTGCGTGCACCTCGGCGCGCAGCCCCTCGACGTCGGTCGGCAGGTCCTCGACGCGTCGCCGGTTCGACGTACGACGGGCGTGGCCGGCCTGCGAGCGGCGCAGGGCGACGAGCGCGACCACCAACGCCGCGACCGAGAGCAGCAGGACGACGATGACCGGAAGGGCCAAGAGCAGAGAGCGTTCCATCGCGCCCGAGGCTATCCGCGGGTTCAGCCTCCGTGGCGAAGGCGCGCGAGCCAGGCCCTTGCGTCCTCGAACTCCGCGTCGCTCGTCCCGGGACGCACGTCCGGCTCGATCCCGTCGTGCCGCTCGTAGGAGCCGAGATACCTGACGTCGGCACAGGTCCGCCGCAGGCCCATCAGCGCCTCACCCACGCGGGCGTCGTCGACGTGACCCTCGCAGTCGATGGAGAAGCAGTAGTTCCCGAGTGCCGCGCCCGTGGGACGGGACTCGATGCGGGTCATGTTCACGCCCCGCATGGTGAGCTGCTCGAGGATCTCGAGCAGGGCGCCGGGGTGGTCCTCGCGCATGAACGCCACCAGCGACGTCTTGTCACGGCCGGTGCGCGGCGCGGGGACCCCCGGACGGGAGACCAGCACGAACCGCGTGATCGCGTCGGGGTTGTCCCCGATCCCCTCGGCGAGGACAGCGAGCCGGTAGTGCTCGGCGGCAAGGGGCGCGGAGATCGCGGCGTCCCACGCCGAGGCGGGGTCGGCGACCGCAGCGGCCGCCGCCGCGGTCGAGGTCGCGTGCACGACGTGTGCCTGGGGCAGGTGCAGCGCCACCCAGCGCCGGGTCTGCGCGGCCGCGTGCGGGTGGGTGGCCACGACCTTGATGTCCGACGGCGACGTCCCCGGGCGGGCCAGCAACGAGAACGCGATCGGGACGGTCATCTCCCGGGTGATCATCAGCGGCTCCCCCGTGGCGAGCTCGTCGAGCGTCACCGGCACCGAGCCCTCGACGGAGTTCTCGATCGGGACCACGGCCCCGTCGGCCTCGCCGTTGCGGACCGCGTCGAGGGCCAGCGTGACCGTCGCGCACGGCTGGAGCTCGGCCCTGGACGCGGCGGGCACGGAGCGCAGCGCCTGCTCGGTGAACGTGCCCTCCGGCCCCAGGTAGGCGTAACGGGCGGGAGGCACTCCGGGCGGTGGTGGCGGCACCCGTCCAACTCTAGGGGAGGTAGGTTCGCGCCCGTGGATCTCGCTCTCATCGCGCTCACCTTCGGGACGATCTTCGTCGTCGAGCTGCCGGACAAGACCTTCATCGCCGCCCTCGTGCTGTCGACGAGGTACCGGCCGCTGCTGGTGTGGGTCGGCGTGGGGCTCGCGTTCTTCCTCCAGGTGCTCATCGCGGTGACCGCGGGCCAGCTCGTGAGCCTGCTCCCGGACGCGCTGGTGAAGGGCGTCGCTGCGGCGATCTTCCTGCTCGGCGCCGTCCTGCTGTTCCGTTCCGCCCCCCGCGCGGACGCGGAGGAGAAGGAGGCGGAGGAGGAGTACGCCAGCAAGGCGACCGAGGCCAAGAGCGGCCTCAAGGCTGTCGGCGCGTCCTTCCTGGTCCTGTTCGCGGCCGAGTGGGGCGACCTCTCGCAGCTCTTCACGGTCAGCCTCGTCGCGAGGTACGAGGACCCGCTGAGCGTCTTCGTCGGCGCCTGGGGTGCGCTCCTGACCGTCTCCGGCCTCGCCGTGCTCGCGGGCCGGTTCCTGCTGCGCCACATGAAGCTCTCGGTGCTCCAGTACATCGCCGCCGGGGTCTGTCTCGTGCTCGCGGGCCTGACCGTCTACGAGCTGCTCAGCTGACCCTGCCGCCTCCGGGGCGGGTCTCGTCCGGTACGGCGCCCGGGGCCACGCGCGAGGGCGGGACCCGGCGCTACGCTTCGCCCCATGACCCAGGAGACAACTCATGGCGCCGACAGCGAGGTCGGCCGGCTGCGCACGGTGATGCTGCACCGTCCCGGACCCGAGCTGAAGCGCCTGACCCCGCGCAACAACGACAAGCTGCTGTTCGACGGCATTCCGTGGGTCAGCCGCGCACAGGACGAGCACGACGCCTTCGCCCAGGCGCTGCGGGACCGCGGGGTCGAGGTCCTCTACCTGACCGACCTGCTGGTGGAGACGCTGCAGGCGGCCGAGGCCCGCGAGCACGCGATCGCCGGGGCGATGTCGAGCCTGCACCTCGGCGACACGCTGCGGTCCTACCTGACCGACGCGCTCCACGACCAGACTCCCGAGGAGCTGGCGGCCTTCCTCACCGCCGGCGTCCGCAACGACGAGGTGCGCGGCGGCTTCGGGCTCGTCACCAGCCTGCTCGCCCACGACGACTTCCTGATCGACCCGCTGCCGAACCTGCTGTTCACCCGCGACTCGAGCGTCTGGGTGCGCGACCGGGTGGGGATCACGTCCCTGGCGATGCCCGCCCGCGAGCGGGAGACCCAGCTGACCGAGCTGATCTACCGCGACCATCCCCGCTTCCGGGGCACCGAGAAGATCCACGGCTGGCACCACGAGCACGTGGAGGGTGGCGACGTCCTGCTGCTCGCCCCCGGGGTCGTGGCGATCGGCGTCGGTGAACGTACGACGCCGGCGGGCGCGGAGCGGCTCGCCAGGCAGATGTTCTGCTACGACCTCGCGCACACCGTGCTCGCCGTCCCCATCGCGCAGGAGCGCGCGACCATGCACCTCGACACGGTCTGCACGATGGTCGACGTCGACAAGATCGTGATGTACCCCAACGTCGCCGACCACCTCCAGGCCTACACCGTGACCGTGAAGGACCGCACCGGCGACTCCGACCGCGACCTGGTGCTCGACGTGACCGAGCCCGAGCCGTTCCTGGTCGCGGCCGCCAAGGCGATGAGCATCGACACGCTCCACCAGATCGACACCGGCCTGGACCCGGTCACCGCCGAGCGCGAGCAGTGGGACGACGGCAACAACACCCTCGCCGTCGCTCCCCGGGTGGCGGTGGCCTACGAACGCAACGTCGAGACGAACGCGCGCCTCGAGGAGGCGGGCATCGAGGTGGTCGCGATCTCCGGGTCCGAGCTGGGCTCCGGTCGCGGCGGACCGCGGTGCATGTCCTGCCCGGTCAGCCGCGACACGCTTTGAGGCGCGCCCGAGCGGACCGGAGGTCGCCGGGGTAGGGCCTCAGCAGCCCTCTACCTCCTCGGCACGGCACACGTCGTCCCCCGGCCCGCCCTCGGCCTCGTCGTACCCGCGACCACCGTAGAGGCGGTCGTCGCCTCGGTCGCCCTCGAGCTCGTCGGCGCCGCGGTTGCCGCAGATGACGTCGTTGCCGCCCTTGCCCTCGATGTGGTCGTTGCCACCGCGGCCGACGATCACGTCGCGGCCGGCGGTTCCGTGGATGTCGTTGCCTGCCGCGTCACCGACGATGGTGGCGGTGAACCCGCCGCACGTGGGCGGAGCCGACCCCGTGCTGGGTGCCGCCAGGGCACCAGTGGAGGCGGTCAGCGCGGCCGTGGCGACCGCGGCGGCGACCGCGAGATGCACTCGTCCGTAGGTTCTCATCGTTCGACGCTAGGCCGGGAGCCTCGAGCTCGCGAAGGGTCCGAGGTCCCGCTCCGATGACGAGCACGGGTGGCGGACCGGGGTCGGTTCGCGCGGACGACCGGCGTCCGGGCATGGAAAAGCCCGGCCGTTGCTGACGGGGGATACAACAACGACCGGGCATCCACAAAGATACGGGTCCCTCGACCCGAGGACAACTCGATCCGCAAAATAGGTTCCAGATCACAGCGGATCGGTCCGTAACTGTCTAGTCAGGGCTATCGAATCGTCAGTTGGCGGTTCGCCAGGCCCGAGCGTGCGGCCCGCTCCTCGGTGCTCAAGGGGGTGTCGTCGGCGAGCGCCTTCTCGAGGTTCTCGGCGAACTTCGCGGCCGGCTTCTCCAGCACCTCGGCACCGGTCCCGACCGGCAGGTCCCACACCGGGACCAGGACGCCGTGCACGCGGAACATGCCCACGAGCCTGGACCCGTCGGCGATCACGTCCTTGCCGGCGACGTGCAACCGTGCCAGTGCCGTGAGCAGCTTCTCCTCGTCGTGCGGCATGACCCAGCGCAGGTGCTCCTTGGTGCCGACGTTCGTCCAGTACGCCGCCTCCACGGACTCCAGCCGCTGGGTCGGGTTGGCAGCGGAGTTCGCGCTCTCGAGCGAGGCGCTGAGCGTGCCCTCGCTGTCATCGACGTCGGCGATCCAGAACTCGAAGCCCTCGTGCACCGTGATGTCGAGCGGCTCGTCGACGACCAGGTCCTGCAGGCGCGGCCCCTCCCCCGGCGGGTCGGTCAGCCCGACCATCGACCCGGGCTCCGCCTCGAGGGCCTTGGTGAGCACGGCGCCGAGATCCCGGCTGGGGTCACCGAACTGGTGCTGGACCTGGAGCGCGAGCCACACGGTGCCGTCCTCGCGGACGAGCGCGGGCGCCGCCATCGGCAGCAGCGTGCACAGGAGCACCGCGCGGTCGGTGTCGACGCTGTCGGCCAGCTTCAGGGGCGCGGTGGCGGCCGGGACGAGCTCACGAAGCGCGATGATGTCGCACTCGCTGGCCAAGCCCTCGAAGGGCCGGCTGACGAAGGTCTGTGCTGCGCCTGAGGGGCTGCCGTGGCAGGCCTTGTACCGCTTGCCCGAGCCACAGGGGCACGGCTGACGGGGACCGACCTCACCGGTGGCGGCGGGTGCCTCGGACCTGGCTTTGACGCGCGACTTCTTTCCCATGGCGGGAAGGCTACTTGAGCGGGGACGCCGCCTGCTCCGCGCCTGCCGCGAGCCGCGGCCGGCGGTCCGTCGTACGCGGTCAGTCGGTGGCGAGCAGCGCGTGGATCGTCGACCGGCTGCGGGTCTGCTCGGCCCACCAGTCGGTGACCAGGGCCTCGACGATCGCCATGCCCCGCCCGGAGAGGGCCGAGGCCGGCGCCTTGACGGCGCGCGGGCGCGACGAGCTGCCCCCGTCGGTCACGGAGAGGCGGACACCGTCGCCGTCGCGCGCCCAGGTGATCAGGATCGTGCCGTCGGAGAGCGGCTGGGCGTGGCGGACGGAGTTGCCGACGAGCTCGGAGATGACGACGCGGCCGTCCTCGATCACCTCGCGGTCGAAGCCCTGCTCACGCATCCAGGCCTTGAGCTGCTGGCGGGCGGAGGCCACGCTGGAGGCAGCGAAAGGCACACGCACCGATACCGGCGCGTGTCCTGAACGCACGGAGCGCGTCGCCACGCTGCCACCCCTTCTCTGCCACTCCTCCGGGCTCAGGTTCCCCGGTTTGCGCCATACCCAAACACAGCCGCACTCGCGGTCTACACACGACCCCTGAAGTGGCGCAGGGCGATGGCGGGGGTGTCGGTGATGATCGCCTCGGCACCGAGGTCGGCACACAGGTCCATGTCGGCGAGGGAGTTCACGGTCCACACGTGGACACGGCGGCCGCTGTTCTGCACCTGCCGGGCGAAACGCGGGTTCTCGCGCAGCAGGTCGATGCCGGGTCCCGCGATCCAGTCGCTGCCGGCCAGGTTCTTGGTCAGCTGCCAGCTGTAGAGCTTGTCGATCAGAATCACCACGTCGAGGTCAGGCGCGAGCTTCTTGACCCGGTTCAGCGCGACGTAGGAGAAGCTCATGACGCGGGCCGGCGAGTTCTTGCCCGTCCACCCGTAGTCCTCGAGCATCTCGACCACGCGCCGCTCCACGAGGCCGGCGTACCTCGTCGGGTGCTTGGTCTCGATCGCGACCTCGATAGGCCGGTCGTAGTCGGCGACGGCGTCGAGGAGCCGCTTCAGCGTGAGCACGGAGCGGGTCTCCCGGTCGACCTCCGGCGCCTCGTCGTCGAGGTCGGCCCACGGGTTCTTCCAGGAGGCGAAGTCGAGCTCCTCCAGCTCGGCGAGCTCCATGGTCGAGACCACGCCGCTGGTGCTCGACGTACGGTCGGTCCTCCGGTCGTGCACGCAGACCAGGTGACCGTCGGCGGTCAGGCGTACGTCGCACTCCAGCCCCTCGGCCCCCTCGTCCAGGGCGGCGATGTACGCACCGAGGGTGTGCTCGGCGTTGGACTTGCTCGAACCGCGGTGGGCCACCACCTGCGGACGACCGGTGCTGATCATGAGCCAATCGTCACCCCTGCTGCTCAGAACACACGCAGCGGCCCCGTTCGCCACGCCGGAGGGGGTGGGGACCGACTCAGGGACGCCGGTCCTCGAGGGCCGACGCGAGCAGCCCGAGCAGGGAGCCGAGCTGGTCACGCTGCTCCGCGGTGAGCGCCTCGAGGAGCCGGGCCTCGTTGGCCAGGTGCCTGGCGATGAGGTCGTCGACGACCCTCAGACCGTCCTCGGTGAGGGCCACCTCCCGGGACCGGGCGTCGTGGCCCGAAGGCGCCCGGGAGACCAGCCGCTGCCGCTCGAGCCGGTCGATGCGCTTGGTGGCCGCGCCGTTGGTGACCAGCATCTCCTCGGCCAGCCGGCTCGGCGTGAGCACGAACGGCTCCCCCGCCCGCCGGAGCGCGGCGAGCAGGTCGAAGTCACCGTTGGAGAGCCCGGCCTCGGCGAACGGCGGCCGCAGGAAGCCGTCGACCAGCGCGGCCAGGCGGTTGACCCGGCCCAGCACGAGCAGGGGGCTCGGGTCGAGGTCGGGCCGCTCGCGCCTCCAGGCGTCCACGATCCGCTGCACGGTGTCGGTCACCTTGACAGCATACCTTCCATGGAAACTATTCTCTATTTCCATGGAAACCATTGCCCCACCCGCCACCTCGGTCCGGGTGTTCGTGGACCCGACCTGCCCGTTCGCCTGGATCACCTACCGCTGGCTCCTCGAGGCGTCCTCGCTGCGCCCGGTCGAGGTCGGCGTCGAGCTGATGAGCCTCTCGGTCGTCAACGACGGCCGCGAGCTGGACCCGTGGTACCGCGACTACAACGACCGCGCCTGGCGGCCGGCACGCGTCGCGGCCGCGATCCTCGAGTCGTACGGCGGCGCCACGTGGCTGCGCTTCTACGACACGTTCGGCCGGAGGCGGCACGTCGAGGGGCTGCGCAACGACGACGCCAACCTGGTGCGCACGCTCGACGAGATCGGCCTCCCGGGAACCATCGCCGCGGCCGCGGACGACCCGTCGTGGGACGGCGACCTCCGGACCCGCACCGCGGCGGCGCTGGAGCCGCTGGCGACCGACGGCGGCACGCCGGTCCTCCACGTCGCAGGCACCGCGTTCTTCGGGCCGGTGCTGACCGCCGTCCCGCGAGGCGAGGAGGCCGGCAGGCTGTGGGACGCCTTGGCCACGCTCGCGGGCAGCGACGCCTTCGCCGAGGTCAAGCGCGGACGGGACGAGGAGCTGCGGACGGCGTGAGGCTCAGGCGTGCTGGGCGCGGAGGAACTTGCCGAAGTGCGGCACCGTGAACGCGACCGTGCCGCGCTCGGAGGAGTAGACGAGGCCCTTCTTGATCAACCCGTCGCGCGCCGGCGACAGGCTCTGTGGCTTCCGACCCAGGGCCTCGGCGACCTGGGCGGTGGTGACGGCCTTGTCGTTGCTGTCCGCGCCGAGCTCGGCCATCGCGCGCATGTAGTCCCGCTCGGCCGGGGTGGCGCGGTCGTAGCGGGCACCGAAGAAGCCCACCGCCAGCTCGCTCTCGGCCTCCGGGGCCGCCTCGGCGACGTCGGTGGTCCGGATCGGGGACTCGACGGCGACGTCCCAGGTGACCTTGCCGTAGGCCTGGACGAAGTACGGGTAGCCGTCGGTGAGCCGGTACAGCTCGTCGAGCGCGGCGTCCTCGTAGTCCACGTCCTCGGTCCCGGCCGGGACCAGCAGCGCCCGGTCTGCCATCTCCCTCGGCAGGCGGTCCACGACGACGTACCGGAAGAGCCGCTCGGCGTAGGACTTGCTGGCCGAAAGCAGCACCGGCAGGTGCGGCAGGCCGGCGCCGACCACGACGAGCGGTGCACCCTGCTGGCTGATCTCGTGGACCGCGCCGCACAGCGCCGCGAGCTCGGCCGGGGAGATGTCCTGCATCTCGTCGATGAAGATCCCGATCCCGACGCCGAGGTCGCCGGCGAGCTCGGCGACGTCGGTGAACAGCTCGATCAGGTCGAGCTCGAGGTCGCCGGAGTCGGCACGGCCCTTAGCGGCGGGGACCTCCGCGCCGATGGAGGCCGGCTGCCAGCGCACGCCCTTGCGGTCGTCGAGCTTGGTCCGCAGCGCGAACGACTTGAGCACTCCCGCGACCGCGTCGACCCGCTCCGGGTCGCGGTGGCGGTGGGCGACCTCTCGGACGGCGGCGTGCACCGACTGAGCGAGGGGGAGCCGCAGCGACTGCTCGGGACGCGCCTCGAACTTGCCGGTCCCCCACGCCCGCTTGACCGCAAGGCTGCGCAGGGCGTTGAGAAGGACGGTCTTGCCGACACCGCGGAGTCCGGAGAGCACCATCGAGCGTTCGGGCCGGCCCGCGGCGACGCGCTCGAGGGTCACCTCGAACTGACGCAGCTCTCGGTCACGGCCGGCGAGCTCGGGCGGCCGCTGGCCCGCTCCGGGCGCGTAGGGGTTCCGCACTGGGTCCACGATGGGACTGTATCGAGGTCTCTAGGAGAAACCTTAGATTCCGCTAGCGTGTCCTAGCGCGAAATAGAATCGGCTCATGACCACCGCACAGACGCTGTGGGCGGTCTGCGGGATCGCGGCCTTCCTGCTCCTGCCGGTCGGCGCGTTCCGGATGCTCGCCTACCTCTCGGGGGAGGTCGACCACACGCCGGCGATGCGCGCGGTCGCCCGGATGGCGCTCGTGGTGGGCGGCGTGGCGCTCGCGGCCTTCCTCGGTCTGACCGCGTGGTTGCTCGCGACGGACCAGCGTCCCTGGTGAGCCGTGGGTCAGCCCGCGGCGTCGTCGCCTTCGAGGCCGAACCCCGCGAGGAACGACCCCCGTGCTTCGTCGTACGCCTCGTCGAGGCCGGCGCGCAGCAGCTCGATCAGCGCCGGCACCTCGTCGACCGTGAGCCGGAAGGTCCCCGCGCACACGCCCTCGCGCCACAGCGACAGCACCACCACACCCGCCTCGCGGTGCCAGGAGACGCGCAGCGCGCGCCGGTCCCCGCGGGCGTCGAGGAACACCTCGCCCGTCGTCGGCAGGTGGGAGGCGGTGTGCATGGGGTCATTCTGCGCATTCGCGGTCTCCGTGTCAGTAGTTTCCGGACGGCTTTGCCGAGCGGGGTCCGCTCCCGGCTGCCTAGACTGTGCCCGTGCCCGAGCTACCCGAGGTGGAGGCCCTCGCTCTCGACCTGCGCACCCGGCTCAAGGACCGGGCGATCGCCCGTGTCGACATCGCCGCCTTCAGCGCGCTGAAGACCTTCGACCCGCCGCTGTCGGCGCTCAACGGGATGCTCGTCGACGACGTGACGCGGCACGGCAAGTTCCTCGACATCGACGCCTCCGGGCTGCACATGGTGGTCCACCTGTCGCGGGCCGGCTGGATCCGCTGGCGCGACCAGGTTCCCGCGCTCCCCCCGAAGCCCAGCAACAAGTCACCGCTCGCGGCGCGGGTCGTGCTCGACAACGGCGCCGGCCTCGACATCACCGAGGCGGGCACGCAGAAGCGGCTCGCGATCTACGTCGTGCACCACCCCTCGGACGTCCCGGGCATCGCGCGGCTCGGCCCCGACCCCCTGTCGGAGGACTTCACCCGCGACGTGCTTCGCCAGATCCTCACCGACGCCGGCCGCGCCCAGCTCAAGGGCGTGCTGCGCAACCAGGGTGTGATCGCCGGTATCGGCAACGCCTACTCCGACGAGCTGCTGCACGCGGCCCGGATGTCGCCGTTCAAGCCCGCCTCCAGCGTCGACGACGAGGAGCTCGAGGTCCTGTACGACGCGATCCGCACCGTGCTCGGCGACGCGGTCGAGCGCTCCCGCGGCCTGGCGGCGTCGGAGCTCAAGGGCGAGAAGAAGTCCCACCTCGCGGTCCACGGACGCACCGGCGAGAAGTGCCCGGTGTGCGGGGACACGGTCCGGGAGGTGTCCTTCGCCGACTCCTCGCTGCAGTACTGCCCGACCTGCCAGACCGGCGGCAAGCCGCTGGCCGACCGGCGCCTCTCACGGCTGCTGAAGTAGCCGACCGCCGGCCCTGCCGGGACTCAGGCGAAGGCGCACGGGAGCGGAACCTCGAGCGCGTCGTTCAGGAGGTCGAGGTACGTCGTCCGCGGCACCTCGACCACACCCAGCGACGCGAGGTGCGGCGTGGACCACTGCACGTCGAGCAGCCTCTTGTCGGCGTGCTCGTCCCGGAGCAGGTCGACGAGCCCGACCAGCGCGACCTTGGAGGCGTCGGCGACCCGGTGGAACATCGACTCACCGGCGAAGAGCCCGCCGATCGCGACGCCGTAGAGGCCGCCGACCAGGTGCCCGTCCTGCCAGGACTCCACCGAGTGCGCCCAGCCGAGGTCGTGCAGCTCGGTGTAGGCGTCGACGATGTCGTCGTCGATCCAGCCGGAGTCACGCGACGGGTCGCCGCATGCCCGGATCACCTCGTCGAAGGCGGTGTCGACGCGCACCTCCATCCGTCGTACCGACGTCCTCAGCGAGCGGGACACCTTGAGCCTGTCGAGCGGGAGGATTCCCCGGGGGTCCGGCGACCACCACAGCATCGGCATGCCCCGCTCACCAGGCATCGGGAACAGGCCGTGACGGTAGGCCGCGAGCAGGGTGGCCGGCTCGAGGTCCGCACCCATGCCGACCACGTCGTCGTCGATGTCGTGCAGGGAGTCGGGAAACTCCCAACCCGTCGGCGGCGGTTCGATCGGCACCGCCCCATCGTGCCAAAGGGGCAAGGCGACTGTGCCGCGGACCACGTTCGGCGACCTTGTCCGCGGGTACCCGGGTCGTAGGGTTCAGTTGGACAACCGGCTCCACCATGCCGGCCGCACAGGAGGACAGATGGGAATCGGAGGCTCGCTCGGCAAGGCGCTCGCCCCGCAGGTGCAGAGGATGGCGCCCGAGCTGACGACGAACTTCGTGCGCGAGGCGCTCTCGCGTGCGATCGACGGCGTCGGCCCGTTCCCCGGAGCCGCCCACGCCGCCGACAAGCAGCTGCAGGAGCAGCATGGGGACGTCGACGCCGCGATCCACGAGGTCATCGAGAACCACGTCCGCTACGCCGGCGCCCAGGGCTTCGCGACGAACCTCGGCGGCCTGGTCACCGCCGCCGTGACCATCCCGGCGAACATCGCCGGCCTCGCGATGCTGCAGGCCCGGATGGTGGCCGGCATCGCCCACCTCCGCGGCTACGAGCTCGACGACCCGCGCGTGAAGAACGCCGTGCTCGCCTGCATGCTCGGCGAGGACACGGTGGCGTCGCTGGTCCGCAAGCGGAAGCTGCCCGCTCCCCCGATGGCGATCGCCACCGCACCGACCCACGACCCCCACCTCGACTCGCTGATCGCGGCCGAGGTGACCTCCGAGCTGCTGACCAAGGTCGCCGGCAAGCGCGTCGCCACGACCGTGGGCCGCAGGGTGCCCGTCGTCGGCGGCCTCGTCGGTGCGGGCGCGGACGGCTTCGCGACCTGGAAGATCGGCCGCTACACCGACCGCGAGCTCCGGCTCCGCCCCCGTCGCTGACGCTTCCCCCGCTGACTGATTCGCCGCTGGCGGTTTCCCCGCTGGCTGATTACCAGGGGATGTAGGCGATTGTTCTCTTCCCATGGGGAGCCTCCCATGGGAAGAGGCAGTTTTCCTGCATCCCCTGGTAAACAGGCAAGCGCGCCCGCGAGGGTGACCGGGGCACCGGGCGTGCGTACTGTGGAGTGGTGGACCCCCTGTCTCGGAACAACGTCCGGGTCTCCGGGCGGATCGACGGCCAACCCCTCCTGTTCGCCCACGGCTTCGGCTGCGACCAGCACATGTGGCGCTTCGTCGCGCCGGCGTTCGAGGACGACTTCAAGGTCGTGCTGTTCGACCACGTCGGCGCCGGCGGCTCCGACCTCTCGGCGTACGACGTCGACCGCTACGCCACGCTCGACGGGTACGCGCGCGACGTCAACGAGATCTGCGCAGCCCTCGAGCTGACCGACGTCGTCCTCGTCGGCCACTCGGTCTCGTCGATGATCGGCATGCTCGCCGTGCTCGAGGAGCCTGGGAGGTACGACAAGCTGGTGATGGTGGGACCCTCGCCCCGGTACATCGACGACGCGGCCTACGTCGGTGGCTTCAGCGAGGACGACATCACCGAGCTGCTGGAGTCCCTGGACAGCAACTACCTGGGCTGGTCCCACGCGATGGCGCCGGTGATCATGGGCAACGCCGACCGGCCCGAGCTCGGCGCGGAGCTCACCACCAGCTTCTGCCGCACCGACCCGGACATCGCCCGTCGCTTCGCCTCGGTCACCTTCCTCTCCGACAACCGCGCCGACCTGGGGCGGATCCCGGTCCCGACCCTGGTGCTGCAGTGCTCGCAGGACGTCATCGCCCCGGTCGAGGTGGGCGAGTACGTGCACAAGGCGGTCCCCCACAGCACGCTCGTCATGCTCGACGCGGTCGGCCACTGCCCCAACCTGAGCGCGCCCGAGCAGACCGCGGCCGCGATCTCCGGCTTCGTCCGGACCTGAAGTGGGTACCGGGCCACCGTGACCGACCGCGAATCCGTTGCCCGCGCTCTGCCCGCGGAGGCGCTCACGGAGGATCTGCTGGCCCTGTACGACCGCGCGCCCTGTGGCTACCTCACGACCACCCCGGACGGGATCATCGTCAGGGTCAACCAGACCTTCCTCGACTGGACCGGGCACTCCGCCGGGGCGCTCGTCGGCGCACGAACCTTCTCGAGCCTGCTGAGTCCGGGCGGCCGGATCTACCACGACACGCACTTCGCGCCGATGCTCCGCATGCAGGGCAGGGCGAACGAGATCGCGCTCGAGGTGGTCAAGACCGACGGCGGGCGGCTGCCGGTGCTCGTCAACGCCGTGCTGGAGAACGACGCGTCCGGAGCCCCTCTGGTGATCCGCGTGGTGGTCTTCGAGGCCACCTCCAGACGTGAGTACGAGCGTGAGCTCCTCCACGCCAAGCAGCGAGCCGAGGAGTCCGAGACACGAGCGCGGTCGCTCGCCCGGACACTCCAACAGACCCTGATCCCCCCGCACCCACCCGAGATCCCCGGCCTCGAGGTCGCCGCGGCCTATCGTCCCGCCGGGAGCGGGGACGAGGTGGGTGGCGACTTCTACGACGTGTTCCAGATCGCCACGGACGACTGGGTGGTCGTCCTGGGCGACGTGTGTGGAAAGGGTGTCGACGCGGCCATCGTGACCTCACTGGTCCGGCACACGCTGCGCGCCGCGAGCATCCGCCACGAGGGCACGGCCGGCACCCTCCTCGAGCTCAACGAGGTGCTCCTCAGGCACGAGTCGGACCGGTTCTGCACGCTTGCGATGCTCCGGCTGCGCCGTGACGCCCACGCGTGGCAGCTGACGATGTCACTGGGCGGGCATCCGCACCCGCTGCTCCTCGGCGGAGCGCAGCCACCCCGCCCGCTCGGCGAGCCCGGGACGCTGGTGGGCGTCGTCTCCTCGCCCAGCTTCACCGAGACCCTCGTCGAGCTGGAGCCGGGGCGCACGGTCCTGCTGTACACCGACGGTGTCACCGAGGGCAGGCGGGGCGACGAGCTGTACGGCGACCTCCGGCTGCGCGAGGTCGCCCACCGGCATGCGGCGACACCCCACGCCCTCACCGAGGGAGTACTCGCCGACGTCCTCGACTTCCAGGACGGCCGCGCCCGCGACGACATCGCGCTGGTCGCACTCGGCGTGCCTCTCTAACGGACCCGCCGTACCTCGAGGTCGCCACCGGGCACGTCGAAGAACGACAGCACCCGCGCCCCGTCGGCGAGCCACGGCCGGAGCAGCCCAGCGGTCCGTTCCGGGTCGCGGTGGAAGGCGGCCACCCGTACGGCGAACGCCAGGTCGAGCTCCCGGCCGCCGAGGTCGAGGTGCTCGAGGTCACCGACGAGGAACTCCGCCCGTCCCGCGGCCACATGGGCAGCGTTGCGGCGCACCGCGGCCTCGACCATGTGCGCGGACCGGTCCACGCCGGTGAACCTGCCACCCTCGAGGAGCTCGCACACCAGGGCCGCGGCGACCCCGTGACCCCCGCCCACCTCGAGCACCCGGTCGCCCGGACGGACGCCGAGCTGCTCGACCACCCGGCGGAGGCGGTCGGTCACCTCAGAAGCCCGTGAAGCGCTTGGCCGCCCTACTCATCCGGGCGCTCAGCTGGGCGTTCGGGTCGGGCCGGTTCGCGGCCTCCTCGGTCATCGCGACCAGCGCGTCGAGGGCCGCGGCGACGACCTTGGCCTGGTTGGGCTTGTCGGGGTCGTTCCACTTCGCGCCCTCCGGCGGGGGCACCGGCCGCAGGTCGTTGACGTCACCGACGACGTCGATCTTGGAGCCCTCGGCCCACTCGATCCAGCACTCGGCGATCTCGTTCGCCCACGGGTAGAGCTCGGGCGGGAGGGTCGCCTTGCGGCCCTCCCGGTTGGCGAGGTTCTGGTGGACCAGCATCTCGCGGACCAGCGTCGTGTGATGGTGCTCGGACAGGCCCTTCTGGCCGAGCCGCCGGTTGAGGCGGCGGATCAGCGCGGTCTCCGCGATCCCCATGGAGGGGTTGATCCGCTCGCTCTCCTTGGGCGCCCACGCGGGGTCGATCCCGAAGACTGCGCAGAACCGCTTCCAGAGCAGGTCAGGCGCGCCGCCGGACTGCGGCACGGTGACGAGGTGGACGTGGTCGGGCTCGAGGCCGGCGCCCCAGCGGCTCAGCACGTTGGGCAGCGACTGCGAGCGCCAGAACCACATGCTGTCGTTGCGCTGCGCGGTCTCCAGAAACTTCCTGAAGCTCCACCGCCTGCCCTGCTTGACGCTCTCCTGCCAGAACGCCGGGAGCTGGCGAGCGATGTCGCGCGCCGAGAACACGACGTGGACGTCGCTGCCCTGGAGGTCGGCCATCGCCTTGGCGATCTTCTCCCGTGGTGCCGCGGACAGGATCTCGTGGCTGATGATGACCGTGCCCTGCGTCCGTCGTACCTTGCGCATGAGCGAGTCCCAGTAGCCCTCGGCGTGGCCCGAGGGGCCGCCCCAGTCCTCGCCGAGAAGGTCGAGAGCGGCCCGGAAGTGCGTGTGCCCGGGGTCGCGGCCGAGCGGGCCGCGCGGGAAGTGGATGCCGTGCTCGGCGAGCGTCTCGCTGTTGGCGCCGAGCCGGTCCTGGAGGTACGTCGTGCCGGTCTTCGGTGCCCCGACGTGGAGGTAGACGACACGACTCATGAAGTGATTGTGCCCCACCCCCGGTGAGGTTCCTCAGCCGCCCGCCAGTGCCGCGACCACCCGGGACGGGCTGGGCCTGCCGAGCTGCTCGGCCATCCACACCGACGTCTCCACGAGCCTGCCGAGGTCGACGCCGGTCTCGATCCCCAGGCCGTCGAGCATCCAGACCAGGTCCTCGGTGGCCAGGTTGCCGGTGGCGCTCTCGGCGTAGGGGCATCCACCGAGCCCGCCGGCGGAGGCGTCGAAGGTGGTCACGCCCGCCCGCAGGGCCGCCTGGGTGTTCGACAGCGCCTGTCCGTAGGTGTCGTGGAAGTGCATCGCGAGCTTGTCGTTGGGGAGGCCGGCGTCGTTGAACGCGCCCAGCAGCGCGGTCACGTGGCCCGGCGTACCGACTCCGATCGTGTCGCCGAGGGAGAGCTCGGAGGCGCCGAGGTCGGACAGCCGCTTGCCGACCTTCACCACCTGGTCGACCGGGACGTCGCCCTCCCACGGGTCCCCGAAGCACATCGAGACGTAGGCCCGGACGTCCATCCCCGCCTCGCGGGCCCGGGTGACGGTGGGCTCGAACATCGCGAACTGCTCGTCGAGGCTGCGGTTGAGGTTCCGCTGGGCGAAGGTCTCGGTCGCGCTGCCGAAGATCGCGATGTGCCTGACGCCCTTCTCGATCGCCCGGTCCAACCCGCGCTCGTTGGGCACGAGCACCGGCATCGGCACCCGGCCGCCGAGGTCGCCGAGCAGGTCGAGCAGCTCCGCGGCGTCGGCGAGCTGGGGCACCCACGTGGGGTGCACGAAGCTGGTCGCCTCGACCACCGGCAGGCCGGCCTCGACGAGGCGGCGGATGAACTCCGCCTTGGTCTCGACGGGTACGACGGTCGACTCGTTCTGCAGGCCGTCGCGGGGACCGACCTCGTAGATCGTGACGCGCGCCGGCAGGCTCGGGTCGCGCACCACCTGGGGCTTCCGCATGTCAGTCCTCCTCCGGCGCCACGACGAAGAGCCTCGCGCCGAGGGCCACCTGGTCACCGGTCGCGGCGCCGACCTCGGTGACCGTGCCGGCGACGGGCGCCTTGAGCGCGAGCTCCATCTTCATCGCCTCCATGACTCCGAGTGTCTCCCCCTCCGCAACCCGCTGGCCGACGGTGGCGGAGACGCTGAGCACCGTGCCGGGCATGGGCGCGGCGACGGTGCCGTCGGACACCGCGTGGTGCGCGCCGGGGCCGAAGGCGTCGGGCCGGTCGAAGACGTGGGTGTTGCCGCGGTGCGCGACGTCGACCCTGTGCGGGCCGACCCGGACCGCGGCCTCGTGGACCAGCCCGTCGACCTCGAGCCGGAGCACGCCGGCCTCCGAGGCGATCGGGTGCACGGCCCACGAACGGTCGCCTGCGGTCACCGAGCCGGCCGGGTTCACGTGGAACACGACCGTCTCGGCGTCGACGACCAGCTCCACGGGCGTCGGAGCGGCCGGACCGGTGGCGCGCCAGCCGTCGCCGGCACCGAACGGGTGGGTCGGCTCGGTGCGGTGCGCGGTGGCCAGCGCCCAGGCCGCGAGCACCGACGCCTCGGCGACCCCCTCCGGGCGGACCGCGTCGGGGTGGGTGTCGAGGTAGGCGGTGTCGATCTCGTTGTCCCGGAACGCGTCGGAGTCGGCGAGACCGCGGAGGAACCCGAGGTTCGTGGTGAGGCCGACGATCGCGGTGTCGTCGAGGGCGGTGACCAGCGCGCGGCGGGCGGCCTCGCGGGTCGGGCCGTGCACGATGACCTTGCCGAGCATCGGGTCGTACGACGAGCTCACGACCTGGCCGGACTCCAGCGCCGCGTCGACCCTGGCCCGCGGCGACCAGCGGACCAGCTCGGCGACGCCGGCCTGCGGCAGGAAGCCGTTGAACGCGTCCTCGGCGTAGACCCGCGCCTCGATGGCGTGGCCGGTCAGCGTCACGTCGTCCTGGGCGAACGGCAGCGGCTCGCCGGCGGCCACCATCAGCTGGAGCTGCACGAGGTCGAGGCCGGTCACCAGCTCGGTCACCGGGTGCTCCACCTGGAGGCGGGTGTTCATCTCCAGGAAGAACACCTCCTCGCCGGAGACGAGGAACTCCACCGTGCCGGCGTTGACGTAGCCGACCTCCGTGGCGAGGGCCACGGCCGACTCGGTGAGGACGCGTCGTACCTCCTCGGAGATCGTGGGCGCAGGCGCCTCCTCGAGCACCTTCTGGTGCCGCCGCTGCGTGGAGCAGTCGCGCTCGAAGAGGTGCACCACGTTGCCGTGGGCGTCGGCGAGGACCTGTACCTCGACGTGGCGGCCGTGCTCGACGTACCTCTCGACCAGGATCGTGTCGTCGCCGAACGCGCTCGCCGCCTCACGCCGCGCCGCGGCGAGGGCCTCGGCGAAGTCGGCCGGGTCGCGGACGATGCGCATGCCCTTGCCGCCGCCGCCCGCCGCGGCCTTCACGAGCAGCGGGAACCCGATCGTCGACGCGTCGACCTCGTCGCCGGTCAGCTCCGCCGACGGTACGACGGGCACGCCGGCCGCGATCGCGACGTCACGAGCGACGTCCTTGCGCCCCATCCGGTCCATGACCTCGGCGCTCGGGCCGACGAAGGTCAGCCCGGCCTCCGCCACGGCGCGGGCGAACGGCGCGCGCTCGGAGAGGAAGCCGTAACCGGGGTGGATCGCGTCGGCGCCGGTGCGGCGGGCGGCGTCGAGGATCGCGTCGATGCTGAGGTACGACTCGGTGGCCGGCGTGGGGCCGATGCGCACGGCGACGTCGGCGGCCCGCACGTGCGGGGCGCTGCGGTCGGCATCGGAGTACACCGCGACCGTGCGCAGGCCGCGCTGACGGGCGGCCTTGATGATCCGGACCGCGATCTCGCCGCGGTTGGCGACGAGCAAGGTGGAGATCGGCCTGGGGACAGTTGTCATCTGGTGGCTCACATCCGGAAGACGCCGTACGACGGCGTCGGGATCGGGGCGTTGGCAGCGGCGGCGAGACCCATGCCGAGGACACGACGGGTGTCGACCGGGTCGATCACGCCGTCGTCCCACAGCCGGGCGGTGGAGTAGTAGGGCGAGCCCTGCTCCTCGTACTGGTCGCGGATCGGCGCCTTGAAGGCCGCCTCGTCCTCCGCGGACCACTCGCCGCCCTTGGCCTCGATGCCGTCGCGGCGGACGGTGGCGAGGACGGACGCGGCCTGCTCGCCGCCCATCACGGAGATCCGGGCGTTGGGCCACATCCACAGGAACCGCGGGTCGTAGGCGCGTCCACACATGCCGTAGTTGCCGGCGCCGAACGATCCGCCGATCACGACGGTGAACTTGGGAACGACGGAGCAGGCGACCGCGGTGACGAGCTTGGCGCCGTCCCGGGCGATGCCGCCGTTCTCGTACTCCCGGCCGACCATGAAGCCGGTGATGTTCTGCAGGAAGACCAGCGGGATGCCGCGCTGGTTGCACAGCTCGATGAAGTGCGCGCCCTTCAGCGACGACTCGCTGAACAGGATGCCGTTGTTGGCGACGATGCCGACCGGGTAGCCCCAGATCCGCGCGAACCCGCAGACCAGGGTCTCGCCGTAGAGCGCCTTGAACTCGTGGAACCGCGACCCGTCGACGATCCGGGTGATCACCTCGCGCACGTCGTAGGGCGTCCGGGAGTCGGTGGGCACGACGTCGTAGAGGCCGGCCGGGTCGTCGACCGGCTCCTCGGGCTGCTGTTGCTCGAGGGAGGGCGGCACGGGGCGCTCGAAGGTGGCGACGATCGAGCGGACGATCGCGAGCGCCTCGGCGTCGTCGGCGGCCAGGTGGTCGACCACGCCGGACTTCCGGGCGTGCACGTCGCCGCCGCCGAGCTCCTCCGCCGTGACGACCTCGCCGGTCGCGGCCTTCACCAGCGGCGGGCCGCCGAGGAAGATCGTGCCCTGCTCCTTCACGATCACGGTCTCGTCCGACATCGCCGGCACGTACGCCCCGCCCGCCGTACAGGAGCCCATCACGGCCGCGACCTGCGGGATGCCCTGGGCGGAGAGGTTGGCCTGGTTGAAGAAGATCCGGCCGAAGTGCTCCTTGTCGGGGAACACCTCGTCCTGCATGGGGAGGAAGGCGCCGCCGGAGTCGACGAGGTAGAGGCACGGCAGCCGGTTGGCGCGGGCGACCTCCTGGGCCCGGAGGTGCTTCTTGACCGTGACGGGGTAGTAGGTGCCGCCCTTGACGGTGGCGTCGTTGGCGACGATGACGCACTCGCGCCCGCTGACCCGGCCGATGCCGGTGACGATGCCCGCGGCGGGCACCGCGTCGTCGTACATCCCGGTGGCGGCGAGCGGACTTAGCTCGAGGAAGGGGCTGCCCGGGTCGAGCAGGCGGTTCACCCGGTCGCGGGCGAGCAGCTTGCCGCGCTCGAGATGCTTCGCGCGGGCCGCCTCGGACCCGCCCTGGCTGACCTGCGCGTGGCGGGCATCGAGCTCCTCGACGAGCTCGCGCATCCTGCTGTCGCTCATGGGCACCTCCGTCGTCGACCCCCGAGAATGTTAGCGATCATTAACCCCGGGGTCCACTGGCTGATTACCAGGGGATGTAGGAAAGTTGCCTCTTCCCACGGCCTTGTCCCCATGGGAAGAGGCAGAAAGCCTGCATACCCTGGTAAACGTCCGCCGGCGCCAACGCGTGAACAATCGTTAACCGCTGCTCTATCGTGGACACATGGCAGCCTCACGCCGGGAGCAGATCCTGTCCACCGCGGCGGAGCTCTTCGCCGAGCGCGGCTTCCACGGCGTCTCGGTCGCCGATCTCGGCGCCGCCTGCGGCATCTCCGGCCCGGCGCTGTACCGGCACTTCCCCTCCAAGGACGCGATGCTCGCTGAGATGCTGGTCTCGATCAGCGAGGAGCTGCTCGAGGTCGGCCGCGAAAGGGTCCGCGAGGCGGAGGACCCGCGCGAGGCGCTGCACGCGCTCGTCGGCTGGCACATCGACTTCGCGCTGTCGAACAAGGCGCTGATCGTCGTCCAGGACCGCGACTGGGCCTCGCTGCCCGGCGAAGCCCGTGAGCGGGTGCGCGAGCTGCAGCGGGAGTACGTCGAGCTCTGGGTCGAGCAGCTCCGGTCGATCCACCGCGGTCTCCGGGCCGACCGGGCCCGGGCGATGGCGCATGCGGCGTTCGGCCTCCTGAACTCGACCCCGCACAGCGCGCTGCTGTCCGAGGCCGAGATGCGCGACGTGCTCGAGCAGATGGCGCTCGGCGCCCTCGGTGTCGTCCCGTCCGCCGCCGGCGACCGCCGCTGACCTCACCGGGATCGTCCGCGGCACTCCCGCCTGGTCTAGAGGTGTGGCATCGTGGCGCCATGAGGGCTGCGCTGATGGTCACGTGCGTGAACGACGCGATGTACCCCGACACCGGCAAGGCAGTGGTGAAGCTGCTGCGCCGGCTCGGCGTGGAGGTCGACTTCCCCGAGGGCCAGACCTGCTGCAGCCAGCCGATGGTGAACACCGGCTACCTCGACGAGGCCGTGCCGGTGGTGCGGAACTTCGTCGAGGCCTTCGCGGGCTACGACGCGATCGTCACCCCGTCCGGGTCCTGCGCGGGCTGCGTCAGGCACCAGCACGGCCTCGTCGCCCGGCGGTCCGGTGACCCGGGCCTGGAGGAGGCGGTGGCGCGCACGTCGCCGAAGACCTACGAGCTGAGCGAGTTCCTCGTCGACGTCCTCGGTGTCGAGGACGTCGGCGCGTACTTCCCGCACAAGGTGACCTACCACCCGACCTGCCACTCGTTGCGCATGCTCGGCGTCGGGGACCGGCCGCTGAGGCTGCTCCGGGCGGTCCGGGGGCTGTCCCTCGTCGACCTGCCGAAGGCCGAGGAGTGCTGCGGCTTCGGCGGGACGTTCGCGGTGAAGAACGCCGAGACGTCGGTGGCGATGGGGTCGGACAAGGCCCGGCACGTCCGCGAGTCCGGCGCCGAGGTGATCGTCGCGGGCGACAACTCGTGCCTGACCCAGATCGGGGGCATGCTGTCGAGGCAGCGGGCCGGAGTACGCGTGATGCACCTCGCCGAGGTTCTCGCCAACACGGAGGAGTGAGTGCCATGACCGCCACGTTCGTGGGTATGCCGGCGTTCCCCGCCGCCGCCCGCACCGCCCTCGCCGACACCCAGCTCCGGCAGAACCTCGCCCACGCCACGGGCACGATCCGGGCCAAGCGCGCCAAGGTCGTCGGCGAGGTGGACGAGTGGGAGGAGCTGCGGGTCGCGGGCGCCGCGATCAAGGACAACACGCTGCACCGTCTCGACGAGCACCTCCTCCGGCTCGAGGCCTCGCTGCAGGAGCGCGGCGCGGTCGTGCACTGGGCCCGTGACGCCGAGGAGGCCTGCGCGGTCGTGGCCGAGGTGGTGCGCAGCCACGACGTCGACGAGGTGGTCAAGGTCAAGTCGATGGCCACCCAGGAGATCGGCCTCAACGAGGCGCTGGCCGAGGAGGGCATCCTCGCCTGGGAGACCGACCTGGCGGAGCTGATCGTCCAGCTCGGCGACGATCTGCCCAGCCACATCCTGGTCCCGGCGATCCACCGCAACCGCGCGGAGATCCGCGAGATCTTCCGCCGCGAGATGGGCAAGGTCGGCCGCCCCGCCCCGGAGGGCCTGACCGATGTGCCCGCGGAGCTCGCCGGCGCCGCGCGTCTGCACCTGCGCGAGAAGTTCCTGCGCGCGAAGGTCGGCATCTCCGGCGCCAACTTCGCGGTCGCCGACAGCGGCACGCTGGTGGTGGTGGAGAGCGAGGGCAACGGCCGGATGTGTCTCACCCTGCCCGAGGTGCTGATCTCGGTGGTAGGCATCGAGAAGGTGGTGCCGACCTGGTCCGACCTCGACGTGTTCCTGCAGCTGCTGCCGAGGTCGAGCACCGGTGAGCGGATGAACCCCTACACCTCCACCTGGTCGGGGGTCACCCCCGGCGACGGGCCGCAGGAGGTGCACGTGGTCCTCGTCGACAACGGCCGCACCAACGCGCTCGCGGACACGGTGGGCCGACAGACGCTGCGCTGCATCCGCTGCTCGGCGTGCCTCAACGTCTGCCCGGTCTACGAGCGCACCGGCGGCCACGCCTACGGGTCGGTCTACCCCGGCCCCATCGGCGCGATCCTCAACCCGCTGCTCCGCGGCGTCGGGCACGACGCGCAGATCGACTCGCTCCCCTACGCCTCCAGCCTCTGCGGCGCCTGCTTCGAGGTGTGCCCGGTGCGCATCGACATCCCCGAGGTGCTCGTGCACATGCGCTCGAAGGTCGTCGACGCGCACCGCGACCAGAAGCCGCCGAAGGCGGAGGCCCTGGCGATGAAGTCCGCCGCCTGGGCGTTCAGCGACGCCCGTCGGCTGGGCCTGGCAGAGCGCGCGTCCGGCCTGGTCGGCCGGCTGGGCCGCCGCGGCCGCTCGCTGCCGGGTGGCCGGCGTGCCCTCGGCCGCCTGCCGTGGCCCGGGTCGCTGTGGAGCGACGCACGCGACCTGCCCAGACCCCCGGCCGAGTCGTTCCGAGCATGGTGGAAGCGGACCTCAGGAGGACGAGGATGAGCGCGCGCGACGAGATCCTGGCCTCGATCCGCGAGGCGCTCGCCGACAGGGCCGACACCGAGGCGGAGACCCCGGTCCCGCGCGGCTACCGGTCCCTGCCCGCCCCCGAGGCGCTGGTCGACCTCTTCGTGGACCGGGTCGAGGACTACCGCGCGGTGGTGACCCGCTGCTCCGCCGGTGAGGTCGGGGACCGGATCCGCGACGCGCTGGGCGGCGCCGGTCGTGTGGTCGTGGCGCCCGGGCTGCGGTACGACGTACCGGGCGGCGTGGCGGACGAGGGGCAGACCGCGCTCCAGCTCGACGACGTCGACGCCGTGGTCACGGAGGCGTCGGTCGGCATCGCGACCACCGGCACCATCGTGCTCGAGCACGGCACCGGGCAGGGGCGCCGGGCGCTCAGCCTGGTCCCGGACCTGCACGTCTGCGTGGTGCGTGAGAGCCAGATCGTGCCGGGCGTTCCGGACGCGGTCGCCGCGTTGGACCCGCACCGGCCGCAGACCTGGATCAGCGGACCGAGCGCGACCAGCGACATCGAGCTCAACCGGGTCGAGGGCGTGCACGGGCCGCGCAACCTGCACGTGATCGTCGCCGGGGACTGACGGGACGCTACTCCTCCTCCCCGCCGAGCACCTCCACGGAGAGCAGCTCGGCGACCCGGGTCATCTCCTCGACCAGCCCGGGCGTGGCCGCGCCCTTGAACCGCGCCGTCGGGCCCGACAGCGACACCGCCGCGACGACCCGGCCGCGCTGGGCGATGGGGACGGCGACACAGCGCACGCCGACCTCCTGCTCACCCTCGTCCACGCCCCAGCCGCGCTCCTGGGTCTCGTCGAGCTCGGCGAGGAGCGTGTCGAGGTCGGTGATGGTGTGCTCGGTGTGCCGCGGCAGACCCGAGCGCCGCAGGACCGAGACCGCCCGGTCCCGCGGCAGCGCGCCGAGCAGGACCTTGCCGACCGCCGTGGAGTGCGGGGTCACGTGCCGGCCGACCTCGGTGAACATGCGCAGGCTGTACGGCGAGGGCGACTGTGCGACGTACACGACGTCCTGGCCCTCGAGCACCGCGAGGTTGGCGCTCTCCCCGGACAGCTCGACGAGCTCCTCGAGGTAGGGCCGGGCGCTGCGGGCGAGGGACCGCTGCGCGGCGTCGCCGAGGCGGAGGGCGGCGGTGCCGATCAGGTACTTCCGGTTCGCGCCCTGGTGGACGTACCCCCGTTGCTCGAGGCTCCGCAGGAGCCGGTGGGTCGTCCCCTGCGGCAACCCCAGCTCGCGGGCGAGCTCGCCGACGCCGAGGGAGACCTCGGCGGTGGCGAGCGCCTCGAGCAGGTCCAGGGCCCGGTCCACCGACTGGACCGGGCCCGGGCTCCGCCTGCCGGCGTCGACCTCCTCGCTCACGAAGCGTCCCGCGTCACGGTCAGGGCGCCGTCGGCACCATCCAGTCGAGGACCGGCGAGGCCTGGAGCGCGACGATCACGCACATGAAGACGAGGAGCACGAAGCTCCACCCCATGACCTTGCGGAAGATGTCGCCCTCCTTGCCCGCCATGCCCACGGCGGCCGCGGCGATGGCGAGGTTCTGCGGACTGACCATCTTGCCGAGCACACCGCCGGAGGAGTTGGCCGCGGCCAGCAGGACCGGGTCGAGCCCCGCCTTCGCCGCGGTCTGCACCTGGAGCGCACCGAACAGCGCGTTCGCCGAGGTGTCGGAGCCGGTCACGGCCACACCCAGCCAGCCGAGGATCGGGGACAGGATGACGAACAGGCCACCGGTCTCCGCCAGGAACGCGCCGAGGGTGTTGGTCTGGCCGGACATGTTCATGACGTAGGCCAGGGCCAGCACGGCCATCACGGTGACGATCGCCCAGCGCAGCTCGTAGTAGGTCGCGCCGTACTGCTTGAGCATCCGTCCGGGCGAGATCTTCAGGACGATGGCGGTGAGGATGCCCGCGAAGATCATCAGCGTGCCGGCCGCGGGGAACCAGTTGAAGTTGTAGGTCATCGAGGACAGCGGGTCACCGGCGGTGTTCAGGACGTTCAGGCCCGGCCACTGGAACGGGATGGTCCACGGCTTCTCGGCGAGTGCCTCCTTCACGGCCGGGATGTTGGCGACGGAGAAGATCGCGATGATGATCAGGTACGGCGTGTAGGCCTTGATGACCTCGGTGCGGTGCTCGGCGTCGGGCATCGGACGGCCGGACGCGGTGAGGCCGCTGCCGGTCGTGCCGCCGGTGCCGGCGTCGGCGCGCTGCTCGCCGGGGGCGCCGCCGACGACGGCGCCGACCGGGGGCTCGCCGCTGCCCTGGGCATGCCCGGCGGAGTGCTCCATGTCGGCCGTGGTGATGTCCTCGGCAGGCTGCCAGAACCGCAGCAGCAGCACGACCGCGGCCGCGCCGACGAGCGCGGCGACGATGTCGGTCAGCGGCACCGAGATGTAGTTCGAGGCCACGAACTGCGCGATACCGAAGGACAGACCGGCCACGATCGCCGGCAGCCAGGTGTGGCGGACACCGCGCATGCCGTCGACGACGAAGACCAGGACCAGCGGCACGATGATCGCGAGGATCGGGGTCTGCCGGCCGACCATGGCGCCGAGGGTGTCGATGTTGAGGCGGGGGTCGTCGTTGACGCCGGAGGTGACGGTGGCCAGGGTCACGATCGGGGTCGCCAGCGCGCCGTACGCCACCGGCGCGGTGTTCGCGATCAGCGCGACCGCGGCGGCCTTGATCGGCGCGAAGCCGAGCGCGAGCAGCATCACGACGGTGATCGCGACCGGGGTGCCGAACCCGGCCAGCGCCTCGAGGAGCGCACCGAAGCAGAACGCGATGATGATCGCCTGGATCCGGTGGTCCGGGCTCACCCGCGAGAACGAGAGACGCAGCACGTCGAAGTGCCCGGTCTCGACGGTGAGGTTGTAGACCCAGATCGCGTTGATGACGATCCACAGGATCGGGAAGAAGCCGAACGCAGCGCCTTCGCTGGCGGCCAGCAGTGCCTGGTCGGTGGGCATCTCGAAGAACAGGATGGCCACGACGATGGACACCACGAGGGAGATCACCCCCGCGATCCACGCCTTCATGCGCAGGCCGCCCAGCAACACGAACAGTGTCACGAGCGGTACGGCCGCGCACAACGCGCTGAGTGCCAGCGAGTCGGCTACCGGAGCAAGGATCTGTTGGAACATGCCTTGGTTACCTCGGCTTCTAGTGGGTGTTGCTCTGCTGGGATGGTGCGTCTAGGGGTGTGCGGGGGCGGCGCCCCCGCGGTCGGTGAGGGCGGAGACCGGCAGCCCTCGGATGGAGGCGTCCAGCACCTCGATCGTGTGGGCCATGCCCATGGGGTGGCCGGACCGCTCGATCGCCGACGCGACCTGCATCAGGCAGCCGGGGTTGGCGGTGACCAGGAGCTCGGCTCCGGTGGCGACGATGTTGGCGGCCTTGCGGTCCCCGAGCTCGCGCGCCGGCTCGGGGTTGAGGATGTTGTAGATCCCGGCGGAACCGCAGCAGATCTCGGACTCGGCGATTTCACGGATCTCGACGCCCGGGATGCCCCGCAGCAGGTCGCGAGGCTGGACGCGGACACCTTGCGCGTGGGCCAGGTGGCAGGCGTCGTGGTAGGCCACGGTCACCTCGAGCGGGTGCCGGACCGCCGCCGGGCCGAGCTCGACGAGAAGCTCGGAGACGTCGCGCACCTTCTCCGAGAACGCCTTCGCGCGCTCCGCGTAGGCGGGGTCGTCGGCGAGGAGGTCGGCGTACTCCTTCATCGAGGAGCCGCAGCCGGCCGCGTTGACCACGATCCGGTCCACGCCGGTGGCCTCGAAGGTGTCGATGAGGGAACGAGCGAACTCCTGGGCCTCGGGCTCGCGGCCGTTGTGCACCGACAGCGCGCCGCAGCAGCCCTGCGACCTCGGGATCACGACGTCGCACCCCTCGGCCTGGAGCACCCGCGCGGTGGCGGCGTTGACACCCGGGAAGAACTCGCGCTGGACACAGCCGGTGAGCATGCCGACCACGGCGCGGCGCGGCCCTGAGGCGGACACCCGCTCGGGCAGCCGCTCGGGCTTGCCGAGCCGAGGCGCGAGACTCTCCATCGCGGCCAGCTGGGGGGCCAGCCGCTCGAGCAGCCCGGTACGGCGGACGAGGCGGTCGAGCCCGATGCGCTGGTAGCCGCGCAGCGGACCACGGAGGAGGCGCAGCCGCTTCGGGTAGGGGAAGACCGAGAACACGAGGCCGCGCAGGGCCTTGTCGGCGCGCGTGCGCTCGTGACGGCGCTCGACCTGCGCCCGGGTCGCCTCGATGAGCTTGTCGTACTGCACCCCCGAGGGGCAGGCGGTGACGCAGGCCATGCAGCCCAGGCACCGGTCCCAGTGCTGCACCATCGAGTCGCTCATCGGCTCCCCGTCGACGCCCTCCTTCATCAGGTAGATGCGCCCGCGCGGCGAGTCCATCTCCTCGCCCCACAGCACGTAGGTGGGGCACGTGGGCAGGCAGAACCCGCAGTGCACGCAGTCGCCGATGAGGGCCGGGTCCGGCGGGCGGTGGTCGTCGAAGGCGCCCTGGGGCGCGGGCATGCCGAGGCTGACCGGCCCCTGGCCCGGGCTACCGCTGGCGGTCTGGGTCATGTCAGATACCTCCCACGAAGCGTCCCGGCGCGAGCCGGTGGTCGGGGTCGAACTGGTCCTTGACCCGCCGCATCAGGTCGAGCCCGTTGATGGGCCCCCAGGTGTCGACGGCCTGCTTGACCCTGTCGGGGGCGTCGAGGACGACCAGGCTCCCGCCGTTCCTCGTGCACGCGGAGCGCAGCCGGTGCACCGCGGCACCCACGGCGTCGGGCTCGTGCTCGGGCGCGATCGCGCCGTAGGCGACGCCGACACCCGCGGAGCCGCGGAGGTGCACCGGGACGCCGGCGTCCCGGGCGGCGGCGAGCACCTCCGGGAGCGCGGACAGGGCGAAGGTGAGCTTGAGCGCGGTCGACCGCTCGTCGCCCGAGGTCCGCGTCGACCAGGGGTAGGCGGCCCAGCCCTCGGGGGCGGAGTCGTCCGCGTGGGCGCCGTCGCCGAGGAGCGCCAGCGTCGTCGAGGTGCGGCCGCGGACCCCTTCCGGGATCCCGTCGAGCAGCACGCTCAGCGTGCCCTCGCCGTCCGCGGGCCAGTCGACCTCCACGGCGGAGGGCACGACCTGCGCGTGGATCACCGACTGGACGAGCCCGTATGCGGTGGACGGGTCCGGGACGGGAACGGTGACGAAGGTCCGCGCGGCCGGCAGCGGGTGGAGCCGGAACAGCGCCTCGGTGACCACCGCGAGGGTGCCGTAGGAGCCGGTGACCAGCTTGCCGAGGTCGTAGCCGGCGACGTTCTTCACGACCCGGCCGCCGGCCTTGGCGACCACACCGTCGGCGCGCACGACGGTGACCCCGATCAGCAGGTCGCGCATCGTGCCGGTCGCGACCCGCCCTGGGCCACTGGTGGCCGTTGCCACGGTCCCGCCGATGCTCGCGCCGGGGACGGTCTCGTCGACGGCGAGGCGCTGGCCCGCGGCCGAGACCACGTCCTGAACGTCGGCGAGCCGGGTGCCGGCCTGCGCGTTGACCACGAGGTCGCCCGCCGCGTGGTCGAGCACCTCGCCCATCGCGCTCACGTCGACGATGACGTCGGCGCGGCTCGGTGGTCGGCCCCACGTCATCTTGGTGCCGCGGCCACGGGCGACGACCGCGAGGCCGTGCGCCGCCGCAGCCTTCATGACCTCGGCGGTCTCCTGGGTGGTTGCCGGACGCGCTACCACCGCGGGACGCACGCCGTCGACGTGGTCGGCGTCTCCGGCGTCACGGACCTCGCCGCAGGCCGAGCCCAGCGCGGTGCGTGCGGCCTCGTCGACCTCCCCCGTGCGCGCCGCCATCAGAAGACCTCCGCGAGGCCGGCCTCCTGCAAGGGGTGGACCCCCTTGTGCTTCCCGGGGACCTCCCCGCACAGCCGCGGGGTCGGGAAGACCTTGCCGGGGTTGGAGATCCCGTTCGGGTCGAACGCGCACCGAACCAGCTGCATGGTGTCGAGGTCCTCCTCGTTGAACATCCGCGGCATGTACGCCGCCTTGTCGATGCCCACCCCGTGCTCCCCGGTGATGGACCCGCCGTGGGTGATGCACAGGTCGAGGATCGCGCCGCTGACCTTCTCCGCCGCCTCGCCCGCGCCGGGGACGGCCTCGTCGAAGAGCACGAGCGGGTGCAGGTTGCCGTCGCCCGCGTGGAAGACGTTGGCGACCCGGACCCCCGAGGACTCCGACAGGTGGGCGATCTCCCGGAGGACCTCCGGCAGCGCGGTCCGCGGGATCACCCCGTCCTGCACGATGTAGTCGGGACTGATCCGTCCCACCGCGGCGAAGGCGGACTTGCGTCCCTTCCAGATCAGCGCGCGGTCCGCGGGGTCGGTGGCGACGCGCAGCTCGAAGGCGCCCGCCTCGCGGCACAGCCGCTCGACCTCGCCGAACTCGTGCTCGACCTCGACCGCGGGACCGTCGAGCTCGATGACCAGGACGGCCCCGGCCCCGGCCGGGTAGTTCGGGTGTACGGCGGCCTCCGCGGCCTCGATCGCGAGCGCGTCCATCATCTCGATCGCCGCGGGGACGATGCCGGCGGCGATGATCGCCGAGGTCGCGGCCCCGGCCTGGTCGGTCGACTCGAAGCCGGCGAGCGCGGTGCGTACCTCCTCGGGCGCACGCACCAGCCGGACGGTCGCCGCGGTCACCACGCCGAGCGTGCCCTCCGACCCGACGACCGTGCCGAGCAGGTCGTAGCCCGGCGCGTCCGGGGCGAGCCCGCCGAGCTGCACCACGTCCCCGTCGGGCGTGACCAGCTCGGCGCCGAGCACGTGGTTCGTCGTGAAGCCGTACTTCAGGCAGTGCGCGCCGCCGGAGTTCTCCGCGAGGTTCCCGCCGATGGAGCACACCTGCTGGCTCGAGGGGTCGGGCGCGTAGTAGTAGCCGTGCGGTGCCGCGGCCCGGGTGACGTCGAGGTTGATCACGCCGGGCTCGACGACGGCGCGCTGGTCCTCCCGTCGTACCTCCCGGATCGTGCGCATCCTCGAGGTGACGACGAGCACCCCGTCCGCCCGCGGCAGCGCCCCGCCGGACAGCCCGGTGCCCGACCCGCGCGCGACGTAGGGCACCCGGTGCTCCGCGCAGGTGCGGATGATCGCCGCGACCTGCTCGGTGGTCTCGGGCATCACCACGAGGGCAGGCGTGACCTTGTAGTGGGCCAACCCGTCGCACTCGTAGGTGCGGAGCCGGGCGTGGTCGGTGATCACACCGTCATCCGGCAGCATCCGCCGCGCGACGGCGGTCACCGCGGCGATGGCGGCAGGGCGGAGGCCCGGCTCGCCGGTGGCCTCGGTCGCCTCAGGCGGGACCGGGTCGGGAGCCGGCCCGGCGCTGATGTTCGTCCCGTGCGTCCCGCTCATGACCGATCACGGCATCCGCTCGTAGGCCGGCAGCGTGAGGAAGTCGGGGTACTCGTCGGCGAGCGCCATCTCCGAGAACGTGGCGCGGGCGTCCTCCCACCGGCCGCTCGCGAAGGCCTCCTCACCGACCTTCTCCCGGATCGAGGCCATCTCCGACTCGATGATGCTCTGCACCAGCTCACGCGTGACGCGGTGGCCGTTGCTGAGCTCGACGTCGTTGTGCAGCCACTGCCACACCTGGCTCCGGGAGATCTCCGCGGTCGCGGCGTCCTCCATCAGGTTGTTGATGCCGACCGCCCCGGAGCCACGCAACCAGGACTCGAGGTACTGGATGCCGACGCTGATGTTGTTGCGCAGACCCTCCTCGGTGACCTCGCCGGGCGTCGAGGAGACGTCGAGCAGCTGCTCGGCGGTGACGTGGACGTCCTCGCGGAGCTTGTCGAGCTGGTTGGGGCGGTCGCCGAGCACCTCGGTGAACACCTCCTTGCACAGCTCGACCATGCCCGGGTGCGCCACCCACGACCCGTCGAAGCCGTCCCCGGCCTCGCGGGTCTTGTCGTCGCGCACCTTCGCGAAGGCGGCCTCGTTGACCTCCGGGTCCTTGCTCGGGATGAACGCCGCCATGCCGCCGATGGCGTGCGCCCCGCGCTTGTGGCAGGTGCGGACCAGGAGCTCGGTGTAGGC
>DASTPU010000090.1:0-7755 GCA_035762105.1 Nocardioidaceae bacterium | reverse complement strand
TGACGAACAGCGTGCCGCCGTCCTTCAACGCGTCGAACGTCCGTCGTACCGCGGCACGGCGCTGGTCGGCAGAGAGCTGGAGATAGGCGACGACCGCGAGGTCGTAGCGGTCACGTCCGAGGTCGTCCTCGACGGCGTCGGCGCGGACCCAGTCGATCCGGAGGTCGGGGCCACGGCGGGCCTGGATCTGGCGGCCCTTGTCGAGGCCCGCCTGGGAGAAGTCGACGGCGGTGACGTGCCAGCCGCGTTCGGCGAGCCAGATGCTGTTGCGCCCCTCCCCGGCCGCGACGTCGATCGCGCGGCCGGGGGAGAGGTCAGCGAGCTCGGACTCGACGAACTGGTTGGGTCCTGCGGACCACACCAGCCCGCTGTCGGCGTACCGGAGGTCCCACTCGTGAGCGTCCATGGCGTCACACCTCACGCGAGCGAGAGAAAGAGCTTCTCCATCTTCGCGGTGTCCAGGGCCGCCGCGTCGCCCTCCTGGACGACGCACTGCCGCAGACCGGAGGCGATGATCGCGAACCCGGCCTTGTCCAGCGCCCGGCTCACCGCCGCCAGCTGGGTCACGACGTCCTCGCACTGACGACCTTCGTCGAGCATCTTGATGACACCGCTCAGCTGCCCTTGGGCACGCTTGAGGCGGTTGATCACCGCGACCATCTCGTCGGCGGGCAGTTCCATCGTCTCTTCCTTCGTGTTCGTGGCTTACGCGGAGAGCGAAGCCAGGGCCTTCTCGAGGCGCTGCTTGGCCTCGTCAGCGACCGCTTGGAGGCCGTCGTTGTCCGTCATCTGGACCATCGTCTGCGGGTCGACAGCCTCGACCACCGTGCCGTCGTCGGTCTCGCGGACGACGACGTTGCACGGCAGCAGCAGCCCGATCGAGGGCTCGGCCTGCAGCGACTGGTAGGCCAGCGGCGGGCGGCACGCGCCGAGGATCACCTGCGGGGCGATGTCCACGTCGAGCTTCTTCTTCAGGGTGGCCTGCATGTCGATCTCGGTCAGGACGCCGAAGCCCTGGTCCCCGAGCGCGGCCCTCACGGCCTCGACGGTCTCGGCGTAGGGCTTGTCGACGGTCGTGGAGAGGGCGTAGCTCATGCCTGCTCGCCCTTCTGCTGGGCCGCGACGGCCGCGTGGACCTCTTCCATGTTCAGGTCCTTGACCGCGGTGATCACCTGGTCCAGGGCGGCCGGGGGAAGCGCGCCGGGCTGGGCGAAGACGAGGACGCCCTCACGGAAGGCCATCAGCGTGGGGATCGACGTGATGTTCGCCGCACGGGCGAGGGCCTGCTCGGCCTCGGTGTCGACCTTGCCGAAGACGATGTCCTGGTGGCTCTCGGACGCCTTCTCGTAGGTGGGAGCGAACTGCCGGCAGGGGCCGCACCACGCCGCCCAGAAGTCCACGAACACGATGTCGTTGTCGGCGACCGTCTGCTCGAAGTCGGCCGCGCCGAGGTTAACCGTTGCCATGCTCTCAATCCCTCCAGGGAGTTTGATCGTAATACCTGCGGGGGTATAACCGGGCATCTTCCGGGTTCATTCCCCTGAAGTGTTGGGTACCCACGGAATGGATCCGACACCCCTTCTGTTGGACGAGTGCATACCCCCTAGGGTATCTATCGACTCGAGAGGATGATGGACACATGCGCGAGGTCGACATCGACCAGTTCGCACAGGCCCACGCCGAGGGCGCCGCAGTAGTCGACGTGCGGGAGGCCCGGGAGTACGTTGCCGGGCACGTGCCCGGCGCGGAGCTGATCCCGATGGGTTACGTGCCCAGCCAGATGGCGCGTCTGCCCAAGGAGGAGCCCGTCTACCTGATCTGCCGCTCGGGGAACCGCAGCCTGGCCATCGCCGACTTCCTGATCGCCTCCGGCTACGACGCCCGCTCGGTCGCCGGCGGTACCGTCGCCTGGCTCCGGTCCGGCCGGCCCGTCGTGGAAGGCAGGGAGCCCGGCCGCGTGCTGGAAGGGAGCCGCTCGTGAACGACATCACGGTCCGCACGCTCGAGACGCCCTCGCTGGGGGACCGCAGCTACCTCGTCCACGACGGCGAGGTGGCTTTCGTGGTCGACCCGCAGCGCGACATCGACCGGGTGCTGGCGCTCGCCTCCGAGGAGGCTGTGCGCATCACCCACGTGTTCGAGACGCACATCCACAACGACTACGTCACCGGCGGCCTGGCGCTGGCCAGGGAGGCAGGGGCCGGCTACTACGTCAACGGCGACGACGCCGTGAGCTTCGACCGGACGCCGATCACCGACGGTGACACGGTCTCGGTCGGCAGCCGCATGACGGTCCGCGCGATCCACACCCCGGGCCACACCTTCACCCACCTCTCCTACGCGGTGGAGGCGGACGGCCAGCCGCTCGCGGTGTTCACCGGCGGCTCGCTGCTCTACGGCGCGACCGGCCGGCCCGACCTGCTCGGGTCCGAGCACACCGAGGAGCTCACCCGCCTGCAGCACGGGTCCGCGCAGCGGCTCGCCCTGCTGCCCGACGAGACCGGGGTCTTCCCGACCCACGGCTTCGGCAGCTTCTGCGCGGCCGGGTCCTCGGAGGACCAGCCCAACGAGTCCACGATCGGCCGCGAGAAGCAGGCGAACCCCGCGCTCACCGAGGGCGAGGAGGAGTACGTCCGCCAGATCATCGAGGGTCTCGACGTGTACCCGGCCTACTACGCCTACATGGGTCCGGCCAACGCCTCCGGCCCCGACGTGCCCGACATGTCGCTGCCGGTGCAGGCCGACGCGGCAGAGCTGCGTCGCCGGCTCGAGGCGGGCGAGTGGCTGGTCGACCTGCGTACCCGGACGGCGTTCGCCGCGGGACATGCGCCGGGCACCTACAACTTCGGCATCGACGGCCAGTTCTCCACCTACGTGGGCTGGATCATGAAGTGGGGCACGCCGATCACGCTTCTCGGGGAGTCCGAGGAGCAGGTCGCCGAGGCTCAGCGCGAGCTCCTCCGGATCGGCATCGACCGTCCGGCCGCGATGGCGACCGGCAAGCCCGAGTCGTGGACGACCGCAGACGTGGCGAGCTACCCGACGGCCACCTTCGCCGACCTCAACGACGTCCGCCATCACCGCGACGTCACCGTGCTCGACGTGCGGCGTGCCTCCGAGTTCGACGCGGACCACATCGAGGGTGCGGTCAACATCCCGATCCAGGACATCGCTGCCCGGGTCGACGAGGCTCCCCAGGGCGAGCTCTGGGTGCACTGCGCGAGCGGCTACCGCTCGTCCATCGCCGCCTCGTTCCTGGCGGCGTCGGGGCGCAAGGTGGTCCTCATCGACGACGAGTACGACAAGGCCGCGGAAGTCGGCCTGCCCATCACCAGCTGAGGAGACAAGAACTGCATGGGGTTCATGGACACCCTGTTCAAGAAGCCGTACCGCGTGGTGGAGCCCCAGGAGGCCCGGGAGGCCATGGGCCGCGGCGCGGTGCTGCTCGACGTACGCGAGCCGCACGAGTGGAGGAGCGGCCACGCGCCCAAGGCTCGCCACATCCCCCTCGGTGAGCTCGGCAGGCGCGCCGGGGAGCTGCCCCGCAACCGGGAGATCCTCGTGGTCTGCCGGTCGGGGTCGCGTTCTGCCCGGGCGGCCAAGCTGCTGGCCGCCCAGCGGGGCGACGTCGCCAACGTCAAGGGCGGCATGGGTGCCTGGGCGAGGTCCGGGCTGCCGGTCGTCGCCAAGGGCGGCGGGCCGGGCCGCGTGGCCTAGGAAAGAGATCGACCTTCCCTGGGAATGAACTCCGGTCCGGCCCCGTTGAGGTGTTTGCATCGGATACCCCCCGGGGTATACTGAAGACAGGTATCCCACCGACCTACTTGGAGCTACATCATGTGTTTTCCCGTTTCCTGCCCCTCCTGCAAGAAGACCACCTGGGACGGCTGCGGCATGCATGTCGACAGCGTGATGGCCACCGTCCCGGACGAGCGCAAGTGCGAGTGCCGCTGACCTGAGGCCGGTGCTCGCTCCGCGGTGCGAGGCGGAGCGAACCTGACCGAAGCCCTCACCAGCCCCCGACCGTCATGACGACGGGCCGGGGGCTGGTGTCGCTAGGTGGGCCTTTGTCATGGATCAGGCTCTGCAGCGTGTGGGGGAGGACCTACGCCTCTGCCGGTCGCAGTCTTCCCCGCTGAGTCTGGACGCAGGGTCGTTGTCGCATGTCCGGCAACGGATCACATAAGGGGGATCACCATGACCCTGCACCTCTTCCACACCTCAGACCCCCACCCAGCCCCGCGTAGGGCTCGTTCCCGCGCGGCCGTGGGGGTCGTGGGCGCCGGCGCCGTCGTCCTCGCCGGCTTCGCCTCCGTGCCCGCGGCGCAGTCCGCGACGGACCCGGGCTGTCCGGAGGCCTACCCCGCAGCCGCCCTCACCGCGGGCCAGCCCGTGCACGGTCTCACCGTGAGCAAGGGCACCATCCCGGACGCGTTCACCGGCGAGGTCGTCGGAGTCCTCGACGACTACATCGCCCCTGACCTCGACGTGGCCGTGGTCACGCTGAAGTCACCCGCCCTCGACGCCGCCGGTGGTATCTGGGCGGGCATGTCCGGCTCACCGGTCTATGCCGCTGACGGCCGGCTGATCGGCGCCGTCTCGTACGCCCTCGCCTACTCCCCGACGATGGTGACCGGCGTGACCCTCGCCGCCGACATGTTCGAGCTGTTGGACTCCGACTCCGTCGCCGCCCAGCGGTCCCTCGCCGAGGCAGCCGAGGCGGACACCGTCGCGCTGCCGCGGGCTCTGGCCCGCGAGCTGGTGGCCTCGGACGCAGCCACGCAGGAGCAGGCGGCCGGTGGGCTGACCCGGCTCCCGCTCCCGGTCGCGGTCTCGGGTCGCGCGCCGCGCAAGCTCCGTGACGTCGAGACCGCCCTGCCGACCTCAGGCACGCGGGTCTACCAGGGCGCCGCAGCCCCGGTGGCGGGCGAGGCGACCACACCGGTCCCCGGTGGCAACGTCGCGGTGTCCATCGCGTACGGCGACCTGACGTACGCCGCCACCGGCACGGTCACCGCGGTGTGCGGGGACGAGGTCCTGGCGTTCGGCCACCCGTTCCTCTACATGGGCCGGAACACGCTGGGCATGCACGGCGGCAGCACGCTGCTCGTCCAGCCCGACCCGTACTGGGGCGGGGCGTACAAGCTCATGAACATCGGTGGCCCGGTCGGGTCGGTCGACAACGAGATGCTGACCGGAATCCACGGTCTCGTCGGCGAGATGCCCAGGGCGACCACGATCACGTCGTACGTCGAGGCGGCCGGCCGCTCGCGGACCGGCACGAGCGAGATCGTCTTCCAGCCCGACATGCCCTACCTCGCCTCCTGGCACCTCTACCTCGACCAGGACCGGGTGCTCCAGGCGTGGACCAAGGGCAGTGGCGCGGTCAGCTGGACGGTCCAAGGGACGCGTGAGGACGGTTCCCCGTTCACGTACACGCGCCGTGACAGGTACGCGTCGCAGTGGTCGATCTCCGACGACACCGCATGGGTGCTCTACGGCCAGCTCTCCCAACTGCGGGACAACCCGTTCGAGAAGATCGCCATCAACGACATCAGGACCGACTCGCGGCTCTCGACGTCCTACGACGTCTACGTGATCAAGGAGGTCGCGATGCGCAAGGACGGCGTGTGGACGGCGCTGGAACCGGACAGCAGGCTCCGCCTGCGGGCCGGGGCGACCAAGCGGCTCAAGGTGTCGCTGACGTCGCAGACGCTGGGCGTGAACGTCGTCAAGCTCGACGTGAAGGTGCCGCTGCGCGCGGCCGGGCGCTCCGGCTCGCTCTCGGTCGTCGGCGGCAACTGGTGGGGCGGTGACTACTACGAAGAGGGCATGGGCTCGATGAGCGGCGCGTCGTCCTTCGACCAGCTGCTCAAGAGGATGCGGAACGCTCCGCGGAACGACGCGGTGGTCGCCTCCCTCGACCTCTACGGCAGGGGCGACAAGTCCCTGAGCCGTCAGTTCAGGGCGAGCGCCGGTGCGGTCACCGAAGGCAGCTACTGGTTCGGTGTCCGGGTTCCCCGGAAGTGACCTCTTGGGAAGGGTGGGCGGCCGGGGCCGGCGACGGCTCCGGCCGCCCGGTCGTCCTCACCGTCACTCGTCCGCCGCGACGCGGCCGGCGGGCATGGTCCATGCTTGGATGCGGGGCGGGATGCTGGGCACCGGATCGACCAGAGACGTCCGCGCGTCGGACGCACGGACCCTTCGGGATGAGAGGACACCTGTGGCCAACCGGTTGGCGAACGCGACGTCGCCGTACCTCCTGCAGCACAAGGACAACCCCGTCGACTGGTGGGAGTGGGGCCCTGAGGCCTTCGAGGAGGCCAGGCGTCGCGACGTGCCTGTGCTGCTCAGCGTCGGGTACGCCGCCTGCCACTGGTGCCACGTCATGGCCCACGAGTCGTTCGAGGACGAGGCGACCGCCGCGCTGATGAACAAGCACTTCGTGAACATCAAGGTCGACCGCGAGGAGCGTCCCGACGTGGACGCGGTCTACATGACCGCCACCACGGCGATGACCGGCCACGGCGGCTGGCCGATGACGGTGATCCTCAACCACGACGGCGAGCCGTTCTTCGCGGGCACCTACTTCCCCGACCAGCCGCGGCACGGCCAGCCCGCCTTCACGCAGATCCTCCAGGGTCTCGCGGACGCGTGGCGCGACCGCCGGGACGAGGTGGCCGGCGTCGCGGGCAGGATCCGCGAGCGGCTGCAGGCCGAGAACGCCCTCGCGGGCGGGGGCGAGCTCGACGAGGCGGTTCTCGAGAGCGCGGTCGACAAGCTGTCCAAGGACTTCGACCGCTCCAACGCCGGGTTCGGCACGGCGCCGAAGTTCCCGCCGTCGATGGTGCTCGAGCTGCTCCTCCGCCACGAGGCGCGCACCGGCTCCGAGCACGCCCGCGAGATGGTCGCGGCGACCTGCCACGCGATGGCTCGCGGGGGGATGTACGACCAGCTGGCCGGCGGCTTCGCTCGCTACAGCGTCGACCGGTCCTGGGTGGTGCCGCACTTCGAGAAGATGCTCTACGACAACGCCCAGCTGCTCGGTGTCTACGCCCGCTGGTGGCGGCAGAGCGGCGACCCGCTCGGTGCGCGCGTCGCCCTCGAGACCGCGGACTTCATGCTCAGCGAGCTGCTCACCGCCGAAGGCGGCTTCGCCTCGGCCCTCGACGCCGACTCCGAGGGCGTGGAGGGCAAGTTCTACGCCTGGACCCCGGTGCAGCTCACCGAGGTCCTCGGGGAGGACGACGGGGCCTGGGCCGCCGACCTGCTGCACGTCACCGAGCGCGGCACCTTCGAGCACGGCTCTTCAACCCTCCAGCTGAGGCAGGATCCCGAGGACCCCGAGCGCTGGTCGCGTGTGAGGTCGCGGCTGCTCGAGTCCCGCGCCACCCGGGTGCGGCCAGCCCGCGACGACAAGGTCGTCGCGGCCTGGAACGGGCTCGCGATCTCCTCCCTGGCGCAGGCAGGGCTGCTCCTCGGCGAGCAGAGGTACGTCGACGCGGCGGTCCGGGCGGGGCAGCTGCTCGTCGACCTGCACCTCGACGCGCGGGGCAGCCGGCTGCGCCGGGTCTCCCGCGACGGTGTCGCCGGGGCGCACGCGGGTGTGCTCGAGGACTACGGCTGTGTCGCCGACGCGTTCCTCGCCCTGCTCTCGGCCACCGGCGACGCGGTGTGGCTCGAGCGGGCCGGCCGGCTCCTCGACACCGCGCTCACCCACTTCGCCGACGGGAACGGCGGGTTCTACGACACTGC
>DASTPU010000089.1:0-4501 GCA_035762105.1 Nocardioidaceae bacterium | reverse complement strand
TCGCGGTCTACCTGTTCGTCGTGTACTACTGAGCGGTCCGGAGGTGAGGATGTACGAGTCGTTCGCGGGCAAGCACGCGATCGTCACCGGGGGGTCGAGCGGCATCGGGCTGGCCGTCGTACGCCTGCTCTCGGAGGCCGGGGCAACGGTCTCCGTCCTCGCGCTGGACGATGCCGACCTCGCGAACCTGTCGGCTGCCTCGTCACCGGGTGTGCGTGGGGCTGCCGTGGACGTCGCGGACCGGGTCGCGGTGGCCGAGGCGGTGAAGCAGTCGGAACCGGCCGACCTGCTGTTCACCTGCGCCGGCGTGGTGCGGCCCGGCTACTTCATCGAGCTGCCGCCCGAGGAGTTCGAGCGTGAGATGCGGGTCAACTACTTCGGCACGCTGTGGGCGATCCGCGCGGTCGCGCCGTCGATGGTCGCTCGAAGGAGCGGGGTGATCATGGCGATCTCGTCGTTCGCCGGGCTGCTCGGGGTGTTCGGCTACACGGCGTACTGCCCGTCGAAGTTCGCCGTGCGTGGCCTCTGCGAGTGCCTGCGCACGGAGCTCAAACCACACGGGGTGCACGTGGGCTGTGTGTTCCCGCCGGACACGGACACGCCGATGCTCGCCGCCGAGGTGCCGCTCAAGCCCCCGGAGGCGCAGGCGTCGAGCATGCTGCCGGTGCTGTCGGCCGAGGACGTCGCCCACGCGATCCTGCGGGGAGCCGAGCGGCGTACGGCGCGCGTGGTGCCCGGGCGGCGGGCGTCCCTGCTGGCTCGGGCGGTGAGGGCCCTGCCGGGGGTGACCGACGCCGTCAACGACCGTGACGTCGCTCGACACTCGCCCCGGCGATAGGCCGGCTCGGCCGTTCGTCGGTGTGGTTGGCTCCCGCGGCTGTCGCCGTGCCGCGTAACGTCGCAAACCAGACACACGTCTAGGCCGCTGCCCCTCGGCCGGGCGGACGACCTGCATACCGGTCCCTCGTGGCGGGCGGTCGCCGTAACCTCCGAGGATGGCGTTGCTCGAGCGGGACGCCGAGCTCGGCACGCTCTCGGAGGCGTGGCTGCAGGCTCGGACGGGAGGCCCCGGCTCGTTCCTGCTCGTCGCGGGAGAGTCCGGCATCGGCAAGACCTGGCTGACGTCGTCCTTCGTCCGTGAGAACGTCCCCGACGGACAGCTGCTGTGGGGGCTGTGCGACCCGCTGTCGACGCCCCGGCCGCTCGGCCCGCTGCACGACGTGGCGGACCGGCTTCCGTCTGCCGTTCGAGAGGCGATGGCGTCCGCCGAGCACGGGTACCAGGTGTTCCCGGAGGTCCACCGCGCGCTGTGTGCGGCGTCGTACGTCCTCGTGGTCGACGACGTGCAATGGGCCGACGAGGCGAGCCTCGAGCTGTTGCGGTTCCTGCTCCGCCGCATCGACCGGACGCGCTCCGTGGTCATCGGTACCTACCGCGACGACGAGATCGGCGCCGACCACCCGCTGGTGCCCCTGCTCGGCGACGTGGCGCGATCACCTGCAGCGATGACGGTGCACCTGGAACCGCTGAGTCCCGCTGGCGTGGCCGCGATGCTGGCCGACACCGAGACCGACCTCGACGCCCGCGAGGTGCACGAGGTCACCCGGGGCAACTGCTTCTTCGTCGCCGAGATCGCATCGAGCTCGGGAGGGACGCTGCCGACCACGGTGAGGGACGCTGCCGTGGCGCGCACGGAGCACCTGAGCGTCGAGCAGCGAAGCATGCTCATGCTGCTGGCGGTCGCGCCCGAGACCATCGCCGACCGGGTGCTCCACGAGCTCGGTGTCGACCTGCTGACCCTGCGTGCGTTCGCACAGTGTGGCCTGGTCGAGCGGAGCCCGCGGGGTCTGAGGTTCCGGCACGAGCTGTGCCGACGCGCGATCGAGGCCATGATCCCGCCAGGAGGTCAGTCGGCTCTGCACCGGCGGCTGCTGGACGCCATGGAGACGGCCGGCGACGGTGACGCCGCCGTGCTCACGCACCACGCTGTGGCGGCCGGGGACCAGGACCGGGCCCGTCGGTACGCGACCGAAGCAGGAGAGCGCGCCTCCCGCTCGTCGTCGCACCTCAGCGCCGCGCGCTTCTACCGGATCGCCCTGGAGCGGTCCGAGGGCGAAGCAGCCTCGACGAAGGCCGAGCTCCTCGAGAGGTTGAGCCGCGAGCTCTACCTGACCGACCAGCTCGACGCGGCGATCGCTGCCTGCTCCGAGGCCATCTCGTTGCGAGAGTCGGAAGGCGACAGCGACAGTGCGGGCGCGGACTCCTGCGTGCTCTCGTTGTACCGGTGGTACAACGCTGACCGTTCGGGTGCGGAGGAGCAGGCCCTCACGGCGGTGGGACTCCTCCGGGGCTCTGCCGGCGCCGGAGGTCTCGCCCTCGCGTACGGCACCGAGGCCTACCTGGCCTACCAGGTGGGAGACCTCCGCACCGCCGAACGCCTCATGGACCTGGCCGCCGCGACCGCCGCCGACGTCGTGGCCCCCGATGTGCAGATGCGCCTAGGGGTCATCCGTGGGGCGACGGCTCTGGCAGCCGGTGACGTGAGCGCTCGGGACGACCTGCTCCGGCACATCGACTCCGGGCGGCGGCACGGCCTCGAGGAGCCGACGTCGCAGGCATACAGCAATCTCACCTACCTCGACGTGGAGCAGCGTCGACTCACCGCGGCGGAGGAGATGATGGCCACCAGCCTCCGCTACGCAGTCGAGCACGAGCAGCCGATCTGCATCAACTGGCAGACCGGGGCTCGCAGCCGGTTGAACCTGATGCGTGGCAACTGGCAGGCCAGCGTGGAGGACGCGAACCGCGTGCTCGGCTCGTCGAGCGCGCCGCTGGCGAGGACCTGGCCGATGATCAGCCGGGGTCTCGTCGCCGTGCGCACCGGCGACTCCGAGGACGAGCACCTCCTCGACGACGCGTTCGACCAGGCCCTCCGCATCGGTGACCCGCTGCGGCTCCTGCCGGCCGCGTCGGCGCTGCTGGAGCGGAGCTGGGTCACGGGCGCCGAGGAGCCGCGCGTGGGGGTCGTCCTTGAGCTGGTGGAGCGCTTCGCCGGCAACCCCCAGGGGCTCGAGTGGGCGGTGGGCGACCTGCTCGTCTGGATGAGACGCGTCGGTCTCCCGCTCCCGGTGGCCGACGGCGTGGCGACGCCGTACCGCTTGCTGCTGGACGGCGATGCCGTGGCCGCCGCGGAGGAGTGGCGCCGTCTGGGCGCGAGGTACGACGAGGCGCTGGCTCTGCTGGACTCGGACGAGCCGCGGGATGCCTTCCGGGCGGTGGAGATGCTCGACGGCCTGGGGGCGGACGCGGTCGCGGCCCGGGCACGACAGGCGTTGCGCCGACGAGGTCTCACCGGAGTCCCACCGAGGAGCCGGGCCAGCACCCGGGCCAACCCCGCCGGCCTCACGGGTCGGCAGCTCGAGGTGCTGGCGCTGATCGGTGAGGGTGCCTCGAACGCCGACGTCGCCGAGAGGCTGTGCATCTCGGAGAAGACGGTGGGCCACCACGTGTCGGCGATCCTGCAGAAGCTCGGTGTGCGCTCACGGACCGAGGCGGCGCACGCGAGCCGGAGGCTCGGCATCGACGGTGCCCCGGGCGCGGACACGACGACCGCGAGCGGAACTTCGAGGACTGTGCAACTCCGGGCGTAGACACGGCGAAGGGCCTGCACCGCTCGCTGTGAGAGGTGCAGGCCCTCCGGTCATCGGTCGCCGGACTGCGCCTGTTCGAGGGGCCACGACGTTCCCGGCGGGGCGCCATGCTCGAAATGGAGGCTCGCACCGGGCCCGGGCTCCCGGGCCGAGGCCACGCCGCCGGTCAGGACGACTGCTCCGGGAATACGTGCCGCGGCGAGCCCGGGCAGCGTGCGCACCACGGTGTCGCGTCGCACCTCGGTCACCCTTCCGCTGTGTGCGGGCCGATGACGGCGGGGATCTCGACGACGAGGTCGGCCGGGAAGCCGCCGCGTCGTGCGTGCTCGTAGACGTCGTCGGCGGACTCCGCCTCGTGAACGCAGTAGATCTTGTCCCCGGCCACGAAGCTCTGGTGCCAGGTGTACGGGACGCCGAGGCCGTCGACCACTGCGTTCGACGTGCGGGCGACGCCCTGGAGCTCCTCGGGGGTCAGCTTGCTGGCGCCCGGAAGGTTGCGCTCGATCATGAAGGTAGGCATGTCGTTGGATCCTTTCCCGTCGTGGTCGCCGGGCCGGCGACCAGCTGTGTCCACGACGGTAGGGATCCAGGGCCTCGGCTCTCGTCGGGATGACTCCCCATCTTCGAGCGCCCCCGATCCCTATGTTCGTCAGAGCGGTCCCTAGGCCCGACCCTTGCGGGACTGTCGGCGGCGGGGGCTAGCGTGTCCGCGTGAGCATCACGGTCGAACCCGCGACGGCAGAGCGGTTCGAGGACGTCGCGACCATGCTGGGGCCGAGGAACCCTGAGGCGAGCGTGTGCTGGTGCCTCAGCCACCGGCTCGACTCGAGGACCAACCGCGAGCTGGTCGG
>DASTPU010000088.1:0-5352 GCA_035762105.1 Nocardioidaceae bacterium | reverse complement strand
CTCGCCGGCTGCGACAAGTCGCTGCCCGGCATGCTGATGGCCGCCGCCCGTCTCGACCTGGCCTCGGTGTTCCTCTACGCCGGGTCGACCATGCCCGGCCAGGTCGACGGCAAGGACGTCACGATCATCGACGCCTTCGAGGCCGTCGGCGCCTGCCTCGCCGGCAGGATCACCCGTGAGGAGGTGGACCGGATCGAGCGTGCGATCTGCCCGGGTGAGGGCGCCTGCGGCGGCATGTACACCGCGAACACGATGGCCTCGATCGCCGAGGCGCTGGGCATGTCCCTGCCCGGGTCCGCGGCCCCGCCGGCCGTCGACCGCCGCCGCGACGGGTACGCCCACCGCTCCGGCGAGGCCGTGGTCGACCTGCTGCGCACGGGCATCACCGCCCGGCAGATCATGACCAAGGAGGCGTTCGAGAACGCGATCGCCGTGACGATGGCGCTCGGCGGCTCCACCAACGCGGTCCTGCACCTGCTCGCGATCGCCCGCGAGGCCGAGGTGGACCTGACCCTCGACGACTTCAACCGGATCGGCGACACCGTCCCGCACCTCGGCGACCTCAAGCCGTTCGGCCGGTTCGTGATGAACGACGTCGACAAGGTCGGCGGCATCCCGGTCGTCATGAAGCTGCTGCTCGACGCCGGCCTGCTCCACGGCGACTGCCTGACCGTGACCGGCAAGACGCTGGCGGAGAACCTCGCCGACATCGCGCCGCCGGACGTCGACGGCGAGGTGATCCGCAAGCTCTCCGACCCGATCCACAAGACCGGCGGTCTGACCATCCTCAAGGGCTCGCTCGCCCCCGAGGGCGCGGTCGTGAAGACCGCGGGCTTCGACGACGAGGTCTTCGAGGGCACCGCCCGGGTCTTCGACGGCGAGCGCGCGGCCATGGACGCCCTCGAGGCCGGACAGATCCAGCCCTGGGACGCGGTGGTCATCCGCTACGAGGGCCCCAAGGGCGGGCCCGGCATGCGCGAGATGCTCGCGATCACCGGAGCCATCAAGGGTGCAGGCCTCGGCAAGGAGGTCCTGCTGCTCACCGACGGTCGCTTCTCCGGCGGTACGACGGGCCTCTGCGTCGGCCACGTCGCCCCTGAGGCCGTCGACGGCGGACCGATCGCGTTCGTCCGCGACGGCGACCCGATCCGGCTCGACGTGCGCAACCGCCGGCTCGACGTGACCATCGACGACGCCGAGCTCGCCGCGCGCAAGGACGGCTGGACGCCGCACGAGCCGAAGTACACCCGCGGTGTGCTCGGCAAGTACGCCAAGGTCGTGCAGTCCGCCGCCCATGGGGCCGTCTGCGGCTGACCACTCCTCGCCGACCCGTCACTTCCGCGGCGCCTTCCGCGGCGTGTCGCAGCGCCGGTCGACCGGTCGGCGCTGCGCCGGCACGGGCCGGGCCGGACCCGGCGTGAGCCACGGACGGCTCCGGCCGCCGTCGACCGTCCGGGACTCACACGCGACACGACGCGGCGGTCCGCGTCAGGTCGCGGGCCGACGGGTGGTCCGCGGCTAGCGTGGTCGCATGACCTCGTCGCGCCGTGCGTCGGCGTTCGCGATCGCGCTGGGCGGCGTGCTCCTGACAGGCCTCGCGGCGGTGTCGACGCCGGGTGGGACGTCCGCCCCGGCGGGTGCCCGGTCGGCGAGCGCGTCCGTCGTACCCGCTGTGGCGGCGGCTCGGGTCGCGGCCAGACGGCCGGAGCTGCCGCAGGGCGGCCGGCGGATCTACCCGGGACACCTGCTCGTCGCCTACTACGGGACGGCGACCACGCCGACGATGGGCGTGCTGGGCGAGGACACCCCCGACCGGATCACCGAACGGCTGCGCGAGGCGGCGGCTCCGTTCGCGCGGGACCGGTGGAAAGTGCAGGTCGTCTACGAGCTGATCGTGACGATCGCGGACCGCGACGCGGGTACCGACGGCGACTACAGCCACGACATCGCCCGCGAGCACGTGGAGCGCTACCTCCGCGCGGCCCGGCGCAACAAGGCGCTGCTCGTGCTCGACCTCCAGCCCGGCCGCTCCGGTTTCCTCGAGGTGGCCAAGCGCTGGCAGTGGGCGCTGGAGCGCCCGTGGGTCGGCCTGGCGCTCGACCCGGAGTGGCGGATGGACGCCGGCCAGGTCCCGGCGGAGACCATCGGGCAGGTCAGCGCGGCCGAGGTGAACCGCGTGTCGGGGTGGCTGGCGCGGATCGCTCGGCGCAACGACCACCCGCAGAAGCTGCTCCTCCTCCACCAGTTCCGCCGGGACATGGTGCTCGACATCGAGGACGTCGTACCGAGGAAGCGGCTCGCGGTGGTGCAGCACGTCGACGGGTTCGGCAGCCAGTCGCAGAAGCTGTCGACCTACGGGACCGTCGCCCAGCCCGAGCAGTTCACGATGGGCTTCAAGCTGTTCTACGACGAGGACACCGACCTGATGACGCCGGTGGAGGTGCTCCGGCTCAGGCCGCGAGTGCGGTTCGTCAGCTACCAGTGACCTCGACCATGATGTGGGACCGGAGGTCCATATACTGGGACCCGTGTCACACTCGATTGACGAGGGGCGCGGCTTGCAGAGAAGGTTGGACCATGCGTTTTGACATTCTTGTACGCACGCGACGCGTCAGCTGACGGCCACACCAGCCAGCAGCACACGCGTCACCCCTCGCTTGCCCACCGGGCCGAGGGGTTTTTTGTTGGGCGAGAAGCACTGACCAGAGGGAAGGCACCATGAGCGAGCAGGCCACCGGCGCGCGGATGACAGGGGCGCAGAGCCTCATCAAGTCCTTGGAGAGCGCTGGGGTCGAGCACGTGTTCGGGATCCCCGGCGGGGCGATCCTGCCCGCCTACGACCCGCTGTTCGACTCCGTCAAGGTCCGGCACATCCTCGTGCGCCACGAGCAGGGCGCCGGCCACGCCGCGCAGGGCTACGCCGCCGCCACCGGCAAGGTCGGGGTCTGCATGGCGACCAGCGGCCCGGGTGCCACGAACCTCGTGACGCCGCTGGCCGACGCCTACATGGACTCGGTCCCGATGGTCGCGATCACCGGCCAGGTCTCCAGTGGCTCCATCGGCACCGACGCCTTCCAGGAGGCGGACATCCGCGGCATCACGATGCCGATCACCAAGCACAACTTCCTGGTCACCGACGCGGCCGACATCCCCCGCACGATCGCGGAGGCGTTCTACATCGCCTCGACCGGTCGCCCGGGTCCCGTGCTCGTCGACGTGTCCAAGGACGCGCTGCAGGCGACCACCACCTTCGCCTGGCCGACCGAGCTCAACCTGCCCGGCTACCGGCCGGTGACCCGCCCGCACGCCAAGCAGGTGCGCGAGGCCGCGAAGCTGATCCTCGAGTCGAAGCGGCCGGTGCTGTACGTCGGCGGCGGCGTGATCCGGGCCCGAGCCGCCAAGGAGCTGCGCGTGCTCGCCGACATGACCGGCATCCCGGTCGTGACCACGCTGATGGCCCGCGGTGCCTTCCCCGACAGCCACCCGCAGCACCTCGGCATGCCCGGCATGCACGGCACGGTTGCCGCGGTGGCAGGTCTCCAGCGCAGCGACCTGATCGTGAGCCTGGGCGCCCGCTTCGACGACCGGGTGACCGGCAACCTCGACTCGTTCGCTCCCAACGCCAAGATCGTCCACGCCGACATCGACCCGGCCGAGATCGGCAAGAACCGTGCCGTCGACGTGCCGATCGTCGGCGACGCGCGCGAGGTGATCGCGGACCTGATCGTGGCGCTGCAGGCGGAGGCCGACTCCGGCCACACCGGCGAGTACCAGGCGTGGAAGGAGTTCCTCGACGGCGTCAAGGCGAAGTACCCGCTCGGGTACGACGAGCCCGAGGACGGCTCCCTCGCGCCGCAGTACGTCCTGGAGCGGCTCGGCAAGATCGCAGGCCCCGAGGCTGTGTACGTCGCAGGGGTCGGCCAGCACCAGATGTGGGCCACCCACTTCATCGGCTACGAGAACCCGAACACGTGGATCAACTCCGGCGGTCTCGGCACCATGGGCTACTCCGTGCCCGCCGCCATGGGCGCGAAGGTCGCCCGCCCGGAGGCCACGGTGTGGTCGATCGACGGTGACGGCTGCTTCCAGATGACCAACCAGGAGCTCGCCACCTGCGCGATCGAGGGGATCCCGATCAAGGTCGCGTTGATCAACAACTCATCGCTCGGCATGGTCCGCCAGTGGCAGACGCTCTTCTACAACCAGCGGTACTCCAACACCGACCTCCAGCGCAACGCGGAGGTGCGGATCCCCGACTTCCCGAAGCTGGCCGAGGCCTACGGCTGCGTGGGCCTTGCCTGTGACAAGCCCGAGGACGTCGACGCCGTCATCCAGAAGGCGATGGAGATCAACGACGTCCCGGTGGTCATCGACTTCCGGGTGCACCGCGACGCCATGGTGTGGCCGATGGTCGCCGCCGGCACGAGCAACGACGACATCAAGTTCGCACGGGACATGGCGCCCGAGTTCGAGGAGGACGACCTGTGAACCGCTGGTCGAGGAGCGAGCGCAGCGAGCGTCTCGAGACCGAGGAGAACCGATGAGCAAGCACACCCTGTCCGTCCTCGTGGAGAACAAGCCCGGTGTCCTCACGCGGATCGCGGGCCTCTTCAGCCGCCGGGGCTTCAACATCGACTCCCTCGCCGTGGGACCCACCGAGCACCCCGAGGTGTCCCGGATGACGATCGTGGTCAACGTCGAGGAGTCCCCGCTCGAGCAGGTCACCAAGCAGCTGAACAAGCTCGTCGAGGTGATCAAGATCGTCGAGCTCGAGGGCTCCGCGGCGGTCACCCGTGAGCTGCTGCTGGTCAAGGTCAAGGCCGACGCCGAGACCCGTGGCCAGGTGCTCGAGACCGTCCAGCTGTTCCGGGCCAAGGTCGTCGACGTCGCCACCGACGCGGTGACCATCGAGGTCACCGGGAGCGCCGAGAAGCTCGAGGCGTTCCTCCGCGTGCTCGAGCCGTTCGGCGTCCGGGAGCTCGTCCAGTCCGGGATGGTGGCGATCGGCCGGGGTAGCCGCTCGATCACCGACCGGACCCTGCGGCCGGTGCCCGTCCCGGCGCCACCGGCGGCGGTCTGACCTCCGCCGTACCCCTGATCCTGCAGAGAACCAGAGAAAACCGAGAAGGAGAGCCCACCGTGGCTGAGATGTTCTACGACGATGACGCCGACCTGTCCGTGATCCAGGGCCGCAACGTAGCGGTGCTCGGCTACGGCAGCCAGGGCCACGCGCACGCGCTGTCCCTGCGCGACTCCGGCGTCGACGTGCGCGTCGGCCTGCCCGAGGGCTCCAAGAGCCGGGCGAAGGCGGAGGCCGAGGGCCTGCGTGTGCTCACCCCGTACGAGGCCTGC
>DASTPU010000087.1:0-19713 GCA_035762105.1 Nocardioidaceae bacterium | reverse complement strand
CGTCTTCGCGCCGAAGGACAAGATCGGCGACTGGCTGGAGTTCTACACCAAGGTCATGGAGGTGCCGTACTGGTCGAGCACGGTGGCCACGTCGGCGACGTACTCCTCGGAGACCGGCGAGTGGACCGTCGAGCTCGAGCGGGACGGGAAGCCGCTCACGCTCCGGCCGAAGCACCTGGTCCTCGCCACCGGGATGTCGGGCAAGCCCAACATCCCGCGCCTTCCCGGCCAGGACGTCTTCCGCGGCGACCAGCACCACTCCTCGGCACATCCCGGGCCCGACGCGTACGCCGGCAAGAAGGCCGTGATCGTGGGCAGCAACAACTCGGCTTTCGACATCTGCGGCGCCCTGTGGGAGCACGAGGCCGACGTCACGATGGTGCAGCGCTCGTCGACCCACATCGTCAAGAGCGACACCCTCATGGAGATCGGTCTCGGCGCGCTCTACTCCGAGGAGGCACTCGCGGCAGGAGTGACCACCGAGAAGGCAGACCTCATCTTCGCCTCCCTCCCGTACCGGATCATGCACGAGTTCCAGATCCCGCTCTACGACCAGATGCGCGAGCGCGACAAGGACTTCTACGAGGCCATGGAGAAGGCAGGCTTCTGGTTGGACTGGGGCGACGACGGGTCCGGCCTGTTCATGAAGTACCTCCGCCGAGGCTCGGGCTACTACATCGACGTGGGCGCCGCCGACCTCGTCGCCAACGGCGAGGTCAAGCTCGTGCACGGCCAGGTGGAGCGTCTCACCGAGAACAGCGTGGTCCTCCAGGACGGCACCGAGCTCCCGGCCGACCTGGTCGTGTACGCCACCGGCTACGGCTCGATGAACGGCTGGGCCGCCGACCTCATCAGCCAGGGGGTGGCCGACAAGGTCGGGAAGGTGTGGGGGCTCGGCTCCGACACCACCAAGGACCCGGGGCCGTGGGAGGGCGAGCAGCGGAACATGTGGAAGCCGACCCAGCAGGAGGCGCTGTGGTTCCACGGCGGCAACCTCCACCAGTCACGGCACTACTCCCTCTACCTCGGTCTGCAGCTCAAGGCGCGGTACGAGGGCATCGACACACCGGTGTACGGACTCCAGGAGGTCCACCACCTCTGCTGACCACCGACCCGCACCCATGACAGGCCGGAGGCCAGGGCCCTGGAGGCCCTGCCTCCGGCTCGTCCCTGCCGACGGCGGTGGAATAGCCCCATGAAGCTCCCGGTTGTGGCCGTTCGTGACCTCTGAGAGAGCCCGCACCGCGGTCGGCCTGCGGAGCGAGCGCGGTCCGGTGCTTCTCTCGGTGATGCTGTCGACCGCCCTCGTGGCCATCGACGCGACGATCCTGGCCGCGGCGGTGCCGGCGATCGTCACCGACCTCGGCGGGTTCAGCCAGTTCCCCTGGCTGTTCTCGATCTACCTGCTGGCGCAGGCGGTCTCGGTGCCGGTCTACGGCAAGCTCGCCGACTCGATGGGGCGCAAGCCCGTGATGCTCGTCGGGATCGCGCTGTTCCTGCTCGGTTCCGTGCTGTGCGGCGTCGCCGGGTCGATGCCGCTGCTGATCGCCGCCCGGGCGGTGCAGGGCCTCGGCGCCGGCGCGACGCTGCCGATGTCGATGACCATCGTCGGCGACATCTACACCGTCGAGGAGCGGGCTCGGGTGCAGGGCTTCATCGCAAGCGTCTGGGGCACCGCCTCCATCGTGGGGCCCACCCTCGGCGGCGTGTTCTCGGAGTACCTCTCCTGGCGCTGGATCTTCTTCGTGAACCTGCCGATCGGCGCGCTGGCCGCCTGGATGCTGGTCCGCCAGTTCCACGAGCACATCGAGCGGCGCCGGCACCGGATCGACTACCTCGGGACCGTGGTCCTCACCGCCGGCGGGACGCTGCTGATCCTGGCGCTGCTCCAGGGCGGCCACAGCTGGGACTGGGACTCGCCGGTGAGCATCGGCCTGTTCACCGCCAGCGCGCTGCTGATCCTCGCGTTCCCGTTCGTGGAGCGCCGCGCGGCCGAGCCGGTGCTCCCGCTGTGGGTCTTCGGCCGGCGCATCCTCGTCGGCGCGAACCTGGTCGCGCTGCTGGTGGGCGCGGTGCTGATCGGGCTGACGTCGTACGTCCCGACGTACGCACAAGGCGTGCTCGGCTACGGCGCGACGCTCGCCGGCTTCGCGCTGGCGGCGATGACCATCGGCTGGCCGATCGCGGCGGCCACCGCCGGGAGGCTCTACATGCGGATCGGGTTCCGCGACACCGCCCTGATCGGCGCCGGACTCATCATCACCGGCACCCTGCTCATGCTCACGATCGGAGAGGGCAGCAGCCTCTGGGCGGTCGCCGGCTACACCTTCGTGATCGGCCTCGGGCTCGGCTACACCGCGAGCCCTACGCTGGTCGCCGTGCAGTCGTCGGTCGGCTGGCAGCAGCGGGGGGTGGTCACCGCGGCGAACATGTTCGCGCGCTCGGTGGGCAGCGCCGTCGGCGTGGCCGTCTTCGGCGCCATCGCCAACGCCACGCTCGCCCGCCGGTTCGCCGAGCCCCCTCCCGGCGCAGAGGGCCCGCTCCCGAGTACGGCGGACGACGCGGCGCTCGCGCTCGACGCCGGCTCCGGCATCGCGCCGGCCGTTCGTGACTTCGTCCGGCAGGCGCTCGCCGACGCGACCCACAACGTCTTCATCGGCCTTGCCGTGCTGGCCGCGCTCGTCCTCGTGGGACTCGCCGTGATGCCGCGGAGGACCGTCGAGGTCGACTCCTGACCGGCCCGGGCGGCTGCAGGGGGAATGATGTCGGCATGACCACGGGCAAGGACGTCGTCTGGCTACCGCTCCGCTTCCGGGACGTGGACTCCTTCGGGCACGTCTACCACGCTGAGTTCCTGACCCTGCTCGACGAGGCACGCTCGCGGTGGTTCCGGGACGTGATGCGGCTGGAGAACCCCTACGACTACGTGCTCGCCCGGGTCGAGATCGACTACGTGAGCAGCATCGTGCTCGCCGACGAGATGGTCAGTGCCACGTTCGTGGTCGAACGGGTCGGCAGCTCCAGCCTGACGCTGGCCGAGACGATGCGCGCCCGTGACGGCCGCGTGGTCTCCCGCGGCCGGGCGGTCACCGTGCTCCGGGACGCCGCCACCGGGTCGTCGCGGCCGCTCACCGCCGACGAGCGCGCCCGTGCCGAAGCCCTGGGCTCCGACACCGCCTGACCGCCGGAGGGCCGTTCGGCCCGGCACCTGGACACCTGGCCGGCAGCCGCCGGGTCGTGCGCGCCGTGACGTCGAAGCGCCCTGTGCCGTGGGGGATTCGCGATCCGTGTCCTCGAGTGCGCGTGGGGACGGCGGCGCGTTCCCGAGTCCGCCATACAGCCTCCGCGGCCTTCGAGGCCGCAATTTCGCCGGGCCGTAGGTATCGAAACTTTCGGTACCGCAGGACCCTTCGGGTTGTGACCTTCGGCCCCTGTGAGAGGTGTTGCCCCGATGCGAGGTTTGTCTTGCCCAACCGGACAAACACAAAGCAACACCACAAGGGGATTGGTTCAAATGACGAAACGACTTCAGACCCTAGGCATCGTCCTTGCGGTACTCGGTCTCGGCTTCCTCGTCGGCAGTGGCATCGCCTACGCGAAGGTCGCAGACGGCCAGGACTCGCTGCAGGCCTTCAGCGCGGCGCAGAACGTCGAGCTCACCTACAACGAGGACGGCGAGCTCACCGACCGCGGCGAGACCGAGGGCGCCCAGGCGATCATGCAGCTCCTCACCGAGGACTGGCAGTACCCGGTGGTCGACTCCGAGCTCGACCCCGACGACCCGCTGGTGAACACCGCGAGCGAGTACATGTACCAGATGGCGACGATCGCCTTCCACACGCTGCACGGCACCCAGACCGTCGTTCTCGAAGAGGACGTCGAGTACAACGGTGAGCTGTTCGAGGCCGGCACCTACGAGGTCGACGTCGACGGTCGCTACTGGACCGACTTCGACCGCGAGCACCCGATCGACGGCGTTGTCCGCGGACAGGCCTGGAGCGGCACGGCACACGGTCTGATCGCCGAGCTCGGTGTCGGCACCGTCACCGCTCAGGCGCTGACCATGGGCCTGGCCCTCACCGGCCTCCTCGCCGGCGTCGGCGCCAGCTTCCTCCTCCTCGGCCTCGGCCTGGTGTGGGTCGGCAAGACCAAGACCGCTCCGACCGGTGTCCCGGCCGCCGAGCGGATCGAAGCCCCCTCCGCCCGAGTCTGATGTCCCTCGAGGAGACAGACGGCAATCAACCCCCTCCGCCCCGGTCGCACACGCGGCCGGGGCGGAGGTCTGTCCGGCGACGACTGGTCACGTGTTGCAGGTCCACGGCACGGGATCTGCAACAGGCGACCAGTTCTCGGCGGCGCAACACCCGGACATGACGACGGCCCGGTGACCATCGCTGGTCGCCGGGCCGTCGTGGTGCGGTGCGGGGGGTCAGGTGGCGGGCTCCGGGTGGAGCTCGCGGGCGGTCGAGAGCTCCTCGACCCGACGGCGTACGACGGTGGCCCGCGTCGGCACCGGCCAGTAGTCCGGACCCGCGGGCATCGGCGTCCTCGGCCGCGCAACGGCCCTTCGCTTCTCGGTGCTGCCCTCGGGTGCCGGCCGGCCGGCGTGTGTCTGCTCCATCGTCATCCTCCGTTCGAGCCCTTCTGCATACGCTAGGGAGCCGTTGTGGAGGGCAACACGGGCGAAGGTCCCCAACCGGGCACCCCGGATGGGCAGGTTTGGGCATGGCCCCTCCGGTTACGACCCCGGAGCCCGACGTCCCGAGAGAACAGCGGAGGAGCCTCCATGACCACGCCCGTGAACGTCGCCGTCATCTACTACTCGTCCACCGGCACGACCCACGCCATGGCCGAGCGCCTCAGCCAGACCGCCGAGAAGGCCGGAGCCGAGGTTCGCCTGCGCCAGGTGGCCGAGCTGGCACCCGACGAGGTGGTGCGGTCGGTCGACGCGTGGGCGCGGCACCGCGAGGAGACCAGGGACGTCCCCGTCGCCGGCGCCGATGACGTGGTCTGGGCGGACGTCGTGCTCCTCGGGTCGCCCACGCGCTTCGGCAACGTGGCCGCGCAGCTCAAGCAGTTCATCGACACGCTCGGCCCGCAGTGGGGCGAGGGCCTGCTCGCGGACAAGGTGTACGCCGGCTTCACGTCGTCGCAGACCGACCACGGCGGTCAGGAGTCGACCCTTCTCGCGCTCTACAACACGATCCACCACTTCGGTGGCCTGATCGTCTCTCCCGGCTACACCGACCCCGTGAAGTTCGAGGACGGCAACCCGTACGGCGTCGGCCACGTCACCGGCCCGGACAACGACGCCGAGCTCGGTTCGGCGCAGTACGACGCACTCGACCACATGGCCGAGCGGGCCGTCGAGGTCGCCCGCAGGCTGAAGAGCGCATGAGCGAGCTGCGCCCCGGGGTCCTGTTCGACGTCGACGGGACCCTGCTCGACACCAACTACCTCCACGTCCTCTCGTGGTGGCAGGCGATGAACGACGCCGGCCACCCCGAGGTCTCGATGTCCTCGATCCACCGGGCGATCGGCATCGCCAGCGAAGGGCTCACAGAGCACCTGCTCGGCGAGGTGGACGAGAAGGCGGTCGAGGCGCACTCGAGACGGTACGAAGCGCTCCGCGACCAGGTCAGGGCGTTCCCGCACGCCGCCGAGCTGGTCCACGCGTGTGCCGACCGCGGCATCGTGCCCGTGCTCGCCACCAGCGGCAAGGAGGACGACCTCGAGTGGATGCACCCGGCCATCGGCGCGGAGGACAGCTTCGCGGGGTCGACCACCTCCTCGGACGTCGACGAGGGGAAGCCCACCCCGGACCTGCTCACGGGTGCGATGGAGAAGCACGGCCTCGACCCGGAGCGCACGGTCGCCATCGGCGACACCGTGTGGGACGCGAAGGCCGCCGAGCGCGCCGGGATCCCGTGCATCGCGCTGACCTGCGGCGGGATCTCCGAGGCCGAGCTGCGCGAGGCCGGTGCCGCCGAGGTGTACGAGGACCCGCGCGACCTGCTGGACCACCTCGACGAGTCGTTGCTCGGTCGGCTGCGGTAGGACCTTGGTCCCGATACGACGGGCCCTCCGACACTGAGGCAGAACCGGGCGGACCGGTTGAATGAGGGCAGCGAGGAGAACCCACCCGGACACGGAGCGGCAGTTCCGCAGTCGGGGTTCAGAAAAATCCGTGCATCAGGGTCGGGTTCTCCTCGCTACACGTGCGCCTCGGGGAGGACGTCAGATGTGTGAGTACTGCGGCTGCCGCCAGGTGGAGCCGATCGCCGAGCTGATGGACGAGCACATGACGCTGCTCGAGCTGGCCGGCGACCTCCGCCGCGCGCTCGTCCGGGAGGACGCGGCGGTGGCGGTGCAGAAGCGGGACCGGCTCGTCGAGCTCCTCGCCCACCACACCGGGATGGAGGAGGCCGGGCTCTTCACCGCCCTCAAGCAGCAGGGTGAGTACGTCGAGCAGGTCGACGAGCTGGAGTCGGAGCACGTCTCCCTCGACCGGGCCGTCGCCGCCCTCGACCTCTCGGCACCGGCGGCGATCGACGCCCTGGACCGGGTCACCGAAGAGCTCAGCGACCACATCGACAAGGAGAACCTCGGCATCTTCCCGGTGGCCGTGGTGAGCCTCGGGGCGACCGGCTGGAACCTCGTCGAGAAGGCGCACGCCGAGGCCCGCGGCGGGCTATAGCCGGGCCACCCGAACCGGCACGAAAGCCGCGAACCGCCTGGTCACTTGGGGCCATCTTCAGCGACGCATACGCAAAACCGTTGGGAGCGGACGGTAAAGCGGCCCTAACCTCCTCGCGGTCGGACACGGGACGTGTCCATGTCACAAGGGGGGCCCCAGATGAAGACTGCCTACAAGGCGTTCGCCTACCTCATCGCGCTCGGTGTGCTCGTGCAGGCCGCGGCCATCGCGCTCGCCTGGTTCATGGTCATCAACGACCTCGAGGCCGGCGGCGTGTTCAACAAGGACAGCGAGTGGAACATCGGCCACTCGGTCCACGGGATGCTCGGCTTCACGATCATGCCCATCGTCGCCCTGTTGTTCCTGATCGTCTCCTTCTTCGCCAAGGTGCCTGGTGGCATCAAGTGGGCGGCGATCACCTTCGGGCTGGTGATCCTCCAGGTCGTGCTCGCCATCGTCGCCTTCAGCACGCCGGCCGTCGGTGCGCTCCACGGTGTGAACGCCCTCGCCCTGCTCGCCGTCTCGGCGATGGCCGGGGTGCGCGTCAGCCGCGGCGCCCGGGCCGCGGGGCCGCGCACGTCGGCGACCGCGGGTGAGCCCGAGCTCGTCTGATCCACTGTCCGTCCACGTCGTCGCAGGGCAGGCCATGAGTAGTCGACTCCGGATGCTCCTGGCCTGCCTCGCGACGGCCGTGCTCGTCGTGCCGCTGGGCTGGATGTGGTGGTCCAGCCTGATGCCCGACGAGTACTCCGTGATGGAGATGGGGTACGCCGACCTCGGCGGCGGACCCGAGCTGCTCGCCCGCGCCGCCTCGCACGGCCACGGGGAGCCCGCCCCCCACGTCACGGACATCTCCACGCTGGTCGCCGCGGAGAAGGGCGAGCCGGACGTCCGGCACGAGCTGACCGCCCGGTCCGAGAGCTTCAGGCTCGGCTCCGGTGACGAGGTCAGCGGCTACACGCTCAACGGGTCCTCGCCCGGGCCCACGATCCGCGCCACGGAAGGCGACCTCGTCGAGGTCCGTCTGGTCAACGACGACATCCCCGACGGGATCACGCTCCACTGGCACGGGCTGGACGTGCCCAACGCCATGGACGGCGTCGCCGGCGTGACCCAGGACGCGGTCGCCACGGGCGAGTCGTTCACCTACCGTTTCGTCGCCGACCAGGTCGGCACGTACTGGTACCACTCCCACCAGGTCTCCCACGAGCAGGTCCGCCGCGGACTCCTCGGCGCGCTGGTCGTCTCACCGCGCGGCGGGGTCCCCGAGGACGTCGACGTCGAGGCCGTCGTCCACGCGTACGACGGACAGCAGACCGTGAACGGCACGGCCGGCGACGTGCACGTCGAGAGCAGCCCGGGAGACGTGGTCCGGGTCCGCGCGGTCAACACGGACAACGTCCCGATGACGATCTGGGTGAGCGGTGCCGACTACCGGGTGGTCGCCGTGGACGGCCACGACGTCAACGACCCCGGCCTCGTGCCCGGCAAGGCACTCATCCTCACCGCAGGCGGGCGGGTGGACCTCCAGGTCGAGGTGCCCGAGCACGGCGCACGGGTCGAGCTCGGCGAGCACGCCGTCGTCCTCGGTCCCCGAGACGCGGAGGCGTCCGTCGTACCGGAGGAGATCCTGGACCTGTTGTCCTACGGCGAGCCCGCCGAGGTCGGGTTCGACCCGTCGAGGCCGGACCGGGAGTTCGAGTACGTGATCGGCAGGCGTCCGGGCTTCCTCGACGGCCGACCCGGCATGTGGTGGACGGTCAACGGACACCTGTGGCCGGACGTGCCGATGTACACCGTCGCGGAGGGTGACGTGGTCACGATGCGCATCCAGAACGACAGCGGCGACGTCCACCCGATGCACCTGCACGGCCATCACGCGGTCGTCCTCAGCCGCAACGGCGAGCCGGCCACCGGCAGCCCCTGGTGGGTGGACTCCCTCAACGTGCAGGACGGCGAGAGCTACGAGATCGCGTTCGTCGCGGACAACCCCGGCGTGTGGATGGACCACTGCCACAACCTCCCGCACGCCGCGGAGGGACTGGTCGCACATCTGATGTACGCGGGGTACGACACGCCCTTCCGGGTCGGCGGCCACGCGCACAACGAGCCGGAGTAGGTCGGCGGACACGGCGAGGGCCCGGACGCCGTACGCGTCCGGGCCCTCGGTGTTGCCGCTCAGCGGCGGTCGGCGAGCTCCGCCTCCCACGCCTGGCGGTCCGCCTCGGCGGTGTCCACCGGGACGTCGTGGTCGAGCATGGTCTGCTCGTCGAAGGGCTCCTTGCCGGCGAGGACCCGCGACATCCGCTCCCGGTCGAGCCCGCCGGTCCAGGACCCCACGAGCACGGTCGCCACCGAGTTGCCCGCGAAGTTGGTCAGCGCGCGGGCCTCGGACATGAACCGGTCGATCCCCACGATCAGGCCGACGCCGTCGACGAGGTCGGGGCGGTGCGAGGCGAGGCCGCCGGCCAGCGTGGCGAGGCCCGCACCGGTCACCCCGGCCGCGCCCTTGGACGCGATCACCATGAACACCAGCAGCGAGATCTGCTCGCCGATGCTCAGCGGGTCGCCCATCGCCGAGGCGATGAACAGCGAGGCCATGGTCAGGTAGATCGCCGTCCCGTCGAGGTTGAACGAGTAGCCGGTCGGCACCACGACGCCCACCGTCGGCTTGTCGACACCGGCGTGCTCCATCTTGGCGATGAGCCGCGGCAGCGCCGACTCCGACGACGACGTGGAGAGGATCAGCAGGAACTCACGGCCGAGGTACTTCAGCAGCGAGAAGATGTTGATGCCCGTGGCGACCTTCAGCAGCGTTCCGAGGATCACGAAGACGAACACCACGCAGGTGACGTAGAAGCCGAGCATGATCACCGCCAGGCTCTTCAGCGCATCGATGCCGGTCTCGCCGACGACGGCGGCGATGGCGCCGAAGGCGCCCACCGGAGCGGCCCACATGATCATGGCGAGCACCCGGAAGACCACGCGCTGGAGGTGCTCGACGCCGCGGAGCACCGGCGCGGCGGTCGGGCCCATGAGCTGCAGGGCGAAGCCGACCAGCAGCGCGACCAGCAGGGTCTGGAGGATCTCGCCGGAGGTCAGCGAGGAGAACAGCGAGTCCGGGATCACGCCGAGCAGGAAGTCGGTGGTCGTCTCGCTCTCACCGGCCTGCGCCTTGCCCTCGGCGGCGACCTCGTCGCTCAGCCGCAGGCCGCTGCCGGGCTGGAGGACGTTGCCGACGACCAGGCCGATGGCCAGCGCCACGGTCGACATGGTCAGGAAGTAGGCCAGGGCGAGCCCGCCCACCTTGCCGACCTTGGCCGCGCTGCGCACGGATCCGACGCCGAGGACGATCGTGCAGAAGATGACCGGCTGGATCATCATCTTGATCAGGGCCACGAAGGCCGAGCCGAGCGGCTTGAGGGCCACCGCGAAGGCTGGGAACGCGAAGCCGACGGCGATGCCGAGCAGGACGGCGGCGATGACGGCGAGGTAGAGGTAGTGGGTCCGGTCCTTCTTCGTCGCAGTGGTCGACGGCGCCGGTTGTGCTGTGCTCATGCTGTCCTCCAGGTCAGGGGTGTTCGCCGTCACTCTCCGCGTCCGCGTGACCGTGGTCACCCTTCTGTTCGTTGAGTTCACGCCGGAGCAGGGAGAATGCCGACGTGCGAGACCAGCGGAACGACCCAGGCGCAGGCGGCCCACCCGTGGTCGTGCCGTGGCTGAGCCGCTGGCTGCCCGAGAGCCTGGCGCGCCAGATCTTCTGGCTGCACACGCTGAGCGTGCTGGTGCTCGTGCTGGTCGCCGTCGCGCTCGTCCTGGTCGACGCGCGCCGGACGCGGCTGGAGGACGCTCGCGAGCACACCGTGGCCGTCGCCGAGGCGGTGGCCGAGTCGCCGACGGTGCGCGCCGCGCTCCGGCGTGAGGACCCGAGCCGGACGCTGCAGAGGTACGCCGAGCGGGTACGCCGCGACTCCGGCACCGACTTCGTGGTGGTGATGGGGCTGGACCGGACCCGCTACTCCCACCCCGACCCGGAACGGATCGGCGAGCCGTTCATCGGCGACCTCGGCCGAGCCGCGGAGGGCAGGGTGTTCACCCAGGAGTACACCGGCACGCTGGGCCCGTCGGTGCGTGCGGTCGTCCCGGTGTTCGACGACGGCCTGGTGGTCGCGCTGGTCTCCTCCGGGATCACCCTGGACCGCATCGACCGGGAGCTCCGCCCGAAGCTGGCCGCGATCGTCGCCTCCGGCGCGGGCGTCCTGGCCCTCGGCGCCGTCGGCGCCTGGCTGGTGAGCCGCCGGCTCCGGCGGCAGACCCACGGGATGGGTCCCGAGTCGATCACCCGGATGTACGAGTACTACGACGCCGTGCTGCACGCCGTACGCGAGGGGCTGCTCCTCGTCGACGACGCGGGGCGCGTCCGGCTGGTCAACGACGAGGCCACGCGGCTGCTCGGCCTGCCCGACGACGTGCAGGGGCGCTCCGTCGAGGAGCTCGGCCTTCCACCCGACCTCGCGCGTTCGCTGACGTCGGCGGGTCCGCTGGTCGACTCGACGTACGTGGTCGGCGACCGGGTCCTCGTGGTCAACCAGTCCCCGGCCCGATGGCAGGCACGCGAGGTCGGTTGGGTGGTGACCCTGCGGGACCGCACCGAGCTGCAGGCGGTCACCGGCGAGCTCGACACGATGCGGGGCTTCGCCGACTCGCTGCGTTCGCAGACCCACGAGGCGGCGAACCGGCTCCACACGGTGGTGTCCCTGATCGAGATGGGCCGCTCGGAGGAGGCCGTGGAGTTCGCCACCGAGGAGCTCGCGACGGCGCAGGCGCTGACCGACCGGGTGGTGTCCTCGGTGGAGGAGCCGGTCGTGGCCGCCCTCCTGCTCGGCAAGACCGCCCAGGCCGCCGAGCGCGGCATCGACCTCCGGGTCGCCGAGGAGACCAGGCTCGTCGACCCGCCGGTGGACGGCCGCGACCTGGTCACGGTCGTGGGCAACCTCGTCGACAACGCCATGGACGCGGCGAACGACAGCCCCGCCCGCCGGGTCGACCTGAGCATCGTCCAGCAGGGCAGGTCCCTGCGGATCCGGGTCGAGGACAGCGGCCCGGGCCTCGACCACGGCGACGTGGACCGGGTCTTCGAACGGGGCTGGTCCACCAAGGACACGACGGCCGACGGCCGCGGGATCGGTCTCGCCCTCGTCGCCCAGGTGGTCCGTCGGCACGGCGGCTCGGTGGAGGTCTCCCGGTCACCTCTGGGCGGCGCGGCCTTCGAGGTGCGGCTGTGAGCGTCCGGGTCCTCGTGGTGGAGGACGAGCAGGTTGCCGCGGAGGCACACGCGTCGTACGTCGAGCGGGTCGACGGCTTCGAGCTCGCCGGCGTCGCCCGGTCCGGGAGGGACGCGCTTCGCCACCTCGGCCGCGACCACGTCGACCTGGTCCTCCTCGACCTCCACCTGCCCGACGGCCACGGACTGGCTCTGCTGCAGCGGATGCGCGCGGCCGGGCATCTGTGCGACGTGATCGCGGTGACCTCGGCCCGGGACATCGACGTGGTCCGCAGGGCCGTCTCCCAGGGCGTGGTGCTCTACCTGCTCAAGCCGTTCACCTTCGCCGCGTTCCGGTCCAAGCTCGAGCAGTACGCCGCCTACCGGGAGCGTCTCGGGGCGAGCGAGGACACCGTCGTCCAGGAGGAGGTCGACCGGCTGCTCGGCCTGCTGCGGACCGGCCCCGACCAGGCCGCCCTGCCCAAGGGGACGACCGTCGAGACCCTGCGCGAGGTGACCGAGGTGCTTCGCGGCGCGGGCACAGCGGTGTCGGCCACCGAGGTGGCCACGCGGGTCGGCGCCTCCCGGGTCACCGCGCGGCGCTACCTCGAGCACCTCGCCGACCAGGGCCTGGTCGAACGGCGCAACCGTTACGGCGGCACGGGAAGGCCCGAGGTGGAGTACCTCTGGCTGGGCGGGTCACCGGGGAGTCGCTGAGGAGACCCCGTCGAAGGTGCCCGGCGTCTCGAGGACCTCGAACCGGGCCGTCGGCCAGACGATCGCCCACACCTTGCCGACCACGTTGTTGAGGGGCACCGCGCCGCCGCCCGGGTCGTCGAGGTGGAACCGTGAGTCCTGGCTGTTGGAGCGGTTGTCGCCCATCACCCAGACCGCGTCGTCGGGCACGACGACGTCGAACTGCCGCTGGGAGGGCTCGACGTCGTCGCGGAGGTAGTCGTCCTCGTCGAGCGGGACGTCGTTGACCGTCAGCCGGCCCTGCTTGTCACAGCAGACGACCTGGTCGCCGCCGACCGCGATCACGCGCTTCACGAGGTGGCCGCCGTCGGGGTAGAGGCCGACGAGCGAGAGCAGCTCCTGCATGCCGGTCGGCTCCGGCGTTGCGCCGAGCCAGCCGCCCGGGTCCTGGAAGACGACCACGTCCCCGCGCTCGACCTCGCCGTCCCACATCGACATCTTCTCGACGAGGATCCGGTCGTCCTCGATCAGCTCGGGCCGCATGGAGGCCGAGGGGACGAAGAACATCTGCACGAAGAACGCCTTGACCACGATCGACGTGAGCAGCGCGAGCCCGAGAAGGAGGAAGGTCTCCTGCCACCAGCTCAGCTTCTTGCGCTCGCGGCCCTGACCTCCCATGGCGGGAACTGTACCTGCGTCATGCACCCGACCTGCGGGGTCCTCCGGGGGCGTGCCGCGGTCACGCCCTGTCGAGGACGGGGGGCTTCGGCGCCACCGTCAGCCGGGGCAGGAGTGCGTGCACGATCGGGCCGATCGCCATGGCGTAGAGCACGGTGCCGACGCCCACCGTGCCGCCGAGGAGCCAGCCCGCGACCAGCACGCCGACCTCGAGGCTGGTGCGGACCACGCGGACCGACCCGCCCGTGCGTCGTACCAGTCCGGTCATCAGGCCGTCGCGGGGACCGGGCCCGAGGCGGGCTCCGATGTAGAGCGCGGTCGCGACGGCGTTGAGCAGGACCCCGGCGAGGAGCAGGAGGACCCGCCACACCCACCCGTCGACGTCGCCGAGCACGAGCATGGTCAGGTCCAGCGCGACACCGACGAGCAGCGCGTTGGCGATGGTGCCGAAGCCGGGGCGCTGGCGCAGCGGGATCCAGGCGAGGAGCACCACGAAGCTGACCGCGATGACCATCGACCCCACGGTGGCGCCGGTGCGCTCGGCGAGACCTTGGTGCAGCACGTCCCAGGGCGCCAGGCCGAGGCCGGCGCGCACCAGGAAGGCCAGGCTGGCGCCGTAGAGGAGGAGGCCGGCGAAGAGCTGGACGAGGCGGCGGGTCACACCCGGATCATGCCGGTGCGCCCGGGTTCCCCATGTCCGGCATCCCCTCGACAGTCCCGGCCGACCCCGCCGGCCCGCCCTGGGTGGACTCGTCGCCGTCGTCGGGGTCCTTGGCGAGCGGGTTGTCGTCGGTCGGCTGCAGGTCCTCGGGCAGCTCCTCGTCGGAGATCAGGCCCTTCTCGGGACGCTCGTGCTCGGCGAGGTCCTTCTCGGCGTCGCTGGGCTGGTTGGTGCCGTTCTGGGGTTCGCTCATGCGTCCGTCGTACCCACTCCGGGGGCAGCTCACGCGGACCGTCGGGGAGCCGCCCGGGCACCCAGCACCGTGGCCCCCGACCACGAGGTCGGGGGCCACGGACCCGGGCGCGGGGACGCCCGGTGGGGGAGGGTCACATGCTGGGCATGAGCACCGAGTCGATCAGGTAGACCGTCGCGTTCGCGGTCTGCACCCCGCCGCAGATGACGTTGGCGTCGTTGACCTTGAGGTTGTCGCCGGAGCCGGAGACCTCGACGCTGCCGCCCTGGACCGTGGTCTGCTCGCCGGCGATCTGGTCGGGCGTGAGCTGGCCGGGCACGACGTGGTAGGTCAGCACCGAGGAGAGCGTCTCGGCGTTCTTCGGCTTGGTCAGGGAGGTCACCGTCTCCTCCGGCAGCTTGGCGAACGCGTCGTCGACCGGGGCGAACACCGTGAACTCGTCGCCGTTCAGGGTGTCGACGAGGTTCACCTCCGGGTTCAGCTCACCGGAGACGGCGGAGACCAGCGTGGTCAGCAGGGGGTTGTTGCTCGCGGCCACCGCGACCGGGTCCTGGGCCATGCCCTCGACCGAGCCGGCGCCGTCCGGGACGGCCTCCGCGTAGTCGGCGCAGCCGGGACCGACGAGGTTCGCGGCCGGGTCGGCCATCCCCTCCGACTCCTCCATGTCCTCCATCGGCTCCTCGGCCGGAGTCTCCTCGGTCATGGTGTCGGCTGCTGCGGTGTCGGTGGTCTCTTCGTCGGCCCCACACGCGGCGGTCGTCATCGTCAGGGCGGATACTGCCGCGATGGCGATCGCGACCTTTCTCATGGAGCGCATGCTGCTTCCCCTTCGGTTGGGAGTTCGTCTGTCAGGTGCAGCGATGCCGGCCGGCGAATCGCGTCGTGTCACCAGGTGTTCGGCGTGGCCGGAACCCTGGATTGGTCCACCGGCAGATCCACCGACCCGATTGCGGTCCTACGTGGCGGTGCGGGCGTTTTAATCCCGTGGTCGAGCCGCGGCGCCGGCCCTACCGTCGCCTTCATGGCCGCCGAGACCACATCCCTCCGCCATGCCCTCGCCAGACCGCTGCTCCTCGTGGTGGACCGTGACCCGCTCCAGCTCGACCGCATCGAGGCCGAGCTCCAGCGCAGCTTCGGCAGCGACTTCCGGGTCCGCGGAGAGCTGTCGACCCAGGACGCGTGCCGCACGCTCGACCGGGCCGGCGACCTCGGCCACCGGGTGGCGGTCGTCCTGGTCGACGGGGACCTGTCCGCCGACGACCGCGCCGAGCTGCTGACCCACACGCGGACCGTCCACCCCGATGCCCGCAGGGCGTTGCTCATCAACTGGGGGGCCTGGGCGGACCGAGGCATCGCGCAGGCGGTGCTCAGCGCGATGGCGGTGGGCGACATCAACTACTACGTGCTCAAGCCGTGGACCCACCGCGACGAGCTCTTCCACCGGACCGTGGCGGAGTTCGTCCAGGAGTGGGCGCGCAGCGACGTCGCCAACGACCGGGAGGTCGAGGTGGTCGCCGACCTCCACTCGGCTCGCGGGCACGCGATCCGCAACCTGCTGAGCCGCAACGGGATCCCGAGCGCGTTCCGTGAGCGGGGGTCGGAGAAGGCCGAGGCGGTGCTGCGCGCGCTGGGCGAGGAGCTGGGGCCGCACGACGCGCTGGTGTGGATGCCGGCCCTCGGCGGGAAGGTGCTGCGCAACCCCTCCGACACCGAGATCGCCGAGACCTGGGGCGTGCACACCACCCTTGCCGAGGACGAGGACCGCGACTTCGACGTACTCGTGGTCGGGGCCGGACCGGCCGGGCTGGCCAGCGCCGTCTACGCGTCGTCGGAGGGTCTGCGCACGCTCGTCGTCGAGCGCGAGTCGATCGGCGGCCAGGCGGGGAGCAGCTCGCTGATCCGCAACTACCTCGGCTTCTCCCGCGGCATCAGCGGCTCCGAACTCGCCCAGCGCGGCTACCAGCAGGCGTGGGTGTTCGGAGCGCACTTCCTGCTGATGCGGGAGGTCACCGGGCTGAAGCGGGTCGAGGGCCGCTTCCACGCCGAGATCGACGGCGTCGGCGCGGTGACGGCCCGCTCGGTCGTGCTGGCTGCGGGCGTGTCGTACCGACGGCTGGGCGTGCCCGAGCTCGAGGCGCTCTCCGGCGCGGGGGTGTACTACGGCGCGAGCGTGTCCGAGGCGCACGCCCTGGCCGGGCTCCACGCGGTCGTCGTGGGCGGCGGCAACTCTGCGGGTCAGGCGGTGCTGCACCTGGCCCGGTACTGCGAACGGGTCACGCTCGCGGTCCGTGGCGCGGACCTCGCCGAGACCATGTCGAGCTACCTGATCGACGCCATCGACGCCGCGGACAACGTCGAGGTGCTCTACGGCCACGAGGTGGTCGGCGGCACCGGTGACGGCCGGCTGGAGAGCGTCACGGTGCGCGACCGGGTCGGCGGCGCCGAGCAGGTGCTCCGCGCGGACGGGCTGTTCGTCATGATCGGCGCGGAGCCCCGCACCGAGTGGCTGCCCGAGGTCGGCCGCGACCGGTTCGGCTTCGTCGTGACCGGGGCGGAGTTCGGCGAGCCCGACCACGCGGACCCGGGGCGCGCGCCGCAGCCCTACGAGACCACGGTGCCGGGGCTCTTCGCGGTCGGTGACGTGCGCAGCGGCTCCGTCAAACGTGTCGCCTCCTCGGTCGGCGAGGGGTCGGTCGTCGTCTCCCAGGTGCACGAGTACCTCAAGGCCCGCCATGGCTGACACCGCCGCGCGCACCCGGAGCCGCCGGCTCGTGCTCGTCGGGTCGGTGCTCCTGATTCCGTTGCTCGGCTTCCTGCTCCTGATGCGGAGCCCGGACCTCGACGTGACGTGGGAGCACCACCCCTCGCACTTCTGGCTCGTGCTCCTCAGCGCGGCGCTCAGCGCGATCCTGGCCTACGCGACCTCCTCGGCGGCCCTGCGCCGGGGGGACGCACGGGTGCTGTTCGTCTCGCTCGCCTTCCTCTCCGCCGCCGGCTTCCTCGGCCTGCACGCGCTGGCCACGCCCGGGGTCCTGCTCGAGGCCCCGAACGCCGGCTTCGTCGTCGCGACACCGGTCGGCATCGGGCTCGGATCGGTCTTCGCGGTGATCTCGAGCCTCGACCTCGGTGGCGACCGTGCCGTGGCCATGGTCCGGCAGGGCAGGGTGCTCCGGGTCGCCCTGCTGGTGCTCATGGCCCTCTGGGCGGCCTTCTCGCTGGCCGAGCTGCCGCCGTTCGGTGGCCAGGCGGTCCCGGAGCGGGCGGACGGGATCCTGGCCGCCATCGCGGTGCCCGCGGTGGTGCTCTACGCCGTCGCCGCGGTCCGCTACGTCCGGCTGTGGCAGCGCAACCCGTCGCTCATGCTGCTGGCGATGACGGCCGCGTTCGTGCTCCTGGCGGAGGCCATGGTCGCCGTGGTGTTCGCGCGGAGCTGGGCGCTGTCGTGGTGGGAGTGGCACGTGCTGCTGCTCGCGGCGTTCGCCCTGGTGGCCGCCGGTGCGCGCGCGCAGTGGCACGAGGAGCGCTTCGCCGACCTGTACCTCGCCGACACCGTCGCCGGCAGCCGCGACATGAGCGTGCTCTTCGCGGACCTCCAAGGCTTCACCAGCTTCTCGGAGAAGCACGCTCCCGGCGAGGTCACCGAGATGCTCAACACCTACTTCGAGGTGACCGTCCCGCCGGTGGTGCGGGAGTACGGCGGCGACGTGGACCGGATCATCGGTGACGCCCTGATGGTCACCTTCAACAAGCGCGGCGACCAACCCGACCACGCCCACCGCGCCGCCGCCGCGGGGCTCGCGCTGCAGGAGGCGGCGGCCGGCGTGAAGCGGGCGCATCCGGACTGGCCGTGGTTCCGGGTCGGGATCAACTCCGGGCCGGTCTCGGTCAGCCTGCTCGGCACCGAGGGCGGGCGGACCCACACGGTGATCGGCGACACCGTCAACACCGCGTCGCGGATCGAGGGCAAGGCGCCGGCCGGCGAGGTGGCGATCGGGCCCGACACGCTGCGCCGGCTTCCCGAGGCGGTCGCCGAGTCCCTGGGCCGGCTCGACCTCAAGGGGAAGAGCGAGCCGATCGAGGTCTACCGGCTCGTGGCGCTCGGCCCGCGGTGAGGCGCCGCACTCCGGGCCCCGCCGGGTAGTTCGTGAGCAGACTGTCGTGCGGACGCGCTCGTGAGAGCGGTTTGCTCACGCATCATCCCGTGCTCAGCCCTCGACGGTCACGCTGACGCTGTGCCACCCGGTCGAGCCGTCGGGCGCGATGGGGGCGCGCTCGGCGGTCTGCGTGTAGCCGGTCGCGTCGGTCGCGCGCACCTCGATCAGGTGGCTGCCGGGCGTCGCGTCCCAGTCCCACACCCACTGACGCCAGGTGTCGACGTTGTCCTCCTCCGCGAGGCGTGCCCGCTGCCAGCTCCCCTCGTCGACGCGCACCTCGACGTACTCGATCCCGCGGTCCTGCGACCAGGCGACCCCGGCGACCGGCACCCGGCCCGGGTCCACCCGCGCGAAGGAGCGGGGTACGTCGATCCGCGACGACGTCTTGATCGGCGCCTCGGCCGCATAGCCCCGGCTCGTCCAGTACGCCTCGAAGTCGGCGAAACGGGTGACCTCCAGGTCGACGAGCCACTTGGTCGCCGAGACGTAGCCGTACAGGCCCGGGGTCACCATGCGGACCGGGAACCCGTGCTCGAGCGGGAGCGGCTCGCCGTTCATCGCGACCGCGAGCAGCGCGTCGCGGCCGTCGTCGGCGAGCACGGACAGCGGCGTGCCGGCGGTGAAGTCGTCGGCGCTCCTCGACCGGACCGCGTCGGCGTCGCCGCGCACACCGGCCTCGCGGAGCAGGTCGCGCACGGGCACGCCGATCCAGGTGGCGTTGCCGACGTACTCCCCGCCGACCGGGTTGGAGACGCAGGTCAGCGTGATCCGGCGCTCCACGAGCCGGCGGGACAGCAGGTCCTCGAAGGACAGGTCGAGCTCGCGGTCGACCAGCCCGTGGACCCTCAGTCGCCACTCCTCGACAGGAACGTCCGGGACCCGGAGCGCGGTGTCGACGCGGTAGAACTCCCGGTTCGGGGTCAGGTACGGCGTGATCCCCGGGACGTCCAGCGTCATCGCCCGGGACAGCGGCGGCGCCGCGACGTCCGGGACGGGCACGGTGACCGCCATCCGGGAGGACGCCGCCTGTGCTCCGCCGTACGCCTGGGACGCCACGCCTCCCGCGGCAGCGACCGCGCCGACGGCCATCGCCGAGCGGAGGAACGCTCGGCGGTCGAACGCGACGGGCAGGTCGTCCCCGGCCCGGTGGCTGGGCACCCGCATCCGCGGCTTCCCGAGCTCCAGGGTCTCGACCGCGCCGGGCGGCGGCGCGGGGGCAGGTGACGAGGGAGGCGCGGACCCTCCGGCCAGGTATGAGGGAACAGTCCGGAGGGTCCGCAGCATGAGGAGCAGCGCCGCCGTCGAGACGAC
>DASTPU010000086.1:0-7517 GCA_035762105.1 Nocardioidaceae bacterium | reverse complement strand
GGGGTGGGCGGCGACGAGGAGCCGGTGCGGGCGCCCGTCGTCGTGGTGGTAGCGAGCGGCCAGGTCGAGCACCGCGGCGGTCAGGTCGTCCGCGAAGGCAGCCCGGTCGGCGGCCGACCGGAAGCCGATCTGCGTGTCGATCGTCAGGGTCGGCAGGCGCTTGCCGGACGCGCCGGCCCGGCGCGCCAGGGCGCCGACCTCGCGCACCAGCCGGCCGGCCAGCGCGACGAGGTATCCCGCCGACAAGTGGTCGGCGTTGGCGTCCGGGTCGGCCGCCGACGCGCTGAGGGCCGCCGGCGACACGACGTACGACGACGCCGACGCCTGCAGCACCCGCTCGGTGATGCCCCCGTGCCGGCGCTCCTCGGACAGCTCCACCAGGCCGTGCGCCTCGAGCGCCTTGAGGTGGTAGTTGATCTTCTGGCGCGCGATGCCGACTCGGGCGGCGAGCCCGGCTGCGGAGGCCGGGACGGCCAGCTCGCGGAGCAGCCGGGCCCGGGCCGGATCCAGCGCGGCTGCAGCTGCCTCCGCGCTCTCGATGACCTCGACGTCCCGCATGACGCCACCATGACCTTGACAAGGAATCTTGTCAAGGGCGCATCTGCCCGTGGCATGTTGACGAGGACGTACCAGGCGCGCACCTACGGCTGCCGTGTGAACCTGTACGACCCCGAGCGCATCGCGGTCTGCTCGACCAGGCGGACTATCCCCGGTCGCGGACGGCGCGCAGCCGGACGTCGTCGTCTTCAGCACCTGCGCTCTTGGGCGAGAACGCCGGCAATAAGCTCGACGGCGAGGCGCTCGGGGCTGGCGCGGTGGAGTTCCACGCGCCCTTCCATCGGCGAGGTCAACGCACGCGCATCGGCAGTCCGCGGATCCCGGCGGATCCGCAACTGCGAGTCGGTCACGACGGACCTGTCGTGCCAGCGCTCTAGGGTTCGGTAGGTGACCAGACCCGCGCAAGCACCACGCATCCGGATCGCGGACGAGTACGACGCCGCGTCCATGCTGCTGGTGGAGCAAGCGGCTCAGGCATTGCTCGTCGAGCGCGGGATCCATCTCGAACGGTTGAATCTCGCTGTCGACCTCGAGGAGCCGACGACGTGGGGTCTGGGGCTCGTTGCCGAAATGGGGGGCGAGGTGGTGGGAATGGCTCGGTTGACCGAGCTGACTCCTGAACTCGTTGCCCTCGATCAGGTCTCGGTGACGCCAAAGTGTGCCGGGCAGGGTGTTGGCCGACTCCTGCTCGTCGGAGTGGCCGACGAGGCGCGCAAGCGGGGATACCGGGCGATCACTGGCACAACCTTCCGAGAGGTCGTGTTCAACGCTCCCTTCTACGCCAGCCTGGGATGTGTGGAAGACCTCGACCCCCACCCGGTCATGGTCCATCGGCGGCGCATCGAGTCCGATCTCGGCCTCGACGACTTGGGCCCGCGCATCATCATGCGCCTGACGCTCTGACGTGAGTTCGCGGACCACAGCGCTGACAGAGGTCCGGTCATCGGCAGACCCGGACCTCGCGGCTGGCATCAGCCGCGGCCTCCTTCGCGCCTGCAACACCACCAAGATGGCATGGACCGCGTACATCCCACCTGTAGCCGGAAGTCCCAGCTAGCCGTGGGCCATGTCCACGAACCGGGAGTAGTGGCCCTGGAATGCGACGACCACGTCTCGGGTCGGGCCGTTTCGGTGCTTGGCCACGATCAGGTCTGCCTCGCCGGGCCGCGTCGACTCCTTCTCGTACGCATCCTCACGGTGCAGCAGGATCACCATGTCGGCGTCCTGCTCGATCGAGTTGTGGATGGGCATTCCGTTCGCGACGAAGTTGTGCACGCCCATGACCGTGGCGTCGTAGACCTTCTCGGTGCCGACCAGCTCGATCTCCGCGACCTCGTCCCAGAACACGTCGTTCGTGGCGACGACCTCGAGGTCGGCGTCCTCCAGCACGGTCGCCACCTCGGCCAGCCGCTGGCGACCAGGCGCCTGCTTCCCGGTCGTCGATCCGCCGAAGGCGGTGCCCATGGCGGTCGTGGACTCTCCATGCGTCGTCTGCCTGTCGGCGAGGACCTCCTTGACCCGGTCCCAGATCTGCACCGGAACCGTGTCGAGATTCGGGTTCGCCGTGACCTTCCGCAGACTGTGGGCCAGGCTCTCGGCCGAGACGCCGCGAGCTCCGTGCACGCCGACGTCGTCGATGAAGCGGAGCTGGTTCTCGGCACCGGTGATGTCGAGCTGGAAGCAGTCTCGGTGGTCGTCCTTCTTGGTGTGCGTGACACGAGTGAAGACGTTGAACCGGAGCAGCAGGCGCGCAACGTCGTCGACGAGCCGTCGGCTGGTGGACGCGTAGGAGATACGGCCATTGCCCGTCGTGCCGGTGTCGACGCACCCGTCGGTCGCCCACAAGTTCCTCAGGAAGACGGCCACCTGCTCCTTCGGGAGCGAGAACACCCAGTCAGGAACGGACCTCTCGTGGCTCCGGAGTCCGATGAGGTGACCCAGGAGAGCGACCTCCTCGTGGTCCCGCGCCCTGATCTCGAGCGGCGGGGGCACGTGGCGGATCGAGCCGATCCTGCTGCCCTCGGCGAGCTCGGCCAGTGGTCTCCATCCGTCCAGCGTGAGGAACGGGTGGTTCCCGGTCGCCTTGATCTCCCGCCCGGACGTCAGGCGAAGGCGGTAGACGTCCTTCACCCCGCTCGGGAAGGCGTGCGTCATCGTGCGTGGGACCAGCTTGAGCCGCTCGTCGAGCGCCCAGACGGGGATGTCCTCGGCCCCGGACTCCATCAGCTCACCGATGGTGACCTCCGCGTTCGTGTCCGCACGCATGACCCGGGTGTCCGCCGTGACACAGCCTGACTCACGGAGGTCGCTCATCATCGGGCGCTTGTCGGCGCGCTGCTCCGGACCACGGTTCAGCTGCGACAGCGCGATGATCGGGACGTCGAGCTCCTTGGCCAGCAGCTTGATCTGACGCGAGAACTCCGAGACCTCGAGCTGACGGGACTCGACCTTCTTGCCCGAGCTCATCAGCTGCAGGTAGTCGATGACGATGAGTCGGAGGTCGTGGCGCTGCTTGAGCCGGCGGGCCTTCGCCCGGATCTCCATCATGGTCATGTTCGGCGAGTCGTCGATGAAGAGTGGCGCCGAGGACACCTCGCCCATCTTGCGCGCCAGCTTCGCCCAGTCCTCGTCGCCCATGTGGCCGTTGCGCATGTGGTTCAGCGGGATCTTCCCCTCGGCTGACAGCAGACGCATGGTGATCTCGTTGCGCGTCATCTCCAGTGAGAAGATCACGCTCGCGAGGTTGTGATGGACCGACGCCGAGCGGCAGAAGTCGAGCGCGAGCGTCGACTTCCCCATCGCCGGACGGGCGGCGACGATGATCATCTGACCGCCGTGGAGGCCGTTGGTCAGCTCGTCGAGGTCCGCGAACCCCGTGGGCACGCCGACCATCTCGCCGTCGCGGTTGGAGATCGCCTCGATCTCGTCGAGCGTCGCCTCCATGATCTCGCTGAGCGGCGCATAGTCCTCGGCGGTCCGCTTGTCGGTGACGGCGTAGACCTCGGCCTGCGCCCGGTCGACGAGGTCGTCGACCTCGCCCTCGCCGGAGTAACCCCACTGAGCGATCCGCGTGCCGGCACCGACCAGACGGCGCAGCACCGCCTTCTCCCGCACGATCTCGGCGTAGTACGAGGCGTTCGCCGCGATCGGCACGCTCGCCGACAGCGTGTGGAGGTACGGCGCACCTCCGATCCGGCCGAGCTCACCGCGGCGCTGGAGCTCCGCGGCGACCGTCACCGGGTCGGCCGGCTCTCCGCGGCCGTACAGGTCGACGATCGCGTCGAAGATCGTCTCGTGCGCGGGTCGGTAGAAGTCGGTGCCGCGGACGGTCTCGATCACGTCGGCGACGGCGTCCTTCGACAGCAGCATCGAGCCGATGACGCTCTGCTCCGCGTCGTTGTCCTGCGGCGGGGTTCGATCACCGCCGCCGCCACCACGGGCGTAGTCCCCGCCCTCGGGGGAGATCGTCCAGCCACCGTCGAGAGTTGACCCCGGACCGCTCGGGAACTCTGCAATGCTCACGGATGAGACCTCTCTCGCACTATGTCGTCCAGCTCGACCCGCATCGCGACCGTACGAGGGAGCACCCCCAGAAACAGCGGCGCCGCCCTCGGCGGGTTGAGGACGACCGCTGGCTCACACCCCCGCGCGAAGCATGACGGTACGCGCCCGAGGCCTCTCTCCGACAGCCCGCTATCCACAGGTCCTGGGGATAACCGGTAGATGCGTGTGGAACTCGCCGGAGATCGTGTGCACAGACTGTTCAACACTCTGTGGAAAACCGCGGATACCCAGGGCAGACATGCCATCTGACCTGCGGAAATACGCTCCACGGGCTGTGAAAGAAAGAAAGTTGGAAAAGTTCTGGTTCATCCCTTTGTCACGTGCCAACCCCCTGGGCGCCATGTCGACAATTGGATGTCCAAGGACGATTCCCACAGGAGAGGCATAGTTACACACAACCATGCCGGAAGTAGTCCTGTAACGACCGCGAGTATTTCTGCCGGTTACGTACCGTAGGCTTTCCACCGATGTCCGCGCGCCGCCACGAACCGTCGCTGAGCACCCGCACGCACGACCGGGAGATCATCCGCCTGGCCGTGCCGGCGTTCCTCGCCCTCGTCGCCGAGCCGCTCTTCCTCCTCGCCGACGCCGCCATCGTCGGCCACCTCGGCACCGAGGAGCTCGCCGGCCTCGGCATCGCCGGGGCGGTCGTGCAGACCGCGGTCGGTCTCTGCATCTTCCTCGCCTACGGCACCACCGCGTCGGTGGCCCGGCGCGTCGGAGCCGGGGACAGTCGCGGCGCGCTCGCCCAGGGCATCGACGGGGTCTGGCTCGCCGTCCTCATCGGCGTGCTGGTCACGGGGGCCGGCCTGGTCCTCACCCGGCCCCTGGTCGGGGCTTTCGGCGGCGGCGAAGAGGTCACCGACCATGCCGCGACGTACCTCGGCTGGGCCTGGCTCGGAGTCACCCCGCTGCTCGTCGTGCTGGCCGCGACCGGAGTCCTGCGCGGACTCCAGGACACTCGGACCCCGCTCTACGTGGCCGTCGGCGGGAACGTCCTCAACGTGGTCCTCAACGTCGTGCTCGTCTACGGGTTCGACCTCGGGATCGCGGGCGCCGCGATCGGCACCGACCTCGCCCAGCTCGCCATGGCCGCGGCCCTCCTGACGGTCGTCGTCCGCGGTGCCCTGGCGCAGGGAGCCTCGCTGCGACCGGACGTGCCGGGCGTGAGGCGGGCGGCGCACGCCGGCGTCCCCCTCGTGATCCGGACCCTCACGTTGCGGGCAGCGCTCCTGGTGATGACCTACGCCGCCGCGCAGCTCGGCGCGACCGCCATGGCGACCCACCAGCTCGCGAACACCATCTGGATCTTCCTCGCGTTCGCCCTGGACGCGATCGCGATCGCCGCGCAGGCGATCACCGGCCGGTTCCTCGGCGCCGGCGACCTCGTCGCCACCCGGGCAGTGACGCGGCGGATGATCCAGTGGGGTGTCGTGTCCGGCGTGGTGACCGGCGCCGGCCTCGCGCTCGCCTCGCCCCTGCTCGGGCCGCTGTTCACCTCCGACGACGCGGTCCACGACAGCCTGTGGCCGGTGCTGCTGGTCGCGGCGCTGTTCCAGCCGGTCGCGGGCCTCGTGTTCGTGCTGGACGGCGTCCTCATCGGGGCCGGTGACGGCCGGTACCTGGCCTGGGCCGGCCTGGTCGTCCTCGCCGTGTTCGCCCCCGGTGCCCTGGTCGTCGCGGCGGTCTCCGGCGGAGGGACCGCGAGCCTGGTCTGGCTCTGGGTCGTGTTCGGCGTCCTGCTCATGGGCAGCCGGGCCGTCGTCCTCGTGGCGCGGGCACGCGGGACTGCCTGGATGACCACCGGAGCGACCGTCCGCTGACGCGCCCTGGCTACAGTGCCGACATGCCCTGCCCAGTCCCACGCCCGACCCGATGACGCCACTGCAGAAGGTCGCGATGGGCCTGGTGCTCACGCTCGCCGACCCCGAGATCGCGGGGTACGACGCGGTGCCGGACGTGCTGGGCTGGGTGCTCGTGGTCCTCGGCCTCCGTGGCCTCGGAGGCCGGGTCGGGCTCTCCACGCTGATGCCTCTGGCGCTGCTCTCGGGGGTCGTGTCGCTCGGCCTGATCCGCTTCGAATGGCTCGAAGTGCTGCCGGAGAGCACGGGCTGGCTGCTGAGCCTGCCGCAGCTCGCGTTCTCGTGGGTGCTCTGCGGTGAGGCGGCCGCGGTCGTCGGCCCGGACCTGGCCAGGCGCTTCCGCGGCCTGCGCTGGGCGTTCCTGGTCGCGGCCGTCGGACCGGTGCTGCTGTACGGCGGCGGGGTCGACGTGCTCCTCGTGCCGCTGGCCGTGATCGCCGTCGCCGCCAACCTCTACCTTGTGTACCTGCTCTTCCGAGCCTCCACCGAGGTCCACGACGCTCGACCCGGTCGTCCCCGGAGCTAGCCACACCCGGTCTGGTCCAGGCGTCCGATCTGTCCGTTTGAGGACCTTCGGCCCCCTGCCCTCCCTAATGTGTGGTTACAACACGTTCTTGTTCTGGGGAGGGACCTTTCATGGGGAACGCATCGTGGCGTGCTCGGACACACCTCGAGCACGCTCGGAGGAGGCTGGTCGGAGCGGTCGGGGCGGGGGTGGGGCTGGCGCTCGTCGTGCCGATGCTCATCGTCGCTCCCGCGCAGGCCGGCCTCTCCGACGGCCTGCCGGCCGTCGGCGGCGTTCTCGACCCGATCACCGACCCGGTCACAGACGATCTTCTCGTCGCGCCGACGCCGGTCATCGCACCCGGCGGCGCGGGGTCGATCGAGTTCCTCGGGGAGGTCGTCTGCGCCTCCGACGGCACCGTCCAGAAGACCTGCGACGCGCTGCCGCTCGGTGAGCTCGGCGACATGACCGGTCTCCTGGCCATCGTGTTGACCGCGGTCCCGGCGGACGACGGCTACCTCCCCCACTGGAGCGGCGACTGCTCGGCTCCGCTGGGCCAGGCCACCTGCCAGATCCCGCTCGAGGACCTGGTGGGCAGCACCCCGCTGGCTCCTGTGCTCACGTTCCTGCCCGGCGGCGACAGCGGCGCTCCGGACACCGAGATCCGGTCGGCGGACCCCGCGGCGGACACGAAGACGGAGAAGAGGACCGCCTCCTTCGCCTTCCAGGCCGTCCCTGCCACGGAGACCGCGACGTACGAGTGCCAGCTCACGGTGACGCGCAAGGGTGCCTCACCCGAGGGCTCGGGCTGGGAGCCGTGCGGCGTCGAGCGGACCGGGGCGCAGAGCTACAGCGACCTGACCGCCGGCACGTACACCTTCGAGGTCCGGGCGGTCGAGGGTGAGGGCGAGTCCGCGCTCGAGGACCCCTCACCGGCGAGCACGTCGTGGACCGTCTACGTCGTCCCGACGTCGCCCCAGACGTCGATCGTCTCGGGGCCGAGGTCCAGGTCCTGGATCCTCGCCAAC
>DASTPU010000085.1:0-24918 GCA_035762105.1 Nocardioidaceae bacterium | reverse complement strand
CGTGAGCATCACGGTCGAACCCGCGACGGCAGAGCGGTTCGAGGACGTCGCGACCATGCTGGGGCCGAGGAACCCTGAGGCGAGCGTGTGCTGGTGCCTCAGCCACCGGCTCGACTCGAGGACCAACCGCGAGCTGGTCGGGCCTGCGCGCGGCGAGTACGTCAAGGGGCTGTGCAGCCGCGATGTCGCGCCGGGGGTCCTGGCGTACGACGACGGCGAGGTCGTCGGCTGGGCCGCGGTAGCCCCTCGAGCGGAGCTGCCGTTCGCACGATCGAGGAAGATCCCTCATGTCGATGAGCTGCCCGTCTGGTCGGTGTGGTGCATCAGGGTCCGTCCCGGCCACCGGGGGAGAGGAATCTCCCACGCCCTCCTCGAGGGCGCCGTGGCCTATGCGCGGACGCAGGGAGCCCCGGCGGTCGAGGGCTACCCGGTCGACAACCAGGGTCGGAAGGTGGATCTCACCATGGCCTACGTCGGCACGCGCGGCCTCTTCGAGCGGGCGGGCTTCGCGAAGGTCGCCGACACCGACTCGGTGTCCGGTGGGTTCCCTCGCGTGCTCATGCGGCTGACGACGTCCGGCGACGACCTCCACTCCTGACGGGTCTGGTCCCGCGCCGAATCTCGCTCTTCCCAAGCGTCGATTCCGAGACCTACAGTGTCAGGACTTTTTACTTTCTAGGGGGACAACCCATGCGCAAACCTCTTGTGCTGACCGCGGCGCTGACCCTCAGCGCCGCCCTACTCGCTCCCATGGCATCGGCCGACGAGACCACGACCCCGAGCCAGGCAGCACCTTCGTCCGAAGCAGTGGAGATGGTCGCCCGGGTACGGGTCCCGTCGACCGACGCGCTGCTCGACATGGCGAACGCGGGCATCGACGTGACCCACGAGGTCGCCCAAGGCCCGCGCGGCACCTTCGACGCCACGGTGATCGTGCCCGGCGGAGAGCTCGATGTGCTCGCCGACCACGGCGCCGTCGTACTCGACACCCTTGCGGCGCCCACCCAGGAAGAGATCGCAGCTGAGCTGAAGGGCAACGTCCAGGAGCTGACCGCGGCCCAGAAGCGCGCGGCCAAGCCGGTCGCGATCTCTCCGGACCGCCGAGGTTCTTCGGACCGGCCGGCGCCGACGGCGTCCGAGGGCCCGCTCACCGTGCTGCGCGCGGATCGCTGGACCTCAGCCGACGGCGACTTCCTCTCGGTCGAGGTGCGCTCCGACGCGGGCCAGAACGACACGGTAGAGGTGAAGACCGACGACGGGGAGACCCACACTCTCAGTCCCTTCGTGGACCGTGGGGTGTACCTCTACCACCGCATGACGTTGCCGGTTCCGTCGGACGGCGTGGTCGAGTCGATCACGGCCACGTCCGCCGACGGAAGCACCGTGGAGGCCGCGACGACCGAGTGGGCTGCGGGTGAGGTGAGCGGGTTCCCGGCAGGCTTCGAATGGGGATTCACCGACGACGGGTACGTGGACGCCACGCAGTCCGACGCGGTCATCGAGAAGCTCGCGGCGGAGTACCCGGACCTCGCCGAGATCGTCGAGCTTCCTCAGGAGACGCACGGCTACAACCTCCCGGACGGCACGCCGCTCGCCGCCCCGGCCGACTACCCGCGCGACCCGTACACAGTGAAAGCGCTCCGGATCGGCAAGCACCGTGACGGCTCGAGGATGGGTGTGGTGCTCTACTCGCAGGAGCACGCGCGGGAGTGGGTGACCTCCCTGGTGGCGCTCGAGACGGCCCAGCGGCTGCTGCACAACTACGGCAGCGACCCGACCACGACGGCGCTCGTGGACGACCTCGACATCTTCATCGTCCCGATGATCAACCCCGACGGCGTCGCGTACTCGCTGTACGACAACCTGGTCCAGCGGACCAACATGAACGTCGACGACTGCGCCTACTCCACGCCGACCAACGCAGGCACCGACCTCAACCGGAACTTCTCCGTCGGGTCGCTGTTCGACGGGTTCGTCGGAGCCTCGAGCGACTGCCGCCACCAGACGTACGCCGGCAGCGCGGAGCTGTCGGAGGCGGAGAGCTCCAACGAGGTGTGGCTCTCCGAGACCTACCCGAACATCAAGTTCGCGATGAACACGCACAGCTTCGGCGGCTACTTCATGTGGTCACCGGGCGCGTACATGCCCGACCGTACGACGCTCCCGCGACCCGACCTCGCCACCGAGGAGTACTTCTTCGCGGCCTCGGAGACGATCCTGTCGCGCATCAAGGAGTTCCGCGGCACGGTCGTCTGGCCCGGGCGGACCGGCCCGGTCATCGACGTCCTCTACTCGGCGGCCGGCAACTCGGGCGACGAGTTCTTCTACGACGAGGAGCTCAGCAGCGACCCCGAGATCTACGCCTGGGACTTCGAGGTCGGGGTGCCGCTGTGGAACGAGACCACCCAGGGTTGGGACACCACCGCGGGCGGACTGTTCTGGCCCGACTTCGAGACCGAGGGCTTCAAGCAGGCCATGGAGTTCGCCAACGGCTGGTACGGCATCCTCGAGGTGGCCCGGGCGTTCGCCAACGACACCGAGGCGCCGCGGTCCACCGCGAACGTCGATGAGCGCGGGGTGTACGACGGGCCGGTGGACGTCTTCTTCCAGACGACCGAACCGGCGACGGTCTACTACACGCTCGACGGATCGCGTCCGACCTGGGACTCGCCGACCGTCGAGCAGGACGGCGTCCGTGGCGGCGCGGCACCGGTCACCATCACCGAGGACCGCACGCTGCTGCAATGGTTCTCGGTCGACGAGGCGGGCAACGTCGAGGGCGGGTACGACCCTGACGGGACGAGCCGCAAGGGCCTGAACCAGCTGGTGGTCAAGATCCGCTGACGGTCGCGGAGCGCTGGCGAAGGGGTTCCTTCCTGGAGGAAGGGGCCCCTTCGCGCTGCCTCTGCTGGTGCCCGGCGCTCAGCCTCCGCTGCCGTAGGGACGCGTGATGATCTCGAGGAAGTGGCCGCCGGGCTCCTCCCAGTAGACGCCCCGGCCCCCGTCGTTCGTGTTGAACTCTCCCGGGCGGCGTCGGCCCGGGTCCGCCCAGTAGGTGAGGCCTCGGGTCCTGATGCGCGCGAAGATCTCGTCGAACTCCTTCTCGCTGACCAGGAAGGCGTAGTGCTGAGGACTGGCCGGCCCGTGGTCGTCGGCGAAGTCGAGGGACACCCCGTTGTCGAGCTCGACCACCAAGAAGGGGCCGAAAGGCATCGGCGTGGGACGCCCGAGGATGTCTGCCACGAAGGTCGCGGACACCTGCTTGCTCGGCACGTTGACGATCGTGTGGTTCAGCTGCACCGTCATGGCACGCCTCCTCGACACCACCGTAACGCCGAAGTCCGGCACGGCGTTCAAAGCGAGGTGACTGCCGTGAGGTCGATGTAGACCGCCGGCCGGCGGTCGTGCTGGACGGCGGCCGGCGTCCTGGCGAGGTCGTTCACCGGCCGGTCTCGAGGACCCTCCGGGCCTCGCCGATCCACTCGGCGTCGACCAGCACGTCGTACCTCTCCGCGGCCAGCGACTGCTTGGACCTGAAGTCGCGACGGCCGCGGGTGCTCCAATGCGTGACGAAGCCGAGACCGGCTCCCCACAGAGCACCCAGCAGAGAGCTCGTGAGCAGGATGGTCAGCCAGACGGGTCCGGGCATGAAGATCCCGACGACGAGGCCGATGAGGAGGCCGATCCAGGCGCCGGTGCCCGCGCCGGCCAGAGCGGCACGGCCGTTGGTCCACCGTCCCGTGACCGTCTCGACGGTCGTGATGCCGTGGCCGACGATGCGGATCCGCCCCACCGGGAAGTCACGGTCGGAGAGCGTGTCCACGACGTGCTGCGCCTCCGCGTAAGTGGGGTAGCTGCCGACGAGGTCCTGCGGCCCGTGGGTGAGGGGTGCTGCTGTGGTGCTCATGACATCCTCCTAGCGGTTGTAGAGCCCAATTGATGAGATGCTTCCGACCGTAGGCCCGCGCGTGCGTGCCGCCCAAGGGAAGCCGGGGATTCTCAGGGACTTCTCGTCGCCGCCTCAGGAGTGGGCGTCACACGTCGTTGATCGTGGCGTGCGCAGACACCTCGACCTGACCGCCGGCGGTGTCACCCTGCAGTCCGGTCGGGCTCAGCTCCGGCCGGTGCGGGCGATCGTTTGGTGGGGCGACCTACTCTCGATGAAAACGAGACAGAGTCGTCTCAGTTCGACCCTCGAGGAGGAGTCCCGGACCATGCCTTGCCCGACACCCCCGCTTCCCGCTGACCACGACGAGCTCAGGCTCGGCCTGATGGGCGCCGGCCGCCTGGTCCGCGCCGCCGCCGACGAACCCGAGCTCTTCCCCGACGCGCGCCAGGAGCTGGTCACCTTCTGCTTCGACCATCTCCTGCCCCACCTCGAGAGGGACGAGCGGTGGTTGGTGAAAGCGCGCACCTGCCCGGAGGGCGGTCTGCTCGCCGACGCCATGCGCACCGAGGCGCGAGCGATGACGGGTGCGGTCTTCGAGCTCGTCGCCGCCGCCGGGCCGTGCGAAGCGATGGCCGCGACACGGGTGCTTCACTCACTGCTGGCGGCCCACGCGCACCACGAGGAGCTGCTCGCGGCTGCCGCCGGGCACGCCGTCGTGCCCGACCCCGAGCCTGGGTCGGGGTAGCGCCACGGGGCTCATCGGCGTCCACTTCGTGCCTTTCGGCCCTCCTCCTGAAGGTGGCGCCGGTGCTGTGCTGGTGACGAGTCGGAGGAACCATGAGCGCGGTCGCCACGTCCGTCGGGGAGCACCTGAGCGCGTCCTCCGTCCTCGCGTCGTTCGACGGTCCAGTGGGGGCGTACATCCACGTCCCGTTCTGTGAGCGGACCTGCCCGTTCTGCCCGTACAACAAGGTGGTCGCCGCTGAGCCCCTGGCGCGCCGCTACTTCGCTGCGTTGCGGCAGGAGGTCGACTGGTACGTCGACGGGCTCGCCGCGCCGTTCACCTCGCTGTACGTCGGAGGTGGGACGCCCACGTTGTACCCCGACGAGCTGGCCGACCTTCTGCAACGCCTACCGGTCACCGGCGAACGGGCTGTTGAAGTGCTCCCGACGCACGGCACGCCGTCCCGGCTCGACGACCTCGCGGCGATGGGCTTCACCGCGGTGAGCATCGGCGCGCAGTCCTTCCACGACGAGGTGCTGCACCGGCTGCGGCGCCCCCACGACGCGGCGGCTGCACGCTCGGCGGTCGAGAACGCTCTCGGGCGCTTCGCCTGCGTCGACGTCGACCTGATCGTCGACGTGGCGTGGGAGGAGGACGACGCGCTGGCGGGTGCCTTCCTCGACGACGTCCGCGCCTGTTTCGAGCTCGGCGTGGACCAGGTCTCGACGTACCCGCTGATGCGGTTCGGCTACACACCCTTCGGCACCGCGCGCCACGACCGCGGCCGTGAGCACGCGGTGCTGCGCGAGGCGACGGACCTCGCCCGGTCGGCCGGCTACGAGCGACGGTCGGTCTGGACGTTCAACAAGCAGGGGTCGGCGCCGTACACCTCGATCACCCGCCGGCGGTTCCTCGGCCTGGGTGCGGGGAGCTCGTCGTACGCCGGCCGGGACTTCTACGTGAACCACTTCGGGGTCTCCGTCTACGCCGAGGCCGTCGAGCAGGGGCGGCTTCCGATCGCCCGGTGGCTGCACCTCGGTCGGTGGGGCGGGGCGGCGTACGAGACGTTCTGGCAGGCCTATGCCGGGGGCGTGGACCTCGATGCCCTGCGCCGCTCCTACGGGCCGGGGGCCGCGCGCGCCGCCCGGATGGGGCTCGCGCCGCTGCGGGCCGGCGGCCTCGTCGCCGACGTGCCGGGTGGGTGCCGGCTGACCGACAAGGGGTTCGACCGCTACCACGACCTCGAGCGCTGGGTGACCTACCAGCTCATCGAGCCGCTGTGGGCCGAGATGCTGAGCGAGCACACCGCCGAGGACCGCGCTGCCTGGGCGAAGCCAGGCCGCGCTCGCAGCGGGCGCATGTGGTCCTTGGTCCGGCGATCCTTCGAGCGTGTGCCGTGAGAGCGCCTTCCCTCGTGGGCGATCGCTGGTGGACCTTCGCCTCGCCGGTCTACGACGTCGCCGTCGCTTCGGTCGGCTGGCACCGATGCCTGCGCGACCTCGTCGCCGGTATGACGTCCGGCCGGGTGCTCGAGGTCGGCTGCGGTCCGTCGTACCTCGGACCGTTCCTGACCGCCCGCGGTGTCGACTACGTGGGCGTCGACCGCAACCAGGCCATGCTCGACCGGGCCTCACGGGGCGTGCCGCGACCCACCCTGGTCAGGGCGGACCTGACGGCACTGCCCTTCGCGGACGGCAGCTTCGACGTCGTGCTCGCACCCGCCGTGCTCGGACTGATGGAGGTCCGGTCGCGTCGACGAGCTCTCGCCGAGGTGGCCCGGGTCGCCCGCACGGAGGTGCGGCTGCTCGAGCCGATCCACCGACCGGGGGAGAGGGTCCACCTGCTCCGGTCACGGGTCGTCGGGCTTGTCCGCGAGCGGCCGCTCGAGCTCGAGGAGCTGCTCGACGTCGGCCTCACCCCTCGAGTGGTGGGCCGGTCCCGGCTCGGCGGCGTCTACTCCGTCGTCATCGCCGGGACTGCCGTCGAGGGCCGTCAGGGCTCACGGCTGGGGGAGCAGGGAGTTCAGGACCTCGAGGGCGGCCTGGAGGTCTGAGGCGAACCGGTCTCCGACAGCCGTGTCGACCCCGAGGTAGCGCAGGCCCAGCAACGCCAGGGTGACGAGCGAGGCGACCAGTCCCACCGGGGCGAGGGCGCTGCCGGTGACGTCGCGTCGGCTGGTCGTCACCAGGCCGACCATCCCGCAGACGAGACCGAGCGCGGCCAGGCCTGCGGAGACCGCGAACATCACGGAGAAGGGGGCGGCGAGCAGCGAGGCCACACCTAGCAGCAGCGCTGCTTCAGCGGCCATGGAGGTGTGCGCCCCGACGTCCGGCGAGACGTCGAAGAGCTCGGAGAGTCCGCTGTTCTCGGACGGCGACCGATGCCATACCGCCATGCCTCAAGCGTAGGTCGCGGGTGCGGCCCAACCGAGGAAATCGGCGACCTGCGACCGTGTCGTCAGGCTTGGCGTCTCTCGAGCCCGGCGATCTGCCACAGGGGACCGGCATGGCGGTACGTCAGATCGAGGCCACCGGCCTGGGCGACGTCGAGCATCGCCTGCGGGGGATGGGCGAAGGTGCGGAACGTGTTGCCGGTGAGCCGGAACCACGTGTTCTCGATGCCGAGAAACCCCTTGCTCACCACGTTCCTCGGAGGATGGCTGAAGACCAGCAGCCGGCGCGCGTGGTCGGCGGCGGCCGAGAGCAGGCGCTCGTAGTCGGGGTAGCAGCACACGACCCGGTGGAGGAGGACGACGTCGGCCGGCTCGACCTCGTCCGGGTCGACCGCGATGTCGACGCGTCGGCGGTGCACACGGTCGGCGACACCGGCCGATGCCGCGAGGTCGCGAGCCTGGTCGTCGTAGGAGTCGACGAGCTCGAGGTTGGTCGCCTTCGCCGCACCCCGGCTCAACAGCTCCAGCTGCAGCTCGCCGACCCCGCCTCCGATCTCGAGGACGGTGGCGCCCTCGATGCCCCGGCTCGCGCAGAAGTCGACGATCCGCTGCTCGGTGCGGCCGAGTCCACGGCGGCGGTACCGCCGGGCCAGCCCACGCGCGAACCGGCTGCCGAAGACGCGGTCGTATCCGCTGGGGTCGCAACAGGAGGCCATGGCCCGAGTATGGCGCTCGCGGGCCGGGGCGCGCCTGACTCGCCCGTGCCAGGTCGTCGACAGCCGGGTGGGCGGGTGCCTGGGCACCCGAGGTGCCTGGACACCCGAGGCTCCGTCCGAGACGGGTGGCATCGGGTCGACGAGCCAGATTTCGTCCACAGTTTCACGGGGGGCGGTGTTGTCCACGGTTTTCGAACGGGTGTTCGATCGGAGGTGCTCGGAGTCATAGCCTCGGAGCATGGACACGTCGACCCGCCCCGGCACCCAGGGCGCTTCCGACGCGGCACGGACGCCGGTCGGTGAGCGCACCAACCCGGTGCACGCGTTCAGCGGGCGCGCGCTGGAGGTGCTCGGCGGCCTGGCGGCGTCGCCGGCCTGGGCGATGACCCCGGCCGAGCAGGCCGAGGCGCTGGTCGAGCTCTCGGAGCTGTCCGCGCGGCTGACCGAGCTGCGTTGGCGGGTGACGGCCGCGGCGGACCGCAACGAGATCGGCGCCAAGGACGGCTCCACCTCGACCGCCGCGTGGCTGGCGAGGCAGACACACGAGATGCGGGCGCGGTGCAACGGCGATCTGCGCGGGGCGTTGCTGCTCGACGAGGAGCGGTACGCGCCGACCAGGAGCGCCTTCGCTGCCGGTCGGCTCCTCGAGTCCCAGGTGTGGGTGATCCTGCGTGCGATCGAGGACCTGCCGGCCGAGGAGGTCACCGAGGAGCAGCGGCGGACGGCACAGGAGCACTTGATCGAGCTCGCCGCCGAGCACGACGCCAAGCAGCTCCAGGTGCTGGCGCGCCGGCTCTTCGAGGTGCTGGCCCCGGACGAGACCGACCGGCGTGAGGGCGAGGCCCTCGAGCGTGAGGAGCGCCGGGCTCGGCAGAGGTGCCGGTTCTCGATGCGGGACAACGGCGACGGTACGACGAACGGCTGGTTCAAGCTGCCGACGCTGCACGCCCACATGCTCAACAAGGCCGTCCAGGCGTTCGCCGCACCCCGACGCAACAACCCGGACGCCTGGGTCGACGCAGACGGCCGGAAGGTGCCGTACTCGGCGCTGCTGGGATGTGCCTTCGCCGACCTCGTCGAGCACCTTCCCACGAGCGCGCTGCCGCAGAACGGCGGCACCGCCGCCACGCTCGTGATCACCATGGACCTCGAGCAGCTCCAGCAGGGACTCGGGGCGGCGACGTTGGACACCGGCGGCCGGATCTCGGCCGGTGAGGTCCGTCGGCTCGCCTGCAACAGCGGCCTGGTCCCGGCTGTGCTCGGCTCGAAGTCCGCACCGCTCGACCTCGGCCGCGCCGCACGGCTCCATACCGCGGCGCAACGTACGGCAATGGCCATCCGGGACCAGGGCTGCACGGGCGAGGGATGTGATCGGCCGCCCGGCTGGTGCGAGGCGCATCACGAGACCCCGTGGTCAGAGGGCGGCGGAACCTCGGTCGAGGAAGGCCGGCTGCTCTGCCCGCACCATCACCATCTCGCGCACGACACCCGGTACGAGATGCATCGCCTTCCCAACGGCAAGGTCCGGTTCACCAGGCGTACGTAGAGCCGGCGTGCTCACAACACCCTGCTGCCGTACATCTCTCCCAGCGGGTCCGCGATGAGCTCGAGGCGCACCCCGTCCGGGTCCCTGAAGTAGATCGAGGTCCCGCTCTCGCTCTGGTACTCCACGCCGGCGGCCGCCAGCTTCTCCTCGAGACTCTCCCACCGCTCCGGCTCCACCGAGATGGCCAGGTGATGCAGGCCGCCGAGGGCCTCGGCGTACGGGCCGAGGTCCAGCGCGCAGTGGTGGAGCCCGCGGGCCGCGGAGGCCGGACGGTCCTCGGTCCGCCGGTAGGTCGAGCGGATCCGGTCCCGCTCACGGTCGATGGCGGGCAGGTCGAGCTGGGTCATGGCTCGCCCTCAGATTCGGAAGAACACGTTGAGGTAGCGGTCAGCGACGGCCCGGTCGCCGCGGATGGTGCCGGCGTTCATGCGTCCGAACGCGGTGAGCACGAAGCTGCCGGGGTCGAACTCGATGATCGCGGGCACATCGGAGATGTCACCGGGGGAGAAGTCCAGACCGTTCGGGCCGACGCTGGCCCGGGTGTCTCCGGCGTTCGGGCCGCTGGTGACCCGGATGCCGATGTCGCAGGGTTCGACGTCGGACGAGGCCACGGTGTACTTCCAGAGCACGAACATGAAGGGGGTCAGAAGATCGGCCACGTCGCCGGTGAGCCCGTGCGCCTTCCCGGTGCCCTGCCTGATGTCCCAGCTGTGGACGCCGTAGTCCATGAGCTGGAAGGCCGGGTAGAAGAACGACGGAAGTGGGCCCATGTAGAAGTGCGGGACCAGCAGGTTCGTCCAGTCATCCTCGGTGAGCGCCTCGAAGATCTCCATCATCTTGTCGAAGTCGCCCCGCAGCCGTTCTACCAGTGCGGTGCGTGGCTCGTTACGGAGGGCGCTCGCCATCTGGTCGACCCGGGCGGCCATGCCCGGCAGCCCGTAGGCGGGCTCGACCTCGCTGTGCGAACGGGCCGCGTCGAACGCAGGAAAGTAGGCCTCGGTCGTGTCGACGAGATGGCCCACGACGTCGCGGACCTGCCAGTGGCCGGCGCCGGTCGGCTGCGTCCAGACCTCATCGCTGTCGACCAGCGCGAAGAACTGCTGAGCCTGGTCACGTACGACCGTGAGGATGGTGTCCTTGCCCTCGTATGACATGGCGTTCCACGAGCTCATGTCGACCTCCTTCACTCGGAGGGCAATGTGCTGAGAAGTCGCCGGCGGTCATCCGGCGGAGAGCGTCGCGTACAACGCTCATGGGTGCTTGCGACTTCAACGGTAGATCCCGCCGGCGAGCCCAGCCAGTGGCGATCGGACGCCGCTTCGTGATCAGCCCCTACCTATCCGGAGAGCGGGCTCTGCGCCGGTCCCCGGTCAGGCCGGCAGGTGGCGGTGCACGAAGGCCAACAGGTCGTCCAGCACCTCGTCCTTGTTGGTCTCGTTGAAGATCTCGTGGCGAGCACCCGGGTACGCCCTCTGCTCCGCTGCCGGCCCTGCCAGGGTCGGCCAACCGCTGCTGGTGCCGCCGTACGGCACGAGCTGGTCCTCCTCGCCGTGCAGCCACAGCACAGGAACCTCGACGGAGCCGTCGGCGTCGATGGTCGCGATGCAGTCGGCCAGTGCCCGGACCGTCGGCTTCTTGAAGGGTCCGTGCCACACGAGCGGGTCATCGACGTACGCCGCGCCCACCGCCGCGTCCCGGGACAGCGTGGAGGGGTCGATCGGGGTGTCCGGCATCTCCTCCATCGGGAGCAGGGCGTCGAGTGCCGCCCACTGCCCCAGCACGGGCCCGGAGAGGACGACACACGACAGCGAGTCGCCGAACCGTTGGGCGTACCGTGCCGCGATCATGCCGCCCATCGAGTGACCTACCAGGACCACGGGGAGACCGGGGTTCTCCTGGACGCCGTGCTCGTGGAGCAGGTGGAAGTCCTCGACGACCTTCTCGAAGTCGGTGATGAGCACGCGCTCGCCGTCGCTCTCGCCGTGGCCGACGTGGTCCTGGGCGTAGACCACGGCGCTGTCGTCCGTGAGCCGAGATGCGACGTGCTCATACCTGCCGAGGTGCTCGCCGTACCCGTGGCAGAGCAGGGCGATGTACGACGGCGCACCGGCGGGCGACCAGCGCCGGGCATGCAGCGAGCCGGCGTGGCCGGTCAGTGAGAAGTCGGACATGGCGTCACTCAACCACAGCCCGTGCGGAGGCTCACCTGGACTGTCCCGGTTGGTCCCGGACTGTGACGCCACAGGCAGCTCGGCTTCGCCCATCTGAGCCATGACAGGCGTAGAGGTCGAGGCGCAGGCTCGAATCAGCCTGAATCCCCTGTGGAGGTGTCACCATGCTCAAGCTTCCCGCTCTTCGCAGCCTCGCCGTAGTCGGCGTCGTCGGCCTGGCCCTCGCCGGCATACCCGCCGCGAACGCGCACGACAACGACGACAACGGCGACAACGGCGACAACGACGACAACGGCGCGGCCACGGTCGAGGTGGTCGCGACCGGTCTCGACAACCCGCGAGGGGTGGCGGTCGGCCCGGACGGCGCGGTCTACGTCGCCGAGGCCGGTGTCGGCGGTACCAAGCCGTGCTTCACCTCGCCCGAGGGGACGAGCTGCTACGGCACGTCGGGGGCGATCACCAGGATCGACGACGCCGGCCAGGTACGGGTGCTCGAAGGCCTGCCCTCACACGGCCAGAAGGACACCGGCGACTTCGCGCTCGGACCCGTCGACCTGTCCTTCGGTCGCCACGGCGGGATGTACATCGCGCTGGGCCTCGGGCTCGATCTCGACATCAGCAAGGGGATCCCCGCGCTCGACGACATGGGCGCACTGGTCAAGGCGCGCCTCGGCAAAGGCACGTGGCGCCAGGTCGCGGACCTCGCTGCGTTCGAGGACAAGTTCAACCCGACCGGTGACGAGGAGAACGTCAACCCGAACTCGGTCTTCACCACGCGGACCGGTTTCATCGTCGCGGACGCCGGCGCCAACGACGTGCTCAAGGTGAAGCGCAACGGCCACGTCGACGTGCTCGCCACCTTCCCGAACCGGATGGTGGGCGGCCAGTCGATGGACGAGGTGCCCACGTCGGCGGTCGTCGGGCCCGACGGGGCGCTGTACGTCGGACAGCTGACCGGTTTCCCGTTCCCGGTCGGCGGGGCGCGGGTCTACCGGGTCGACCACGACGGCGTCGAGGTGTTCGCGACCGGGTTCACCAACATCATCGACATCGCCTTCGACGAGGACGAGAACCTCTACGTCCTGGAGATGTTCAAGAACGGGTTCACGTCGGGTGACCTGACGGGCGCGCTGACGCGTGTCGACGAGGACGGCGACCACGAGCTCGTGACCGACGCCCTTGTCGCGCCGGGCGGCTTCGCGCTCCACGAGGACCACGCGTACGTCTCGAACCACGCCATCCACGCCGACGAGGGCCAGGTGGTGCGTGTCGAGATCGACGACTGACCGGGACCCCAGGCGGGAGTGCCGCGGTCGTCGCACGGGGCGACCGCGGCCTCCGGTCACTCGCAGAGGTCGCAGACCCCGGTGGCCGGCAGCTGGGTGAAGTGCACCGGGCAGAAGGCAGCCTGCTTCTCGGGCTGAGCCGCAGGCTTCGCCTTCGGGGTCTTCGGCTTCGGGGCCTTAGGCTTGGGTGTCTTCGGAGTAGAGGTCCTCACCTGCGTCCTCCTCACCTGCTGCGGCGCCATGGCGGGCACCCCACCGCCCGGCGGGAGCTCCGCGCCGAAGTGGCGGTAGCACTCGAGCCGTTCGCGGGCGGCGTGCTCGTCGACGTCGCCGACGGACTCCCCGCGGTAGGTCAGCAGGGCCGTCGCATAGGTCTCGCCGACGCTGCCGTGCGCGTTGACGCACAGGGCGGAGAGGATCGGTTCGCCCTTCTGGGTGCAGTCCCGGGCGACACGTCCGAGGACGTCGCCGATCCAGTAGCGCATGTGCTGGCTGGTGCGGACCAGCGAGCGCTCCTGCACGAAGTCCGCAAGCTCCTGGTAGGTGATCACGGCGTGGTAGGCGGTCGCGGTCTCGATGAGCCGCTCACGCGCCGCCAGAGCCCAGGTCTCGCGGGCATGCTCGGTGCCGACCGTCGCGGCGTTGGTGTACCTCGCCTTGGCGGGCCGCTCGGACACGGTCACCTCGAAGCCCAGGTCCCAGAGGACCTTCGCCGCGCCGTCCTTGCCACCGCGGAGCTCGTCGTAGGACAGGGGCCTGCCGGTGGCGTAGCCGTGAGCGACAGCGACGACCGCCTTGGAGTCGTACGAGCGGCCGTCGTAGACGAGCACGTAGTCGCGTGCCGTCCGGAAGCCGTACCGGCTGAGGAACTCCTCGGCCCCGAGCGCGTCGTACTCCTCGATCGCCTTCACGACGTGCTCGCGCCTGATCGCATCCAGGGTCGCCATGAGGGAAAAGCCTAGTTCGCGGCCGTCCCCGGGAGGCGAGCAGGATCCCGGTCGCCGGGCGTGGGGCCCGGCGGTCTACCCGATATTGGGTAGGAGCCGGGCGTGGGACCTTTGCTCTACTTGGGCGTAGGCGCGCATGGGGGGCCGTGGGCGTGCATGGATCCGAGGGGGACGCCATGCGGTATTCCAAGGTTCTCAAGTCGGCAGCGCTCCCGGTCGCGGTCTGTGTGATCGCCCAGGGGCTCGCCCTGACCGCGGCGGGTGCCGCCGGACCGCCCTCGCAGGTCCCGACGTCCGACGTACCGAAGACCGCGGACGGCCTGCTCGACGAGGCGGTCACCCCGGGAAGCGACATCCGGCACGTCGGGCCCAACTACAAGGCGGGCAAGCTCTCCTTCGCATGGGGCGCGCAGCCCGGCGCCCGGCAACCGTCGAGGACCGCTGTCCCGACCGAGCCCGAGGTGGGAGACGTCAAGGTCTGGCTCGCCCTCGACGACGCCGCCGGCGAGGTCTACGCGAAGAACTACAGGCTGCGCGGCGTCGGCCGGCACATCCAGGTGTGGGTCGCCCAGGACCGCAAGTTCCCCCCGGGTGACTGCCGCACGGAGCTGGGGCTGACCCAGGTCAGCAAGCGGCAGGTCAGGCAGTTCATCCGCGAGTTCGACACGAACATCTACCCGGCCGAGTCGCGCGCGTTCTCCGTGCCGCAGGCGCGGGGCGGTGTGCGCGGTGCCGCGCTGGCACGCGAGCTCGGCCTTCCGCCGGACTACTGGGCCGTGAGCCGTCAGCAGGCCGACGACATCGTCGTACTCGTCGACAACGTGCGCGACCCGAACTTCTACGAACCGAGGAGCCCCGCGGGACAGACGTTCATCGCGGGCTTCTTCAGCTCCTTCTTCAGCGCGCTGCACGCACGCAACATCATGACGATCGACGCCTACGACTGGCGCCACCGCACCGGCGCGAACCCGCCGGACGACACCGACCGCCCGGGCCACCGCGCCTGTACCGCGGAGATCGGCGCCTCGCGGCCGGTGGGCACCCCGTTGCCGCGGCTCTACGAGGGCGTCTTCGCGCACGAGTACCAGCACCTGCTCCACGGCGACACCGACCCCGACGAGTCCGCGTGGGTGAACGAGGGCCTCTCCGACTACGCCCAGTCCCTCGTCGGCTACATCGACACGAGCAGGCCGGTCACCGAGAAGAAGGCCGACGCCCACCTGCGCTGCTTCTCCGGCTACTCGGCACGGCGTGGGTACGGCGGCCCGGAGAACTCGCTGACCCTCTGGGGCGACCAGGGCGGACCCGAGATCCTGTGCGACTACGGCGCCGCGTTCTCGTTCATGCAGTACCTACGCGGCCACTTCGGGCCCACCGCGCTGACCCGGCTGCACACCGAGCCCCGCAACGGGCTCCGGGCCCTGAGGGCCGTCATCGGCAACCTGGGCAAGATCCCGATGCGGGTGGTGCATCGCTGGGCAGCGACGGTGGCGTTGGACGAGGTGCTCGAGCGCGGTGCGCGGCTGGACGGCGGCGAGCGGTCGACGTACTCCGAGGACTCCCTGTCGTTCAGCGTCAACTGGGACGCGGTCTACGACGACATCAACCACGACGGCCGGCCGGGTGACGTCGGCAACGAGGCCTTCTCGACCCCGGGTGCGCCGCCGAACGGCTCGGACTACGTGCGGCTGCGCGGTGCGGGCAAGCGGTTCCTCTCCGCAGGTGACCTCAGGTCGCTGTCGTTCCGTGGCAGCGGCAGCCTGGCGCCCTTCCCCCTGGAGTGGCGGGTCGACCCGACACCTCCGGCGAGTACGACGGGCGACCTGGGGTGCGGCCCGGACGGGCAGCCGGTGGGCGTGACGGACACCGTCGACGACCCGGCGCTCTACTCCGGCTGCGGGGACATGCTCGACCGCGCCGTCGTGAAGCGGGTGACGGTGCCGGCCGACGACCCGACGCTGACCTTCCGGGCGTTGTGGGACACCGAGCTGAGGTGGGACTTCGCGTTCGTGCAGGTCTGGGACGACGACGAGCGTCGCTATGTGAGCCTCCCGTGCACCGGTACGACGCGCGGGCACGACCCGGCCGCCCTGCGGGAGATCGTCGCCAACCTCCCGGGCTACAGCGGCGACTCGACGGGCTGGATCGAGCAGACCTGCGACCTGTCGGCGTGGGCCGGGCAGGAGGTCGACATCGCCTTCCGCTACATGACCGACCCGGCCGTGGCCGAGGCGGGCTTCTGGGTCGACGACGTCGCCGTGGGCGGAACGCTGGTCTCCGACGGGTCGACGCTCTCCGGCTGGCAGTCGGCGACACAGGCGCACCCCACGCCGGTCTTCGGGTTCACGGCGCAGCTGGTCGCCTACCGCGCCGACGGGTCCGCGGCGTGGATCGGCCGCATGCCGATGCGCAGGACCGACGCCGGCGGCTTCCGCAGCACCCTGTCCGGTGACCGGTTGCGTGCCGTCGTCGGCAACACTGCCGAGACGGTGGCCGCGATCGTGACCCACAACGACCCCAAGGAGAGCACGTTCCAGTACGCGACGTACGCGTTGCGGGCCAACGGCGTCCTGCAGCCGGGAGGTGGCCGCCGGCGCTGATGCGCTGAGACACTGACGGGGTGCAGATGACCGCCCTGCTGCGGGCAGCCCATCTCGGTCCCGCCCTTGCGGTCACCGTGGTGGCGGGCGTTCTCGCGCTCGCGGCGGCGCTTCGGCCCGCGACCGTCGCCCTCGTCGTCCTGGCCGTCCTCGCCGGACAGCTGGTCATCGGCTGGTCGAACGACCTGGTCGACGTACGTCGCGACGTGCAGGTCGGCAGGCCGGACAAGCCCCTGGCCACCGGCGAGGTCGACCCGCGCACGGTCCAGGTCGCGCTCGGTGTCGCTGCGGTGGCGGTCCTGGGGCTGTCGCTGGCGCTCGGCTGGCGCGCGGCCATCGTTCACCTCGTGCCCGGAGTGGGTGGAGGCCTGGCCTACAACTTCGGTCTGAAGGCGACGTGGTGGTCGTGGCTGCCGTACGCGGTGGCCTTCGGGACCCTCCCCGCCGTCGTCACCCTCGCACAGACACCACCGGCCTGGCCGCCGTGGCCGGTGATGGCGGCAGGGGCGCTGCTCGGTGTCGGGGCGCACTTCGTCAACGTGCTGCCCGACCTCGACGACGACGCGGCCACCGGGGTCCGGGGGCTGCCGCACCGGCTGGGGCACCGGGTGGCGCAGCGGGTGGCGACCGCGGTGCTCGTCCTCGCGTCTGTCACCGTCGTCCTCGGACCCCAGGGGCCACCGACGGCGTTCGCCTGGGTCGCTCTCGGCGCCACGCTGGTGCTGGCTGCCGTGGCGATGCTGGGCCGCGGCAGGACACCGTTCCGTGCGGCTGTCGGCATCGCGCTGGTCAACGTGGTCATGCTGACGATGGCAGGGGCGAGCGGGCCATGAACCGCGTGGGCGAGTGGGACCTCGTCGTCGTCGGTGCCGGCCCTGCCGGTACGGCGGCCGCGCTCGGTGCGCTGAGGCAGCGCCCCGACCTCTCGGTGCTCATGCTCGACAGGGCGGACTTCCCACGGGACAAGGCGTGTGGCGACGGGGTCGCCCCCCACGTCGTCGACCTCCTCGAACGGGCCGGAGTCACGGGGCTCATGAAGGACGAGGTCCCGGTCCGCCGGCTCAGGCTCGAGCGCGACGAGCTCGGTGTCGCACGCACCATGCGTCGTCCGGCGTGGGTCGTTCCTCGAACCGTCTTCGACGCCCGTCTCGTCGCCGCAGCGCGGGAAGCCGGAGCGACCCTGCGGCGGCACCGCGTCCGCGCCGTCGAGGTCGGCCGCGAGGGCGTCACGATCGACGGTCACATCCGGGCACGGTGCGTGGTCGGCGCGGACGGTGCTCACTCCCAGGTGCGTGCGGCCGCCGGCCTCCGACCCGGGCGGATGGCCTTCGCCCTCCGCGGGTACGCGCCGACGAACACGGGGCGTCGCGGCGAGCAGGTGATCGTGTTCGGCACCAGCAGGCAGCCGTCGTACGCCTGGTCCTTCGACCGCGGCGACGGCCTGGCGAACGTGGGCTACGGCGAGCTGCTCACCCAGGCTCGTACTCCGCCGACGCGGCGGCTGCTGCTCGAGCGGCTCGAGGCGCTGTTGCCGGGCGCCGCAGACGGCGGCAGCGGCTGGCGCGGCGCCCACCTGCCGCTGTCGGGGTGGCGGTGGGCGCATCCCGACGGGCGTGTCCTCCTCGCGGGTGACGCCGCCGGCCTGGTCAACCCGCTCACCGGTGAGGGGATCTACTACGCGGTCGTGACCGGCCTCGTCGCCGGGCGGACGGCCGCGAGCGTGACCCCGGGCCAGGACGCCGGCCGGACCTATCGCCGCGCGGTCCGCGCTCTGCTGGGAGGACATCTCAGGCACACTGCGCTTGTTGGGCGGCTGGCGCAGGCGGGTCCGGTGCTCGAGTCGGGGATGCGGGCGGCCGCGGAGGACCAGCGGGTCTTCGACGACCTCGTCGAGCTCGGCCTCGGCCGGGGTCGGTTGACCACCTCCGTCGTACGGGGTCTGGCCGCCGCCGCCGGCGACCGGATCTGGCATGCGCGACCCGGGGGAGGGTAATCCTGTGACCATGCAGATCGTGGCCGTGCGCGGCGCCCTCACCGATCACCGGTACCGACAGGCCGAGATCACCACCGCGTTCACCGAGTCGATGCTGTTGGGCCAGGTCGACCGCGACGTGGTGTCGCGGTTGCACGGCAACGCCGGGGTGGAGACGAGGCACCTTGCTCTCCCCTTGGAGGAGTACGGCGGGCTGGCGGACTTCGGCCAGGCCAACGACGCCTTCATCGAGGTGGGCGTCGACCTCGGCGCCCGCGCGGTGGTCGAGGCGTTGAAGGCGGCGTCGCTCACGCCGGCGGACGTCGACCTGATCGTCTCGGCCACGGTGACAGGCCTTGCCGTACCGTCCCTCGATGCCCGGGTCGCCGCGGTCATCGGGCTGCGGCCGGACGTGGTGCGGATGCCGCTGGTCGGGCTCGGCTGCGTCGCCGGCGCGGCGGGGGTCGCTCGGTTGAACGACTACCTGGTCGGTCACACCGAAGCCGTCGCCGTGCTGATGGCGGTGGAGCTCTGCTCCCTGACCCTGCAGCGCGCCGACACCTCGATGCCCAACCTGGTCGCCAGCGGCCTCTTCGGCGACGGTGCCGCCGCCGTGGTGGCGGTCGGGGCCGACCGCGCAGCCGGCCTCGACACTCCCGGTGTCGGCGGCATCCAGCCAGAGGTGCTCGGCAGCCGGAGCCGCCTCTACCCGGACAGCGAGCGGGCGATGGGCTGGGACGTCGGCGCCGGAGGGCTGAAGATCGTGCTCGACGCGCAGGTGCCCGAGCTCGTGGAGCGGTACGTCGGTGAGGATGTCGACCGGTTCCTCGCCGACCACGGCCTGCGGCGCGATGACATCGAGTGGTGGGTGGCGCACCCGGGTGGGCCGAAGGTCCTCGAGGCGCTGCAGTCCGCCCTGGCGGTCGAGCGGGAGGCGCTCGGGGTCACCTGGGACTCCCTGCGCCGGATCGGCAACCTGTCCTCCGCGTCGGTGCTCCACGTCCTGGCCGACACGTTGCGCGACCGTCCCCCGAGGCCCGGGTCGTCTGGGCTGATGATCGCGATGGGCCCTGGGTTCTGCTCCGAGCTGGTGCTGCTCCGGGCCCCCGAGGTGGCCGGATGAGCAGCGAGGCCTGGTTCACCCTCCTCGTCCTGTTCGTCGGGGTCGAGCGGCTCGCCGAGCTGGTGGTGTCCAAACGCAACGCCGCCTGGGCGTTCGGACGCGGGGGTGTCGAGTCGGGTCAGAGGCACTACGTCGTGATGGTGCTGCTGCACACCGGCCTTCTCGTCGGCGCGCTGGCCGAGGTCTGGGTGGCCGGCCGGGAGTTCGTCCCGGTGCTCGGCTGGCCGATGCTGGCCGCCGTGGTCGCGTCGCAGGCCCTGCGCTGGTGGTGCATCGCGACGCTGGGCCGTCAGTGGAACACCCGCGTGATCGTCGTACCGGGTCTGCCGCTCGTGCGCTCGGGGCCGTACCGCTGGTTCTCCCACCCCAACTACGTGGCGGTCGTCGTCGAGGGGGTCGCGCTGCCGCTGGTGCACACGGCGTGGGTGACCGCGCTCGTGTTCACACTGGCCAACGCGCTGCTGCTGACGGTGCGGATCAGGGTCGAGGAAGCCGCGCTGCGGAGTGCGACGGTGTCGGCGGGCACGTCACCATGACCGACCTGCTGGTCGCCGGGGGAGGTCCCGCAGGGCTGGCGTCGGCGCTGCACGCGGTGCGGGCGGGACTCGATGTGGTCGTGTGGGAGCCGCGCGGCGCGGTGATCGACAAGGCCTGCGGTGAGGGACTGATGCCCGGAGCGGTCAGCGCACTGCGACGGCTCGGCGTCGACCCGTCGGGTCACGAGCTGACGGGGATCCGTTACGTCGGCGACGGTGCCACCGCCGAGGCCGCCTTCGCCGACGGCCCCGGGCGTGGGGTACGTCGGACGACCCTGCACGCCGCGCTGCGGGGAGCCGTGCTGGAGGCAGGTGTCGAGATCGTGCGTCGGCCGGTGACCCGGGTCGAGCACCTGGACGGCCACGTGGTCGTCGACGGGACGAAGGTGGGGTACCTCGTCGCCGCCGACGGTCTGCACTCCCCGACCCGCCGGCTCCTGGGACTGGACGGCCGGCCGAGCCGGGTCCGTCGCTACGGCCTGCGGGCCCACCTGCCGATGTCGCCGTGGACCTCGCTCGTGGAGGTGCACTGGTCCTCGACCGCGGAGGCCTACGTGACGCCGGTCGGTGACGGCCTCGTGGGGGTCGCCCTGCTGACCACGCTCCGGAGGCCGTTCGCCGAGCAGCTCGGCGACTTCCCGGCACTGGCGGAGCGCATCGAAGGCCGCACCGTCGGACCGGTGCGCGGCGCCGGCCCGTTGCGGCAGCGGTCCCGTCGCCGGGTCGGCGGGCGAGCACTGCTGGTCGGCGACGCGTCCGGGTACGTCGATGCGCTGACCGGCGAGGGGATCTCGCTCGCCCTTGCCCAGGCTCGTGCCGCGATCGACGCGGTCGTGGCCGACGACCCGGAGCGTTACGAGGCAGAGTGGCGGCGGATCACGTTGAGGTATCGCGCGCTGACCGCGGGACTGCTCGGGGTGTCTCGGGTGGCCCCGCTTCGGCTGCGGCTCGTGCCCGTGGCCGCGGCCATGCCCGGAGTGTTCCGGGCCGGGGTCAACGCGTTGGCGAGGCCGGTATGACGACCCGGGAGGTGGGGATGGAGGAGCGCGTCGTGCTGCTCGACGAGGAAGGCAACGCGATCGGCACAGCCTCGAAGCGGGAGGTGCACCACGAGAGCACGCCGCTGCACCTGGCGTTCTCCTGCTACCTGTTCGACGGCGCGGGGTCGGTGCTGGTGACCCGGCGGGCGCTGCACAAGCCGACCTGGCCCGGGGTGTGGACCAACAGCGCGTGCGGCCATCCCGCGCCGGGTGAGGATCTCGCCGAGGCGGTGGTCCGGCGGGTTCGACAGGAGCTGGGGGTCGACGTACACGACCTGCGGCTGGCGCTGCCGGCGTTCCGGTACCAGGCGGTGATGGACAACGGCGTGCGGGAGAACGAGATGTGCCCGGTGTTCATCGCGGTGACGTCCGGTGCCGTCGATGCGGACCCGGAGGAGGTCGCCGAAGCGGTGTGGGAGCCGTGGGTGGGCTTCCGCGACGCCGTCCTCACCGGTGCGAGGGATGTCTCGCCGTGGTGCCGCGAACAGGTGGGACTGCTCGCCGACGTCGGCGGCGACGGCTCGTTCGAGATGGTCGACCGGGGCGCCCTGCCGCCGGCGGCCCGACCCGGTCGCGGGCGGTGAGGAGTCGCCGGCGTCCTCAGCAGGACGCGGCGAGAAGCTCACGCACCCGCGGGACGACCTGCTCGGCGTACAGCCGGATCGACGACGTCCGCGCGGCGTTCGGCTGCGACCCGACCGTGTACTTCATCTGGAACCGCGAGAGGCCCAGCGTCTTCATGGACCAGGCGATCTTCCGTGCCACCGTCTCCGGTGAGCCCACGAAGAGGGCGCCCTCGCGGCTGCGCATCTGCTCGTAGGCCAGGCGCGTGAACGGCGGCCAGCCGCGCTCGCGGCCGATCTTGGTGAACTGCTCGGCGTGGTGCTCGAAGTGCTCCTCGACGGCGAGGTCGTCGGTCTCCGCGACGTGACCTGGGCTGTGCATGCTGATCGGCAGCGGCTCGTGACCGTACTCCTCGAGCGCGCGGTGGTAGAGCTCGACGAGGCCCGCGAACTGTGCGGGGGAGCCGCCGATCACCGCGAGCACCAGCGGCATCCCGTACCTGGCCGCGCGCACCACCGACTGCGGGGTGCCGCCGACACCGACCCACGTCGGCAGGCGGCCGGACTCGGTCGGCGGGTAGGCACGCTGGCCGGTCAGGGGACGGCGGGTGGTGCCCTCCCAGGTGACCGGCTCCTCGCGGAGCAGGTGCGTGAACAGGTCGAGCTTCTCGGTGAAGAGGACCTCGTAGTCCTCGAGCCGGTGGCCGAACAGCGGGAACGACTCCGTGAAGGAGCCTCGGCCGAGGGTGACCTCGGCCCGGCCGCGGGACAGGGCGTCGAGGGTCGAGAACCGCTCGAACACCCGCACCGGGTCGTCGGAGCTCAGCACGGTGACGCTGGTGCCCAGGCGGATCCGTCCGGTGCGGCCGGCGATCGCCGCGAGCACGACGTCGGGGGAGGAGATCGCGAAGTCGTCGCGGTGGTGCTCGCCGACGCCGATGAAGTCGAGGCCGAGCCGGTCGGCCAGGACGGCCTCCTGGACGACCTGGCGCACCGCCTCGGCGTGGGAGACGACGCGGCCGTCGGCGTCGGTGCCGCGGTCGCCGAACGTGTCGAGCCCGAAGGTCGGGCGGTCGGGCGTGCCGAGCTGTCCGAGGGCCATGGCGATCTCCTCCACGTCAGGACTTCGTCACTCACAGTAGGCCGAGTCTCGTAGCCGGCTACGCCGCGGCACCGAGGCGCTCGCGCGCTCCTGTCGGAGCAGAATGGAGCCATGAGGCGGCGCACTCTGGAGGCGCAGATCCTTGCCGGCGCGGTGGTCGCCGCTCTGGTGACCGCGGCCGTGCCCGTCGCGTACGTGGCGATCACCGAGGGAACGAACGCGGTGCGCTCGGGCCTGCACACCCGGGCGCTGCAGATGACCGTCGTCGCGCTGATCGCCGCGGCGGTCGGAGTCGCGGCCGTGGCCGTGTACTCGCACTGGCTGGACGTGACCGACCGGCCCGAGAAGCCGCGTCGAGCCCGCGTGCCTTCCCGGCTCGAGGTCCTGCTGGAAGGGCTCGTGCTCGCGGTGTTATTGCTCGGTGCGCTGCCCGTGGCGAGGTACGCCTACAGGAGCTCCCTCGACGCCCTCGTGTCGCTGGAGCTGGCCTGGGCGGTCGGCTACGCCGTGGCCGGCGTGGCGTACCTCTGGCTCACCGTCCTGGGGCTGATCCGCTACGTCCCGTGGGCACGTCTCAGGTGAGGTCGAAGACGAGCCGGGCCGGGACCTTCCCTGCCAGCACCTCCTCGAAGCACTCGTTGACGTCCTCGAGCTTGCGGGTCTGGGCGATGACCCGCGTGCGGCCCTGCGCGTGCAGCGTGAAGCACTCAGCGAGGTCGTTGCGCGTGCCGACCAGCGAGCCGATCACCGAGATGCCCTTGAGGACGGTCTCGAACACGGGCAGCTCGAGCCGGTTGTCCGCCGGCAGACCGACCAGGACCAGGCGCCCGTTCGGGTTGAGGGCTGCGTGAGCGGCGCGCATCGCGGCGGGCGACGGCACGGTCACGACGGCGACGTCGACGCCGCCGAGTGCGGCGAGCTCACCGGCCTGATCCCCGCGCCCGTCGACGACGTGGTCGGCGCCCAGGTCCTCGGCGAGGCGGAGCTTCTCGTCCTCCACGTCGAGGGCCACGGCGGTGGTCCCGAAGATCTTGGCGTACTGCAGGGCGAGGTGCCCGAGACCACCGATCCCGACGATCATCGCGGTCTCGGTCGGCTGTGGCTTCGCCACCTTCAGCGCCTTGTACGTCGTGACCCCGGCGCAGGTGATGGGGGCGGCCTCCACGGGGTCCACCCCGTCGGGCACCCGCACCACGTGGCTGGCGTAGGCGACCGCGAGCTCGGCGTACCCGCCGTCCATCGTGTAGCCCATGTACTGCGGTGTCAGGCAGTAGGTCTCCCAGCCGGCGATGCAGTAGCGGCACCGGCCGCAGGCGTAACCCAGCCAGGGGAGTGCGACCCGGTCCCCCACCTCGAGCGACTGCTCGCCTTCTCCCAGCTCGACGACGCGGCCGACGCCCTCGTGGCCAGGGATGAGCGGCATCTTGGGCTTGACCGGCCAGTCACCGCGGGCAGCGTGGATGTCGGTGTGGCACAGACCGCACGCCTCGATGCGTACCAGGACCTGGCCCGGTCCCGGCGTGGGCACGGGTACGTCACGGATCTCCAGGGGTACGCCCAGGGCGGGCACCACGGCAGCCTTCATTGCTGAACTCCTCGTCTCGGTTTCCGGGAGCTTCAGCCTCTCTGGCGCGCTCCCACGGCGTGGAGGACCCAACGGCACCACCCGCCGGGTCGAAGGTCCCGAGCAGGTGGGGGCGGTCCCTCGGATGTCGCGGGCCGGGGGACCGCGTGGCGGAACGGCGCGTGGGGGCAGGTCAGTGGTGGCGCTCGGCCCGGACGAGGGCAGAGGCGAGGACGGCGACCTGCCCCTTCGGTGCGAGCCGGGCGAGGCGGTCGGGGTCGGTCGGAAGCCCGAGTCGCCTCGCCGCCTTCAGCGCGCGGTCGTCGAAGTACGGCCTCACCTCCGGCCACACGTCCTGGACCTCGCGGCAGAAGATGCGTGCGCCGGTGGGGCCGATCCGGGGGAACGACTCGATCGTCTTCGCGAGCTCCTGGGCGGCGTCCGGGCCGCTCGGCCGGAGATGGCGCAGGTCGCCGCCGTACTCGTTCATGACCTTGCGCGAGAGCTCCTCGAGCTTGGTGGAGGTGCTGAAGTCGTAGCGCCGGTAGCCGGCGCGGCCGAGGGCGTCGACGCGCTGCTGCCAGGTCGACTCGAGCATCTTCTGCGGCGTTCGCCAGCCCGCCTCGAACAGCTCGCGTGCCGCGGCCACCGCGATGTCGGCGGAGATCCGGGTCGAGAACAGCTGGGTCAGCACCAGGAGCTGGAACAGGGCGGCGGGCTCGTCGTCGAGGTCGATGCCGGCCTCGG
>DASTPU010000084.1:0-36255 GCA_035762105.1 Nocardioidaceae bacterium | reverse complement strand
GCAGGGTGGTGTCCTTGTAGTCGACGTAGGACACCTTCTCCTTGCAGAACTGGCAAACCTTCTTCTTCGGCTTGCGGAGTACTGGCTTGGCCATTGTGGTGCTCCCTTTCGTAGAGCCCGGCTCTCGCCGGAATGGTCAGTGTTGAACTCGGACTGTTCGGCCCGCCGCGTCCCTCACGGGAGCACGACGGTGCCGGTGATCAGAACGGGGGCTCGTCGGAGGAGCCGCCAACGCCGGGAGTAGCCCAGGGGTCGTTGCCCCCCGAGCCGCCACCCTGCTGGCCGCCCCAGCCGCCGCCACCCTGGCCGGCGCCCTGCTGGCTACCCTGCTGGCCGCCCCAGCCGCCGCCCTGCGGCGCGGACTGGCCGCCCCCCTGGCCGCCGCCGGTGGCCCACGGGTCGTCGCCGCCGGCATAGCCGCCGCCACCACCCTGACCGCCCTGACGGGTGGTCTTGGTGACCTTGGCCGTGGCGTACTTCAGGCTCGGGCCGACCTCGTCGACGTCGATCTCGAAGACCGTGCGCTTCTCACCCTCGCGGGTCTCGTAGGAGCGCGCCTTCAGCCTGCCCTGGACGATCACCCGCATGCCGCGCTGAAGCGACTCGGCAGCGTTCTCGGCCGCCTGCCGCCACACCGAGCAGTTGAGGAAGAGGGCTTCGCCGTCCTTCCACTCGTTGCTCTGCTTGTCGAACGTGCGCGGCGTGGACGCGACGGTGAAGTTCGCGACCGCCGCACCCGACGGGGTGAAGCGCAGCTCCGGGTCGGCGGTCAGGTTGCCGACGACGGTGATGGGTGTTTCGCCTGCCATGTCAGGCCTCCAGTCTTGGTATCTGTCGATGTTGTCCGACGAGAGTGACCGGGGGAATCGGTCGGGTGACGCGATGTTCTGATCGGGACGTCCCGGTCACCGCGAGGGCGAACGGGACGACGTGTTGGTCAGCGGACGTCGGGACGAATGACCTTAGTGCGCAGCACCGACTCGTTCAGCGAAAGCTGACGGTCGAGCTCCTTCACCGTGGCCGGCTCGGCCTGCAGGTCGATGACGGCGTAGATGCCCTCGGCGTTCTTGTTGATCTCGTAGGCCAGGCGGCGGCGTCCCCAGACGTCCACCGATCCGACCGTCCCGCCGTCCTTGATGACGACGTTGTTGAGGTACTGCTCCAGCGAAGGCGCAACAGTGCGCTCTTCGAGGTCGGGGTCGAGGATGACCATCACTTCATAGGCACGCAAAGCGGTCTCCACCTCCTTCGGACTCAGGCGGCCACGGCGTCTCCGTGGCAGGAGGGCTTGCGTCCGTCGTACCCGCTGCTGCCCGGGACGGGCGCTCGGCGGCTGCGACGTACCGACGGCCCGACACCCACTCATGTCTTGGGGTCGAGCCGATCGACGCCCCAGGGTATCAGCGCCCGTGGAGGCCCGGCGAATCGTCGTCCACAGGCCCCGTCCGCGGGCGACGGTGCGGTCATGGACCGCCGCGGAGAGGGTACGGCGGCCGCGACGCAACCCACGAGCAGCACCAGGAGAGGAACCACCATGACCGAGAACCAGGACAAGGTCAGGAAGCTCATCAAGGACAGCCGGATCGCGATGCTCACCACGCTCGACCCGCAGGGCCGGATCGTGAGCCAGCCGATGGCCACGCAGGACGTCGAGCCCGACGCGGACCTGTGGTTCATCGCCGAGCGCGCCTCGGAGAAGGTCACCAACATCGCGCGCGACCCTCGGGTCAACGTCTCCTACTCCTCCAACGACTCGTGGGTCTCGGTCGCGGGCACTGCCGAGGTCGTGAACGACGTCGACAAGCTGAAGGAGCTGTGGAACACCTTCACCGACGCGTGGATGCAGGGCGGCCCGGAGAACCCTGAGAACGTCCTGATCAGGGTCTCCGCCGACTCCGCGGAGTACTGGGACTCCCCGGGCAGCAAGGTCACGCAGGTCCTCAACCTGCTCAAGGCCAAGGTCACCGGCGAGCGCTACGAGGGCGACAACAAGACCGTCGACCTCTGACCCGACGCATGGGTGGCGGTGTCGGCGAGGGCACCTAGGCTGGGGCCATGCCTGAGCCCACCACCGCAGAGACGCTCCGCATCGGCGCGCACGTCGACCAGCAGGACCCGGTCGGCGAGGCGCTCGACCGCGGGGCGGCCCTCACCCAGTTCTTCCTCGGGGACCCACAGGGCTACAAGGGCCCGGAGTTCCGGTACGACGGAGGGGCCGACGCCCTCCGTGCCGCGGCCGAGGAGCACGGCATCGACCTCTACGTCCACGCGCCGTACATCATCAACGTCGCGACGACGAACAACCGGATCCGGATCCCGAGCCGCAAGCTGCTCCAGAAGCACATGGACGCGGCTGCCTCGATCGGCGCCAAGGGCCTCATCGTCCACGGCGGCCACGTCAACAAGGACGACTCCCCGGAGAAGGGGTTCGACAACTGGCGCAAGGCCGTCGAGGCGACGGACATCAAGATCCCGCTGCTGATCGAGAACACCGCCGGCGGCGAGAACGCCATGGCCCGCCACCTCGACCGGATCGGCCGGGTGTGGGAGGCGATCTCCCAGGCGGAGGGCGCCGACCAGGTCGGGTTCTGCCTCGACACCTGCCACGCACACGCCGGCGGCATCGACCTGACGGGCGTCGTGGAGAAGGTGCTCGCGATCACCGGCCGGATCGACCTGGTCCACGCCAACGACAGCCGGGACGCCTTCGACTCCGGCGCGGACCGGCACACCAACTTCGGGTCCGGGCAGATCGACCCTGACGAGCTCGCCGCCGTCGTCCGGGAGGCGGGCGCGCCGGTCGTCTGCGAGACGCCCGGCCCGGCGTCGGCCCACAAGGCCGACTTCGACTGGCTCCGCACCCGTCTCTGACGCCGGTCGCCCGCGACGCTGCCCGCGGCCGGAGCGCACGGAGGCGGTCGCCTCCTGACCGCAGCCGTCCCGGCTCTGCCCTCCCGTTAGGCTCGGGCGCGTGACCTCCCCCCTGACCGTCCGGACCATCACGCCAGAAGAGCACCTCGGCTTCATCAGGCAGCAGAGGTCGGCGAGCTTCCTGCAGACGCCGGCATGGGCGAAGGTGAAGAGCGAGTGGAAGGCCGAGTCCCTCGGCTGGTTCGCCGGCTCCGAGCTCGTCGGCGTGGCACTCGTGCTCTACCGGCAGCTGCCCAAGGTCAAGCGGTACCTCGCCTACCTCCCCGAGGGCCCGGTCATCGACTGGCACGCCGACGAGCTCAGCGACTGGCTCGCGCCGATGACCAAGCACCTCGCCGAACAGGGCGCGTTCGGCGTCCGGATGGGCCCGCCCGTGGTGACCCGGCGGTGGAGCGCCGCCGACGTGAAGAAGGGCGTCGCCGACGACTCGGTCAGGACGCTGACCGAGATCGCCCCGGCCGAGCGCTCCCAGGTGGGCGCCCGGGTCGTGTCCCAGCTGACCGACCTCGGCTGGAGGCTGCAGGCCGTCGAGGGCGGGTTCGCCGCCGGCCAGCCGCGCTACAACTTCCAGATCCCGCTGAAGGGCCGCACCGAGGACGACGTCCTCAAGGGCATGAACCAGCAGTGGCGGCGCAACATCAAGAAGGCCGCGAAGGAGGGCGTCGAGGTCACCCGCGTCGCCAACGAGGAGCTCGAGCCGGCGTTGAAGGAGTTCCACGACCTCTACACGCACACCGCCGAGCGCGACCACTTCACGCCGCGTCCTCTGTCGTACTTCCAGACGATGTTCCGTGCGCTGCTCGAGGAGGAGCCGGACCGGATCCGGCTCTACCTCGCACGCCACGAGGGTGACCTGGTCGCGGCCACGATCTGGGTCCGCGTCGGTGGCCACACCTGGTACTCCTACGGCGCCTCCTCGACCGAGAAGCGCGACGTACGCGGCTCCAACGCCGCCCAGTGGGCGATGATCTCCGACTCGCTCGCCGCTGGCGCCGACGTCTACGACCTGCGCGGGATCACCGACACCCTCGACCCCGAGGACCCGCACGTGGGCCTGATCCAGTTCAAGGTCGGCACCGGCGGCGAGGCAGTCGAGTACGCCGGTGAGTGGGACCTGCCGCTGAGGCCGCTGCTCTACAAGGCCTTCGAGATGTACATGAAGCGTCGGGGCTGAGGGGATCTGCGATGTCACTGAGCCTGTACGTCGACGGCGACCGCTGGCGCGCCCACATGCGCGGCGTCCTGGAGACCTATCCCGGCATCGTGCCCGTCATCAAGGGCAACGGCTACGGCTTCGGCAACGCCCGACTGGCCCGCAAGGCCACCTGGCTCGGCGTCGACACCGTCGCGGTCGGGACCTACGCAGAGGTGGAGGAGGTCCGGAGCCGGTTCGACGGCACGATCCTCGTGCTCACCCCGTGGCGCCCGTTCGAGCAGGCAGTCGTGTACGACGACCGGGTCGTCCACACAGTCGGCCGGCTCGAGGACCTCAAGGAGCTCATGGCCCGTGACGACCGGCCGCGTGTGGTCCTGGAGCGGATGACCTCGATGCGCCGCCACGGCTTCTCCGCTCGTGGCCTCCGCGACGCCGGGGACCTGCTCACCGACGCGGTCGAGGTCGAGGGCGCCGCCCTGCACCTCCCGATGGCGCACGGCTCCCACCTCTCCGAGGTCGAGCGGCTGATGACCGACATCGTCGCGGCCGGCCTGCCCACGCAGCGGGTGTACGTCTCCCACCTCACCGAGAGCGAGTTCGCCCGGCTCGCCGCGACCTATCCCGACTACGAGCTGCGCCCCCGCGTCGGCACGGGCCTGTGGCTCGGCGACCGCGGCGCGCTGGCCGTGCGGGCGACCGTGCTCGACGCGCACCCGGTCGAGCGCGGCGACGTGTTCGGCTACCGCGGGCGCAGCGCGCCGAAGTCCGGAACGATCCTCGTCGTCTCCGGCGGCACCGCCCACGGCATCGGGCTGGAGGCCCCACCCGCGGCGGAGGGCCTGCGGCAGCGCGCGGTGACCCTGGCGAAGGGCGGCCTCGACGCGGCCGGCTTCGTGCGCTCGCCCTACACCATCGGCGGGAAGCACCGGCTGTTCGCCGAGCCCCCGCACATGCAGGCCTCGATGCTGTTCCTCCCGCACGGCGCGCCGGTGCCGGAGATCGGCGAGGAGGTCGACGTACGCGTGCGGTTCACGACCACGCGCTTCGACCGGACCGTGGTCGGCTGACCGCCCCGAGAACGACATCGGTATGGCCGGCGTGACCTAGGCATCACTCCGCGCATACCGAGGTCGGACGGATCGGACGGAGGGGAGGGGCTCCTCCGCCACCGGGTCGTGCCACGGGCGGAGGACGTCCCGCACGACGACCGCCATGAGGTAGAGCTCGGCCAGCACGCGGACGAAGATCGCCACCCAGTACAGCCGGTCGGGTGCGCCGCTGACGCTCGACGCGGTGAAGGTGCCGAGGTAGAGCCAGACGGCCGCGAAGTAGAACACCTCGCCCGCCTGCCAGATCAGCAGGTCGCGCCACCGCGGCCGGGCGAGCACCGCGAGCGGAAGCAGCCACAGCACGTACTGCGGTGAGTACACCTTGTTGACCAGCAGGAACCCGGCCACGACCAGGAACGCCAGCTGCGCGACGCGGGGGGTACGACGGGCGCGCAGACCGAGCACGAGCACGGCAGCGCAGACCACGCCGAAGAACACCCACGACACGAGGTTGATCGTCCCGGGAGTCACGGTGTGCCCCGCCTGCTGCCAGACCAGCCACAGCGAGCCGAGGTCGGCGCCGCGCTCGGAGTTGAAGGACCAGAACACCTTCCACTGCTGCCAGCCGAGCAGCATCACGGGCAGGTTGGCCACCAGCCAGGCGATGGCGGCGGCACCGGTGGCCAGAGCGAACTCCCGCATCCGGCGGTTCCGCAGGCACACCACGAGGAGGGCGCCGAGGAGGAACATCGGATAGAGCTTGGTGGCCGTGCCGAGGCCGATCATCACGCCGGTCAGCACCGGACGCCCGCGGGCCCAGGCCCAGAACGCCCCCGCCACCATCGCCACAGCGAGGAGGTCCCAGTTGATCAGGCCGGTGAGCACGAGGGCCGGCGCGGCGACGAAGAGCATGGCGTCCCACGGCCGGCCTCGCTGGGCACCCGCCATGAACCACGCCGCAAGGAGCAGCGCGGCGCCGAGCAGGATCGCGGTGACCATGAAGTACAGGTCGGCCTCGACCCCCACGCCCGGGGCGGCGTGGACCTGGTCGGCCGGCAGCGCACGGCGTGCCTCCAGGTCGACGTCACCGGTCACGGCCTGGGTGATGACCGCGGCGCCGTAGGCGAAGTAGCCGATCACCACCGGGTACTCCAGCACCTGGTAGCGCCCACCGGTGTCGCTGTACGGCACCGCCAGCTCCGCGAACCCCCGCCCCGTGTAGAGGTAGGGCACGTCGGAGTAGCACATCGCGCCGTAGCGGACGTCGGTGTCGGCCCAGCTCGTGGCCACGCACGGGGTCTTCTGCACCATGCCGAGCACGAACGCGAGCGCCGCGACGGCCAGGACCACGCGGACGGGCGTCCACCACGGGTGCGGCGCGGCATGCTCGCCGACGGGCCCGCCGACCACCTCCGAGGCGACGGTCACCACGGGGTCGTCGAGCGAGGGCCGCGCGACCTCCCCCGGGCTCACGTCAGTTGCCGTTGCCCGGGCCGTCGGTCTCCTGCCCCGGCGGCGGAGTGCTCTCCTCCGGCGGCGGGAGGATCGGGCTCGGCGTCGGGGTCGGGCTCTCGGTCGGGGTCGGGGACTTCGAGACCTGACCCGGCGGGGTGAACTCCTCGGTCGGCGACGGGCTCGGCGAGGGCTCCTCGGTCGGGCTCGGCGCCTCGGTCGGCGTCGGGTCCGGGGTGTACGTCGGGGTCGGCGACCCGTTCACGTAGTCGACCTCGGGGAACTCCGCGCACTCCTTGCCAGCGAGGGCCTTCTGCATGAAGGCGGTCCAGGTGCGGGCCGGGTAGGCCCCGCCGTAGAAGTCGCTCAGGCCGCCCACCCCGTCGAGGTTGCCCGTGCCGTCCTTGCCCTTGACGTACATCACCGCGGCGGACAGACGCGGGGTGTAGCCCGCGAACCACGCCGACGTGACGCCCGGGGTGTCGGGCCGGAGGTTCGCCGTACCGGTCTTGGCGGCGGCGGGGCAGCCGAGCTCGAGCGCCTCGGTGCCGGTACCGGACTCCACCACCTGCTGCTGGGCGTAGACGACGTTGGAGGTGACGTCCGCGGGGAAGACGCGCTTCTCCTGCTTCTCGTGCGTGTAGAGCTCCTTGCCGCTCTGGCTGGTCACCTTCTTGATCACGAACCAGTCGTTGCGCTTGCCCTGGTTGGCGAAGGTGGCGTAGGCGGCGGCGAGGTCCACCGGCTTGATGTCGGCGGTGCCGAGCGTGATCGTCGGGTCCGGCTTGAGGCCGGGCGCCTTGCGCGGGATGCCCGCCGCGACGGCCGCGTCGACGACCTCCTGGGCGCCGCCCTCCATCTGCATCGTCATGTCGACGTAGGCGGTGTTGATGGAGTTCTCGGTCGCCGTCGTCATGTCGACCGGGCCGTACTGCTGCCCGCCCTCGTTGTTGACCTCGATGTCGCCGGGCAGGCTGAGGGTGTTGCCGTCGAAGACGTCGAAGAGGCTGATGTCGTTGAGCAGGCCGGCGGCGAGCGCGAAGGGCTTGAACGTCGACCCCGGCTGCCGGCCGGTGAGGGCCCAGTTCCGCTGGTCCTCGACGTAGTCCGCTCCGCCGTACATCGCCTTGAGCTCACCTGTGCCCGGCTCCACCGCGGCGAGTCCGATGTTGACGCCCTTGGCGTTCTCGCGCGGCCGCTCCTGCTTGACGGCGGCGACGGCGGCGCGCTGCATCTTCTTGGTGAACGTGGTGGTGACCTGGAGGCCGCCGCCCTCGATCTCGGCGTCGGTGAACTCCAGCTCACGCAGCTCGGACTCGACCAGCGAGAGCAGGAAGCCCTTGGGGCCGCCGAGGCTGTCCTGCACGTCGATCTCGGGGAACTTCGGCAGCTTCTCGGCCGCCTTCTCCCCCGCCTCGGGGTCGAGCACGCCCATGTCGACCATGCCGCTCAGGACGTACCGGTAGCGCTCCTCCAGCCGCTGCTTCGCCTCCCGTCCGTCGGCCGGGTCGAAGCTGCCGGGACGGTTGAGGATCGCGGCCAGCGCGGCACCCTCGCGCACGCTCAGGTCCTTCGCGTCCTTCTCGAAGAACGCCTGCGCGGCGGCCTGGATGCCGTAGGCGCCACGGCCGAAGTAGATGGTGTTCAGGTAGCCCTGGAGGATCTCCTCCTTGGACTTCTCGTTGTGGATCTTGAGGCTGAGGAAGGCCTCCTTGACCTTCCTCGTCAGCGTCCGCTCCTGGGAGAGGTACAGGATCTTGACGTACTGCTGGGTGATGGTCGAGGCACCCTGGGTGGACTCGCTGGTGGCGTTGCTGAACGCAGCCCTCAGGATGCCCTTCGGGTCGATGCCGCGGTCCTCCCAGAAGGAGCGGTTCTCAGCCGCGATCACCGCGTCCTGCACGTGCTGGGGCATCTCCGACAGCGGGATGCTCACGCGGTTCTGCTCCGCGAACCGGCCGAGCTCGGACTTCCCGTCCTCGTAGTAGACGAAGGTCGTCTGGGCCTGGAACTCCTCGTTGGGGTCCGGGATGTCGGTCGCGGCGTACACGTAGGCGAACCCGAGGACCCCCAGCACCAACCCGACGAAGCCGGTGACCAGACCCCACTTCAGGATCCGGCGACCGAGGCTCTGCTTCGGGGCCTTCTTGCCGCCGCCGCCCTTCTTGGCGGTGCTCCGGCGGCCTCCAGGAGGCGTGCTGGGCTTGCGCTGTGCACTCAAGAGTTTCTCTCCGGGGCAGGGGAAGTCGAACGGACTGCTCGAGTAGAGGGTACGGGGGAGCGCGCGAACCGGGCCAAAGGTGCGACGCGGGTCACGCGGGCAGCGGGGTATGACGTGCACTCGATATATCGGTACGATAGGTGCTTCCGCTATTCGACTCCGGAAGAAGGTCAGACGTGGCACGGCGCGGCGACACCCTCGAGCTCGCGGTCCTCGGACTGCTGCACGAGTCGCCCATGCACGGCTACGAGCTCCGCAAGCAGCTCAACGTGGTGCTCGGCTGGAGCCGGCTGCTTTCCTACGGCTCGCTGTACCCGGCGCTGAAGCGGATGCTCAAAGCCGGGTGGATCGCCGAGCAGGCCCCCTCGTCCACCCAAACGACGGGCAGCGGGGCCGGAGTCAGCCGCAGGCAGCGGATCGTGTACGAGCTCACCGAGGCCGGCGACGCCCGGTTCACCGAGCTCATGGGGCAGGCCGGTCCGTCCGCCTGGGAGGACGACAGCTTCGACGTGCGGTTCGCGTTCTTCAGCCGCACCGACATGGAGATCCGGCTGCGCATCCTCGAGGGTCGGCGTACCCGCCTCGAGGAGCGGCTCGCCCGGGTGCAGTCCCAGCTCGCCCGCACGCAGAAGGAGATGGACCGCTATGCGACCGAGCTGCAGCGCCACGGCGTGGAGTCGGTCGAGCGGGAGGTCCGCTGGCTCTCGGACCTGATCGCCGCCGAGCGCACCGCTGGACAGAAGAAGAGCCCCCTGGACAACCAACCGACAGAAAACGCATAGGTAGTGAGGAGAGCCCGATGGGTTCGGTACGTGTAGCAATCGTGGGAGTGGGCAACTGCGCGACCTCCCTCATCCAAGGTGTCGAGTACTACAAGGACGCCGACCCCGCGGGCTCCGTCCCCGGCCTCATGCACGTGAAGTTCGGTGACTACCACGTGAACGACGTGGAGTTCGTCGCCGCCTTCGACGTCGACGCCAAGAAGGTCGGCTTCGACCTGTCGGACGCGATCAACAACTCCGAGAACAACACCATCAAGATCGCCGACGTCCCGCCGACCGGCGTGAACGTCCAGCGCGGCCCGACGCTCGACGGCCTCGGCAAGTACTACCGCGAGACCATCGACGAGTCCGACGCCGAGCCGGTCGACGTGGTCGCCACCTTGAAGGAGACCCGGGCCGACGTCCTGGTCTGCTACCTGCCTGTCGGCTCCGAGGAGGCGGCGAAGTTCTACGCCCAGTGCGCCATCGACGCCGGTGTGGCCTTCGTCAACGCGCTCCCGGTGTTCATCGCCTCCGACCCGGTGTGGGCCAAGAAGTTCGAGGACGCGGGCGTCCCGATCGTCGGCGACGACATCAAGTCGCAGGTCGGCGCGACCATCACCCACCGCGTCATGGCGAAGCTGTTCGAGGACCGCGGCGTGGCGCTCGACCGCACCTACCAGCTCAACGTCGGCGGCAACATGGACTTCAAGAACATGCTCGAGCGCGACCGCCTGGAGTCGAAGAAGGTCTCCAAGACCCAGTCGGTGACCTCGAACCTGCACGGCTCCCTGGCCGGCAAGGTGTCCGACAAGAACGTCCACATCGGCCCCTCGGACTACGTCCAGTGGCTCGACGACCGCAAGTGGGCCTACGTCCGCCTCGAGGGCCGCGCGTTCGGTGACGTCCCGCTGAGCCTCGAGTACAAGCTCGAGGTGTGGGACTCCCCCAACAGCGCGGGCATCATCATCGACGCGGTCCGCGCCGCCAAGATCGCGCTCGACCGGGGCGTCGGCGGCCCGATCCTGTCGGCGTCGACCTACCTGATGAAGTCGCCGCCGGTGCAGATGCCCGACGACCAGGGCCGGGCCAAGCTCGAGGCCTTCATCCGCGGCGAGGTCGAGCGCTGACCCCGGCGCACCTTCCCAGGAGAACCGGGTAAAGGGTCACTCCCCTCGGCGCACTCGTCGGGGGGAGTGACCCTTTCCCAGGGAGAACTTGGGAAGATCGAGGGCGGAGACGGGCAGGGAAAGGGGCCGATCGGCGTGACGACGTGGCGGCACCTGGTGCACCTGCTCCGGGGGAGGTGGTTCCGCCGGCTCTTCGCGGTCCGGGTCACCAGCCAGTTCGCCGACGGCGTCTTCCAGGTGGCGCTCGCGTCGTACGTCATCTTCTCGCCCGAGCAGGCACCCTCCCCTGCCGGGATCGCGGCAGCCCTCGCCGTGGTGCTCCTGCCGTTCAGCATCCTCGGCCCGTTCGTCGGCGTCTTCCTGGACCGCTGGTCGCGCCGTCAGGTGCTCGTCTTCTCCAACGCCGCGCGCGTGGTCATCGTCGGCACCATCGCCGGGGGCATCGCGGCCGACCTCGGCGGGCCGCTGCTGTTCGTGCTGATCCTGGCCGCGCTGTCGGTGAACCGGTTCCTGCTCGCCGGCCTGTCCGCGTCGCTGCCGCACGTGGTCGACCCGCCCGACCTGATCATGGCCAACGCGGTCACCCCCACCAGCGGCACGCTGGCCTCGCTGCTCGGCGTCGCCGCCGGTACGACGGGCAGGGTGGTGTCGGAGGGCACGGTGGTCGACGGGGACGTGGTCGTGCTGCTCACCGCGGCGACCGTCTACGCCGGGGCGGCGTTGCTCGCGCTCCGCATCCCCCGCCCGCTCCTCGGCCCGGCCTTCGACCCGACCCGACCCGCCGTCCGGGAGGCCGCTCGCCACGTCGCACGAGGGCTCGTCGACGGGCTCATGCACCTTGGCCACCGTCGTACCGTCGCGCACGGCCTGGCCACGATCGGCGCGCACCGGTTCTTCTTCGGCATCGCTACGGTGATGCTGATCCTGCTGCACCGCAACTACTTCAACGCCCCCGACGAGGCCGACGCGGCGTTCAACGGCCTGGCCGTCGCGATCCTGGTCAGTGGGGCGGGCTTCATCAGCGCCGCGTTCATCACGCCGTTCGTGACCGAGCGGGTCACGCTGCGCACGTGGATCCTCACCCTGCTCGGCGCCGCGGCCGTGACCCAGCTGATGCCGGGGCTGTTCTTCACCGAGGGCGCCCTGCTCGTCTCGGCGTACTTCCTCGGGGTGGCCTCGCAGGGCATCAAGATCTGCGTCGACACCCTCGTCCAGGCCGGTGTCGACGACGCCTACCGGGGCCGGATCTTCTCGCTGTACGACGTGATCTTCAACGTCGCGTTCGTGGCCGCCGCCGCGGTGGCCGCGGTCGTGCTCCCCGACAACGGCCGATCCCACGCGATGCTCGTGGTGGTCGCGCTCGGCTACGTCGCGACCGCACTCCTCTACGCCCGCGCGTCGCACCGTCACGCGCGCCGCATCCGCCCGGTCTAGCCTCCGAACAGGTCGCCGATCCCGCCGCCCCCACCACGGCCGGACTGCTGGGCCTCAGCACGCCACTCGTAGGGCTGAACGACCACGAAGCCCGGTCCGTGGAAGGCGTACTGGAACGCCTCGCCCGACCCTCCGCGCAGCATGGACTTCATGTTCATGCTCGACACGACCTGCGGCACGAGGCCCGCCGACCACGCCACCGCGGCCTGGACGTCGACGTAGGTGGGCTGGACCGAGCAGTCGAGCACGACGGGCTTCCCGACCGTGCAGAGCGCGGCGGTGCCCTGACCGCTGATGGTCGTGTTGAACAGGCCGCCGGCCATGATGCCCGCGCCCTTCACCCGGTTGATGTCCCAGCCCAGGCTCGCGTCGAAGGCGAGGAGGTTGCCGCCGTTGACGCTGATGCCGTCACCCGTCAGCTCGAGGAGGTGGACGTAGCCGGCCTCGTTGGCGAAGAACACCTCGCCGTGGCCGCTCACCCGCATCAAGGGCATGTCCTCGCTGGTCAGCACCTTCTTCAGGAGCTTGCCCATGCCGCCCGCCTTCTCGTGGTGGAAGGCGATCTGGCCCTGGTAGGCGACCATCGCGCCCTTGACCGCGAGCACGTCGGCGCCGAGGGAGACCCGCAGGATCTGGGAGTTCTGGAGCGCGAACCGCTGGTCGCCTGCGATCTCGAGGTTGGACTGGGCGAAGAGCTCTGACTTCATGCCCGGCAGCCTAGGGGCTCGTGCGCTCGTCCGCCGTACCTTGTCAGGAGGCCTGGGACTTCCACCAGTCGAGGAGGGCCGCGGTGGCCTCCTCCTCGCTCAGCGGACCGCGGTCCATCCGCAGCTCCATCATGTACCTGTAGGCACGCCCCACCTCGGGACCCGGGCCGATGCCGAGCAGCTGCATGATCTGGTTCCCGTCGAGGTCGGGACGCAGCGAGTCGAGCTCCTCCTGCTCGGCGAGCTTGGCGATCCGCTCCTCGAGGTGGTCGTAGGCACGGCGCAGCCGCTCGGCCTTGCGCTTGTTCCGGGTGGTGGAGTCGGCCCGGGTGAGGATGTGCAGCCGCTCGAGCTGGTCGCCGGCGTCGCGGACGTAGCGGCGGACCGCTGAGTCGGTCCACTCGCCCGAGCCGTACCCGTGGAAGCGCAGGTGCAGCTCGACGAGCTTCGACACCGCGTCGATCTCGTCGTTGGAGAAGCGCAGCGCCCGCATCCGCTTCTTCACGATCTTCGCGCCGACCACGTCGTGGTGGTGGAAGGTCACGGTTCCGTCGTCGAGGAACCTCCGGGTCCGCGGCTTGCCGACGTCGTGCATCAGGGCCGCGAACCGGGAGATGAAGTCCGGGCCCTCGCCGAGGCGGTGCTCGAGGTCGATGGACTGCTCGAGCACGGTCAGGGTGTGCTCGTACACGTCCTTGTGCCGGTGGTGCTCGTCGCGCTCGAGCGCCAGTGCGGGCAGCTCGGGGAGCACGTGGTCGGCCAGCCCGGTGTCGACGAGCAGGGTGAGGCCGCGGCGGGGGTACGGCGAGCAGACCAGCTTCACGAGCTCGTCGCGCACGCGCTCGGCGGACACGATCTCGATCCGGCCGGCCATGTCCGTCATCGCCGCCACCACCTCGGGGACCACCTCGAACCCGAGCTGCGCGGCGAAGCGCGCCGCCCGCATCATCCGGAGCGGGTCGTCGCTGAACGAGTCCTCGGGACGGCCCGGGGTGCGCAGCCGCCGGTGAGCCAGGTCGACCAGTCCGCCGTACGGGTCCTGGAACTCGCGCCCGGGCAGGGAGACCGCCATCGCGTTGACCGTGAAGTCCCGCCGGCCCAGGTCGCCCTCGAGCGTGTCGCCGTACTCGACCTCCGGCTTGCGGGAGCCCGGGTCGTACCTATCGGAGCGGTACGTCGTGATCTCGACCTGCCACTCGCCACGGCGGCAGCCGATCGTGCCGAACGCGCGGCCCATGTCCCAGGTGCCCTCGGCCCAGCCCCTGATCAGCTTCTCGGTGACCTCGGGCCGGGCGGAGGTGGTGAAGTCCAGGTCGTTCTGGAGCCGGCCGAGGAGGGCGTCGCGGACCGGGCCGCCGACCAGCGCTATCTCCTCGCCCGCCGCCGTGAACCGTGCCCCCAGCTCGTCGATGACGGGCGCGATGCGGGTCATCTCGCGCACCGCGGTCTGCTGGACCTCACTCATGCGCACAGGGCTGTCGGACACGGCAGAGACTCTAGTTGCACCCTGCGCCGCCCGATTCGGTGACCGTTAGCATCGACCGCGTGATCCCACCTGCCGCACGACGCGTCCCCGCACGCGCGAAGGCAGGTCTGGCCCGTGCCGCAGCGGCGGTGACGGCCGGCGCCCTGCTCTCCGGAGCGCTCACCGGCCCGGTCGCCGCCCACCCGCGAGCCGCCCCGGCCGCCGAGCGCCAGCCCCTCGCGGTGAGCATCGAGTCGATGACCCCGTCGTCGGTCCCCCGACGCGGGCAGATCACCCTGACCGGTGAGATCCGCAACCGCTCGAAGAGCACCTGGACCGATCTCAACGTCTACCTCTTCGCCTCCGGCTCGCCGATGACGTCCTCCGAGGAGCTCGAGGAGGCCAACGCCACACCGGAGACGCTCGAGGTCGGTGCCCGGGTCACCGACGAGGGACTCTACGACGAGGTCTCCGACCTCGAGCCGGGCGAGAGCACGGAGTACACGCTCACGGTCCCGGTGTCGGAGCTCACGTTCGGCGGGCCGGGCGTCTACTGGATCGGCGTCCACGTGCTCGGTGCCAACGAGGACGGCCGCATCGACGGCGCCGACGGCCGCGCCCGCACCTTCATCCCGCTGATGCCCGACACCGGACAGGCCGAGACCACGCTCTCGCTGGTCGTGCCGCTCCGCTCTCCGGTGCGGCGTACGGCGGCCGGACAGCTCGCCAACGTCGCCGGCTGGACGCGCCGTCTCGGCGACGAGGGCAGGCTCGGCCGGATCGTCGACCTGGCCGGCAGCGCCTTCGACGTGCCCGTCACCTGGGTCGCGGACCCCGCCGTGGTCGAGGCGGCGCGCTCCCTGTCGGAGGGCAACCCGGCCTTCGACCTGGCCCCCACCATCGACGACGGGACGGGCCCGAGCGCCTCGGTGAGTCCGGTGCCCGAGAGTCCCCTCACCGAGAGCCCCGCGCCCGATGACGGTCGGACCGCCGACGGCGAGGCCGAGCCCGAGGAGCAGCTGCTCGAGCTGAGCGAGGAGGCCGAGGTGGCGCGTGGCTGGCTCAACGACTTCGTCGCGCGGGCCGGCGAGCAGGACGTGCTGGCGCTGCCGTACGGCGACGTCGACGTGACCACCCTGCTGCGCGGTGACTTCGGCGGCACGTTCGAGAACTCCTACCGGCTCGGCGTCGAGGCGATGGAGGAGCTCGGCATCGACTCCGAGCCCGTCGTCGCGCCGTTCAACGGGCTGCTGCCCACGCCCGCCGTCGACCACCTCGACCCCACCCTGCCCGTCCTGCTGTCGGAGCGCGCGGCAGCCACCGACGCCCTCACCATCGACCTCCCCCAAGGCAGCCGGGCCCTGCTCACCAGCGAGGTCGCCAGGGTCGGCGGCCCCACGCCGACCCCTCCGTTCCACGCGCTCGCGCTGCGCCAGAGGATCCTCGCCGAGGCGGCGGTGCACGGGCTGGCCGCCGGCCCGGACCGGCCGCTGGTCGTGTCGACGCCGGAGCTGTGGGACCCGGGCCGCGACTGGCGCACCGCGGGGTTCTTCAGCGGCTTGGACCTGCCGTGGCTCCGGACCGTCAGCCTCGGCACCGCTCGCGCGGTCAGCGAGACCCAGGAGTACGACGCACGGCTCACCTACACCAAGCGCCTCCGCCGGCACGAGCTCCCGGTCGCCAACGTGCTCGCCACCCAGGAGCTCGGGGCGGCCGGGGACGTGCTCGCCGCGCTGCTGACCGAGAACGACACCATCGACGAGCAGGTCAGCCGCTCCGCGATGCTCGGCTCGTCCGTGCACGCCCGCGCCTACGCGGCCCGGGCCCGCGCCCGCACCCGCGAGATCTCCGAGCAGGTGCACCGCCGGCTCTCCCAGGTCTACGTCGAGGGCTCGCAGCTCGTGACCATGTCCAGCGAGACCGGTAGCTTCGCGGTCACCCTCGTCAACGGCCTCGACGAACCGGTGACCGTGGGCATCGAGGCGGAGACCGGCACCGAGGAGCTCGAGATCCGCTCCCCCGACCTGGTCTCGCTCGGGCCCGGGCAGCGCGCCACCGTCCGGATGCCGGTGAGGGCGACCGACATCGGCGTGCACTCCGTCCGGCTCGTGCCGACGACCGAGGACGGCCGGCCGCTCGGGCGGTCCACCGTCATCAAGATCCGGAGCAGCCGGGTCGGCCTGGTCATCTGGCTGATCATGGGCACCGGTGCGGCGGTGTTCGTCGCCGCGATCGCCATGCGCGTCGTCCGCCGCGTGCGTGACCGGAAGCGGACCCACGGCCCCCTGATGAAGGACATCACCACGTGAGCGACCCGACCCTGCCGAGCGACCCGGACGAGCCGGACGACGATCCGGCTCTGCCCCCGGTGCCGGACTCCGAGGACCAGGAGCGACGCAGCATCCTCTCCTCGAGCGCGGTGATGGCCGCGGGCACCGTGGTGTCCCGGGTCAGCGGGTTCGTCCGCGGCGCCCTCCTCGCCGCGGCTCTCGGCGCCTACCTGCACGCGGACCTGTTCAACATCGCGAACACGATCCCCAACATGCTCTACATCCTCCTGGCCGGGGGTGTGTTCAACGCGGTGCTCGTGCCACAGCTGGTCCGGGCGATGAAGAACGACCCGGACGGCGGCGAGTCCTACACAAACCGGATCGTCACCCTGGCCGCCGTCTTCCTCGGCCTGGTCACGGTGCTGATGGTGGTCGCTGCCCCGCTGCTGATGCGGGTGTTCCTCGACGCGTCGTACTGGACGCCCCAGCTCGCCGAGCAGCGGGAGTCGGCGATCGACTTCGCGCGCTACACGCTGCCGCAGGTCTTCTTCTACGGGATGTTCGTCCTGCTCGGCCAGGTGCTGAACGCGCGTGGCCGGTTCGGGCCGATGATGTGGGCGCCGATCGCCAACAACGTGATCTCGATCCTGGTGCTGGTCGTCTACCTGTTCGTCTTCGGGCCGGCGGCCAAGCAGGACACCAGCGCGTACACCACCGAGCAGGAGCTGCTCCTCGGCCTCGGCGCGACGCTGGGGATCGTGGTCCAGATGCTCGTGCTGCTGCCGTACCTGAAGAAGGCCGGGTTCACCTACCGGCCCCGGTTCGACTTCCGCGGCACCGGCCTGGGCCACACGCTCCGGCTCGGCATCTGGACGGTGCTGTTCGTCGTCGTCAACCAGGTCGCGTACTCCGTCGTCGTACGCCTGGCGTCGGAGGGGGCGGCGTCCGGGCTCACCGACGGCGGCGACCCCGGCACCGGCTACACCATCTACTCCCAGTCGTTCCTGCTGGTGATGGTGCCGCACGCCGTGATCACGGTGTCCCTCGCGACCGCGATACTCCCGCGACTGTCCGCCCGGGCGGCGGAGGACGACCTCGCCGGGGTCAGCCGAAGCCTGGCCTCCACCCTGCGCACCGCGCTGACCGTCATCATCCCGTTCGCGCTGCTGCTGCCTCTGGTGTCCCGGGACCTGGCCAACGTGGTCTACGGCTGGGGAGCCGCCTCCGAGGCGTTCCCCGACTACGCGCTCCCGCTCGCGCTCTTCGGCGTGGGCCTGGTCTTCTTCACCGTCCACTTCCTGATGCTCCGCGGGTTCTACTCGCTGGAGCGCACGCGGACCGTGTTCTGGGTCCAGTGTGTGATCGCCGCCACCAACATCGGCCTGGCCCTCGCGGTGACCGAGCTCATGCGGGGCGACGACGTCGCGTCCGGTCTCGTCGCCGCCTACGTCGGTGCCTACGCCGTGGGCGCGGCCCTGTCGTACGGCGTGCTCCGGCACCTCCTCGGCGGGCTCGAGACGCCGGCCCTCGTCGCGTTCCTCGGCCGGGTCGTCGTCGCCGCCGCCGTGGCGGCCGGTGTCGCCTGGGCGGCACGGCTGGGCCTCGACGCGGTGTGGCCCGACGAGGACGGCAAGATCCGTGCCGTGGTGGTGCTCGCGGTCGTGTCCGTGGTCGACCTGGCCGTGTTCCTGATCCTCGCGAAGGCGCTCCGGATCCGGGAGGTCACCTCTGTCCTAGGGCTGGTCGCTTCCCGGCTCGGTCGGGGTCGGTCCACCTAGCATGTAGTTTGCGAGGGGGCAGGAGAACCGGGACCGAGGTGGGAAGGAGGGACGTGACCGACAAGCCGATCGGGCGTGGCACCGTCCTTGCCGGACGCTTCCGTCTCGAGGACCTGGTCCAGGACACCGACGGCGCGAGGTTCTGGCGCGCCATCGACCAGACGCTGGCCCGCAGCGTCGCGGTCAACGTGATCGACACCTCCGACCCCCGGTCGGAGGCGGTACTGGTCGCTGCCCGCACCTCGGCCACCATCACCGAGGGTCACTTCCTCCGCGTCCTCGACGCCGCGCGCGAGGACGGCGTGGTCTACGTCGTCCACGAGTGGGGCACCGGGATGTCCCTCGACAAGATCCTCGCCGACGGTCCACTGCCGCCGCGCCGCGCCGCCTGGCTGGTCAAGGAGGTCGCCGACGCGATCACCGTCGCACACAGCCATGGCATCGCCCACGGCAGGCTCGTCCCCGAGAACGTCATGGTCACCGAGGCCGGGTCGGTCAAGCTGATCGGCTTCGTCGTCGACGCCGTCCTGCACGGCCGCCAGCCGGCGACCGTCGACGGGCGGGTGCTCAGCGACCACGAGTCCGACGTCTACAACCTCGCCGGCCTCCTCTACGCCACGCTCGTGGGCAAGTGGCCGGGCAGCCAGGAGTCCGGCCTGCCCGACGCACCCTGCGACCACGACCGGATCCTCAGGCCCCGACAGGTCCGCGCCGGCGTCCCGCGCGCGCTGGACACCGTCTGCGACCGGGTGCTCAACCCGACCGACGCCATCGCCTCGATCGAGACGGCCCAGGAGATCAGCGCCGCGCTGAGCGACTTCATCGGTGAGGCCTCGGCGGCCCCGGTCGGCCACGAGCCGACCATCGCCATCGAACAGGACGAGCTGTCCCGGTTCCGCCCCGCGGCCGCCGCGCGCCGCCCCGCGACCGGCTCGCCCGCCGACGACCCGGAGGCGACGCAGGCCGCCCCGTCCCCGTCCGTCGAGCCCGAGCCGACCGCCCGGGTGGAGACGCCGCGCGCGACGGACCCCGAGGCCACCCAGGCGGCCGGCCCGCTGTTCGAGGACGACGTCCCGCGCCGGCGGCCCGCCCCGCCGCCACCTCCGCCGCTTCCCGAGCCGGAGGCCAAGCCGCTCTTCGCTCCCGGCCCGCCGCGGGCGTCCTCCCACCGGTACGACGCAGGGGCCGACGAGCCGTCCGGACCCGTGCGCGGCATCCACTCCACCCACGGCACCGGGTCGTTGCCGCCGGTCTGGGGCCCCGACGCCGCTCCCGACGAGGAGGACGAGTCCCGGTGGGGTGAGCGCGACTCCAGCCGCGACTGGCTGCGCCTGGCAGGTGCAGTCGGCGTGGTCGTGCTCCTGGTGGTCGCGATCATCTTCGCCTTCAACCTCGGCCGAGGCTCCGGCGACGACCCGTCGGCGGAGGCCACCGACAGCGCGAGCGAGTCGGCCGAGCCGCCCAAGCCGATCCGGATCGCCGCCGTGAGCGACCTCGACCCGCCGCCGGCGGGCAACGGCGAGGAGAACCCCGACCTGGCCCCGCTGGCCGTGGACGGTGACCCGTCGACCGCCTGGCAGACCATGGAGTACTACGGCAACCCGAAGTTCGGCCTGCTCAAGGACGGCGTCGGCCTCGTGCTCGACCTCGGCCGCCAGCAGGAGGTGTCCTCGGTCCAGGTCACCGTCCAGGGCAGCCCGACGAGCTTCCAGGTGCTCGCCGCACCCGAGGGCAGCAGCGCACCCACCGCGGTGGGCAACCTCCGCCGTGTCGCCGCAGCGAACGACGCCGGCGGCCCCACCGACCTGAAGCTCGACCGGCCGGTCAGCACGCAGTACCTCGTCGTCTGGCTCACCTCGCTACCGCCCGAGGGCGGCAACTACCGCGGCCGGATCGCCGAGATCGTCGTGAAGGGCTGATCGTGTCCGGCGACGACGTCCGGGACGACCGCACCCTGCTCGCCGCCCACGTCGGGGGGGACCCCGAGGCCTTCGGCGTGCTGTTCCGCCGGCACCGGGACCGGCTCTGGGCGGTCGCCGTGCGCACGACGGGTGACCCGGAGGAGGCCGCCGACGCGCTCCAGGACGCGATGGTCTCGGCGTTCCGGCGGGCCGAGTCCTACCGCGGCGACGCCGCGGTGACCACCTGGCTGCACCGGGTCGTCGTGAACTCCTGCCTCGACAGGCTCCGCCGCCGCAAGGTCCGGGCCGCCGACGCCCTCCCCGACGACCTCGAGGAGTACGCCGGCCGCGGTGCCCTGTCGACCAGCACGGTCAGCGGCTCGGACCAGGCCGACCCCGCCGACCTCGTGGTCGGCGAGGAGCGGAGGTCCGCCGTACTCGCAGCTCTGGACACCCTCTCGCCCGACCACAGGGCGGCCCTGGTCCTGGTGGACATGCAGGGCTACTCGGTCGAGGAGGCCGCGGCGATCCTCGAGTGCCCGGTCGGCACGGTGAAGAGCAGGTGTTTCCGCGGCCGAGCACGGCTCGCGCCGCTGCTCGCCGGGCTGGGGGCGGCGGAACCCCCGGACGTCGTCGCGCGTCCAAGCACCGGAGCAGGCCGGGGAGGTGAGAGCACGTGAACGAGCGGTACGACGACCAGGGTCGACCCGACGACGGCGCGACCACCGGCCGGCCGACCCCGGCCGACGAGGCGGAGCAGGCCGAGGTCTCCCGGCTCCTCGCCGAGGTCTCCGGTCCCCCGGACGCCGAGACGATGCCGGCCGAGGTCGCCGCCCGCCTCGACGACGTCCTCGCCGGGCTGGTCGCTGAGCGCAGGGCCGGACCCGCCTCCGCGGTGCCCGACGACGAGGTGGTCGGTGTCACCGATCTCGCCTCACGACGTCGGCGGCGGTGGCCTGCCCTCCTGGTCGCGGCCGCGGCGGTGTCGGTGGTGGGACTGGGCGTCGGCAACGTGCTCGGCCAGGGCGGTGGCGCCGACATGGGGGCGGGAACCACCGCCGAGAGCGCGGCCGACGGCGAGGCCGTGACGTCGGAGCGACTGCACAGCGCCGAGGGCGGCGCCGAGGAAGGGGCCGACCGCGCGAAGGACGGCGCCGCGCCGAGCGACGCGGCCGCGGCTCCGGAGCCGGTCGACGGGAGGGTGAACGCCCTGGCGGCGCTGCCCCGCCTGCGCAGCGACTCGCTGGCGGTCGACGTGCAGCGGCTCGACGACTTCGCCCTGGGCGACGCGACCCAGCGGGAGCTCGGACGTGCCTGCGTCCGGCCGGACCTGGACAAAGGCGACGAATGGCTCTCCGTGCGGCTCGACGGGGAGCGCGCGGTGCTGGTGCTGAGAGCGCCGGAGGACGGCCGCCGTACCGCCGAGGTGTTCACGTGTGACGAGGGCGACACCGCGGCCGCCGAGACCACCATCGAGGCGCGGTAGCCCCCGATACCCCTCGGGGTGTCGGGAATGTCTCGCCCCTAGGATCGGTTGTGCCCCCGGAAGGACACGACCCCAACGACGTAGGAGCACGAGTCACCATGGCGGACCAGGACGTACGCAACGTCATCATCATCGGATCGGGACCCGCGGGCTACACCGCGGCCGTCTACGCCGCGCGCGCGAACCTGAGGCCGCTGGTGTTCGAGGGCTCCGTCACGGCCGGCGGCGCGCTCATGAACACCACCGAGGTCGAGAACTTCCCCGGCTTCCGCGACGGCATCATGGGCCCCGAGCTCATGGACAACATGCGCGGGCAGGCCGAGCGGTTCGGTGCCGAGCTGGTCACCGACGACGTCACCGCCGTGGACCTCACCGGCCCGGTCAAGGTCGTCACCGACGGTGCCGGCAACCAGCACCGCGCGCACGCCGTGATCCTCGCCACCGGCTCCGGCTACCGCAAGCTGGGCCTGGAGAACGAGGAGCGTCTCTCCGGGCACGGTGTCTCGTGGTGCGCCACCTGCGACGGCTTCTTCTTCCGCGACCAGGAGATCGCCGTGGTCGGAGGCGGCGACTCCGCGATCGAGGAGGCCACCTTCCTCTCGCGCTTCGCCAGCAAGGTCACGCTGATCCACCGCCGCGAGGAGCTGCGCGCGTCGAAGATCATGCAGGACCGCGCGTTCAGCGACCCGAAGATCGAGTTCGCCTGGAACTCCGCGGTGAAGACCATCCACGGCGACGAGAAGCTCACCGGCCTCACCCTGGTCGACACGGTCACCGGCGAGGAGCGTGAGCTGCCGGTCACCGGCCTGTTCATCGCGATCGGCCACGACCCCCGCTCGGAGCTGCTCAAGGACCAGGTCCGCCTCGACGAGGAGGGCTACGTCCTGGTGGAGCACCCGTCGACCCGGACGAACCTGCCCGGGGTCTTCGCCTGCGGCGACCTCGTGGACCACAACTACCGTCAGGCGATCACGGCCGCCGGCACCGGCTGCGCCGCCGCGCTGGACGCCGAGCGCTTCATCGCCGACCTCGAGCACGCCGCCAAGACCGGCTCGTCCGACGTCGCCACGGAGATGCTTTCCGAGCAGGTCCAGACGGCCGGAGCCTGACCCGGTCGGCGGGCGCACGCCGCCCGTCTTGCCGGATTGTCGGCGCCGCCCTGTTTACTGCACACTGAAACTCGATCACCACCGCCGAAGGAGCCCCAGTGGGGAACATCAACGCCGTTACGGACGCCAACTTCGAGACCGAGGTCCTCAAGGCCGACAAGCCGGTCCTCGTCGACTTCTGGGCCGAGTGGTGTGGCCCGTGCCGTCAGGTCTCCCCGATCCTCGAGGAGATCAACGCCGAGCACGGTGACAAGCTCGGCTTCCGGAAGATGAACGTCGACGAGAACCCTGTCACCCCGGCCACGTACCGGGTCACCGGCATCCCGACCCTCAACGTCTACCAGAACGGCGAGGTCGTGAAGCAGATCGTCGGCGCCAAGCCGAAGGCTGCACTGCTCAACGAGCTCAGCGAGTTCATCGCCTGAGGCGATGCCCCCAGACTGAAAGAGGGCCGGCCGTCCTCCCAAGGGCCGGCCCTTTTTCGCTGTTCGCACACCGACCGTCATGGGAGGAGCATCGATGAGCCCGACCGCACGCGCCCCGAAGCACCAGCGGGTCTTCCGCCTCGGCGACGCCGGCACCGCCGTGGCCGAGATCCGCACGCTGCTGACCATGCTCGGCCTGCTCGGTGAGCCAGGGGTCGAGCCGGGACGCGGGGCCGGTACGACGGACGACGGAGCCGGCCCGGCAGCCGGGACCGACGCCGTCTTCGACGAGGAGGTCGACCGGGCGGTCCGTGCCTTCCAGCAGCAGCGCGGCCTGACCGCCGACGGTGTGGTCGGCCCGCTGACCTACCGGGCTCTCGACGAGGCCCGCTGGCGGCTCGGGGACCGGCTGCTCACCCACGTGCCCGGCAACCTGATGTGCGGCGACGACGTGCTCACCCTCCAGCAACGGCTGCTCGGGCTCGGCTTCCGGGTGGGCCGGGCCGACGGGCTCTTCGGCGCGGCGACCGAGCAGGGCCTGCGTGACTTCCAGCGCAACATCGGTGTGCCCGCCGACGGCACCTGCGGGCCGGCCACGCTCAAGGCACTGGCCCGGCTTGCGCCCCGCGTGCAGGGCGGCCGGCCCAACGCGCTCCGCGCCGAGGAGCAGCTCCGGCTCGCCGGTCCCCAGCTCTCGGGCAAGGTCGTGGTCATCGACGCCGGCGACCCGCCGGTCACCGATCCCGCCCTGGCCCGCGAGGCCAAGGCCATCACCGAGGACCTCGCCCGCCGGATCGAGGGCCGGCTCGCGGCTACGGGCGTCCAGGCGTACCTCACCCATCCGACCGGCCAGGACCCGGACTCGGCTCCGTCCGAGGTCGAGCGGGCGGAGTTCGCGAACCGCACCGAGGCCAACGCCGTGGTCTCCCTGCACGTCGAGGCCTCGAGCAACCCCGACGCGTCGGGAGTCGCGACCTACTTCTACGGCCTCGACACCCACGGCATCCGGTCCACCGTCGGTGAGCGGTTCGCGAGCCTCGTCCAGCGCGAGATCGTCGCACGCACCGACCTCGCCGACCTCCGCACGCACGCGAAGACCTGGGACCTGCTCCGCCGGACCCGGATGCCCGCGGTGCGCGTCGACGTCGGCTACGTCACCAACCCCGGCGACGCCCGCCGGCTCGCCGATCCCGCTTTCCGCGACGTGGTGGCCGAGGCCGTGGTGGTCGCCGTCCAGCGCGTGTACCTCACGCCGGAGACCGACACCAAGACCGGTCTGCTGCGGCTCTCCGAGCTGCGCGCCGCCGTCAGGCAGGCCACCCCGCCGGCGTAGCCCGCCGCCCGGACCCACTCCCGTCCCCGCCACCCGTCCTGACCAACGGCCCTGGTGCCGGCCGTCCTGCGCGTGCGACGGTCGATTCGAGGCCGCCCGGCGACGGTCCTCGTCGCGTGCCGCGGCGGCCGAGTCACGAGGGAGGTCGCGATGGCCCACATCGCAGGAGAGGTCACGATCGCGGCGCCGGTCGAGGAGGTCTTCGACCTGGTGGCCGACGAGCGCAACGAGCCGAGGTACAACCCGCGGATCGCGCGTGCCGAGAAGGTGGGTGACGGACCGGTCGGCACGGGTGCCCGCTTCGTCGCGGAGCCGAAGGGCATGGGCGCGAAGGGCGCGATGACCTTGCAGGTCGTCGACTACGACCGTCCGCACCGCCTCGTGAGCTCCGTGCGGTCGTCGTACATGAAGGTGGACGGGTCGCTCACCTTCGCCGAGGTCGACGGGGGCACCCGGCTGTCCTGGGACTGGGAGATGGGCCTGGTGGGCCCGATGCGGGTGCTCTCACCGGTGCTCGCCGTGATCGGTCCGAGCTGGGAGCGGCGGAACTGGGTCGGGCTGAAGGAGTACATGGAGTCCGGTCACCGCTGACCGGCGTGGTCAGTCCGCCGGCTTGGCCGCGCCCCGCTCGGCGGGCGACGGAGAGGCGACCGGCCGCGGCCGCACCACGTCGAGCAGCTTCTCGAGCGCCTGCTCGACCTCCTCGCGCCAGCTGAGCACCGACCGCATGTCCATCCGCAGCCGCGGGTAGCGGGCGTGCCGGCGGTGGGTCTTGAAGCCGACCCGGAGCAGGAAGTCGGCGGGGATCACGCAGCCGGGTGAGCCGTCGGCGGGAGGATGCCGGTCCCCGAACGCCTCGATCGCCCGGATCCCGCCGCGCTTGAGCACGTCCTTCACGACCGCCTGCACCAGCACCCGGCCGAGGCCGCCACCGGCGTACTCCGGTCGCACCACCAGGGCGGCGAGCAGCACCGCGTCCTCGCTGACCGGCGAGGTGGGGAACGCGTCGGCGCCGGGGACGAACACCGGCGGTGCGTACAGCGCGTAGCCGGCGGGCTCGTCGTCGACGTACAGCAGCCGGCCGCAGGACCCCCACTCGAGGAGGACCCGGGAGACCCAGGCCTCCTTCTCGCACGCGATCTCACCGGAGGCGGCGGCACGCTGGCGATGGACGGGGTCGAGCTCCCAGAACGCGCACCCCCGGCAGGCCGAGGGAAGGTCGTCGAGGTTGTCGAGCGTCAGGCGCGCGATCCTTCGCGTGCTCGATCCCATGTCGTGACCCCCATGATGAGGAGACTGCCGGGATGATCCATCCTAGTAGTTCACCGACGGGAGCAGGGATGCCTGAGCACGGTCCGGACGCAGGACGCACCCCAGTACGACGCAGCGCGACTCGCCTCGACAGCTACGTCGACCGTTATGCAGCCCGCACCCAGGGGATGACGGCCTCCGAGATCCGCGCCCTGTTCTCCGTCGCCAGCAGGCCCGAGGTGGTCTCCCTCGCCGGGGGCATGCCGAACATCTCGGGGCTCCCGCTCGACGTCGTGGGTGGCGCGATCAGCGACCTGATCCGCGACAACGGCGCCGTCGCGATGCAGTACGGCTCCGGTCAGGGCGACCCCGCGCTGCGCGAGCAGATCTGCGAGGTGATGCGGCTCGAGGGGATCGAGGCGCACCCCGACGACGTCGTGGTCACCGTGGGCTCCCAGCAGGCCGTGGACCTGGTCACCCGGATCTTCTGCGACCCGGGCGACGTGGTGATCTGCGAGGCCCCGTCGTACGTCGGCGCGCTCGGCGTGTTCAAGGCCTACGAGTGCGACGTGGTGCACGCCGAGATGGACGAGCACGGGCTCGTGCCCGAGGCGCTGCGGCAGGCGATCGCCGCGACCAAGGCCGCCGGGAAGACCATCAAGTTCCTCTACACGATCCCGAACTACCACAACCCCGCCGGCGTCTCGATGGCCCCGGAGCGCCGGCAGGAGGTGCTCGAGATCTGCCGCGAGGCCGACATCCTCATCCTCGAGGACAACCCCTACGGCCTGCTCGGCTTCAAGGACCAGCCCTACCGCGCGCTGCGGGCCGACGAGGCCGAGGGCGTGATCTACCTCGGGTCGTTCTCGAAGACCTTCGCCCCCGGCTTCCGGGTCGGCTGGGCGCTCGCCCCACACGCGGTGCGCGAGAAGCTCGTGCTCGCCCAGGAGTCCGCGACGCTGTGCCCGCCGTCGTTCTCCCAGATGGCGGTCTCGGCCTACCTCTCGAACCACGACTGGCAGGGCCAGGTCAAGGCGTTCCGCGAGATGTACCGCGAGCGGCGAGACGCGATGATCGAGTCGCTCGAGGACATGATGCCGCCGGCCGCGCGGTGGAACGTCCCCGACGGCGGCTTCTACGTCTGGGTGACCCTGCCGCCGGGCCTCGACGCGAAGGCCATGCTGCCGCGGGCGGTCACCGCGCGGGTCGCCTACGTGCCCGGGACGGCGTTCTTCGCCGACGGCTTCGGCGCGCAGAGCATGCGGCTCTCCTACTGCTACCCCACGCCGGAGCGGATCCGTGAAGGGGTACGGCGGCTGGTCGGCGTTGTCGAGGAGGAGCTCGAGCTCCGCGAGACCTTCGGAACCACCCCGGGGGACACGATCCGCGCTACGCTGCGCCGCGGCTACGAAGCACCCAACACCGACCTCAACTGAGGAGCCACAACACGATGGATGCAGTCGAAGGACGGGTGGTGGTCCTCGCCGGCGGGCTGTCGCACGAGCGTGACGTGTCGATCCGCTCCGGACGACGGGTCGCCGAGGCGCTGCGCGACGCCGGCGTCGAGGTCGACGAGCGTGACGTGGACGCGACGCTGCTTCCCTCGCTGCGTGACGACGTGCCCGCGTGCGTCGTACCCCTGCTGCACGGGGAGACCGGTGAGGACGGGGCGATCCGCGAGGTCCTCGAGCTGGTCGGGGTGCCGTACGTCGGATCGCCGCCGATGGCCTGCCGTGCCGCCTTCGACAAGCCGGTCGCCAAGGCCATCGTCGCCCGCCACGGCCTGAACACCCCGCAGGGCGTTGCTCTGCCCCACGAGACGTTCCGCGAGCTCGGCGCCGCGGCGGTGATGGACGCGATCGTCGCCTCGATCGGCCTGCCGCTGATCGTCAAGCCGGCCAAGGGCGGGTCGGCCCTCGGCTGCACGGTGGTGCGCGAGGCGTCCGGGCTCGCCGGGGCGATGGTGAACGCGTTCGCGTACGGCGACACCGCCCTCGTCGAGCGACTCATCGAGGGCCAGGAGGTCGCGGTACCGGTCCTCGACACCGGTGACGGGCCGCAGGCGCTGCCGATCGTCTCGATCCACCCCGACGGCGGCGTGTACGACTACACCGCGAGGTACACCGCCGGGAGCACGGAGTTCGTGGTCCCGGCCAAGCTCGACGACGCGCTGGCCGCGGAGTGCGCACGAGTCGCGGTGCTCGCCCACGAGGCGCTCGGCCTGCGCGACCTGTCGCGCTCGGACCTGATGATCGACGCCGACGGGACCGTGTGGTTCCTCGAGGTGAACGTCGCCCCTGGTATGACGGAGACCTCCACCGTCCCGCTGTCGCTGCAGGCCGCGGGCCTCGACCTCGGCGGCGTCGTGGAGTCCCTGGTCCGAGCAGCCGCCGTCCGGTCGGCCGGGCACTGAAGCGGAGAGGGCAGCCCATGCGCGACATCACCTATCCCCCGGTCGTGTGGACCGCCAAGACGGCGTTCAAGCTGCTGGGGCTGAAGTTCCAGATGAGCGGCACCGAGCACATCCCGACGTCGGGGCCCGCCCTGCTGGCGGTGAACCACGTCTCGTACCTCGACTTCATCTTCGGTGGCCTTGCCGCGCAGCCCTCGAAGCGGCTGGTGCGGTTCATGGCGAAGAAGGAGATCTTCGACCACAGCATCGGCGGACCGGTCATGCGCTCGCTGCACCACATCGAGGTGGACCGCGGCGAGGGGCTGGGGTCGTACCAGGAGGGCCTGCGCTACCTCCGGCTGGGCGAGGTCGTCGGGATCTTCCCCGAGGCGACCATCTCCCGGAGCTTCGAGATCAAGGAGCTCAAGACCGGCGCGGTGCGGTTGGCGGCCGAGGCCGGCGTGCCGCTGATCCCGGTGATCGTGTGGGGCACGCAGCGGATGATGACCAAGGACCACCCCAAGGACTTCTCGCGCGGCAAGACCATCGCGATCTCCGTGGGCGAGCCGTTGCGCCCGCTCGGTGCGAACCCGGTCGAGGAGACCGCGGAGCTGCGCAAGGCCATGAGCTCGCTGCTCGACCAGACGATCAAGGCCTATCCGGCCGACGAGCAGCCCCCCCGGCGCCTGGTGGCTGCCGGCGTCGTACGGCGGCAGCGCGCCGGCGCCCGAGGAGGCAGCACGGCTCGACGTCGAGGAGAAGCGGCGCCGCGCCGAGCGCAAGGCGCGCCAGCGGGCGGAGAAGCGGGCCCGCAAGCGCTGACCCGCCCTCTCGGTGCGTCACGCGCCGGGTTGCGCTGACGGCGAACTCCCTGGCCCCACCGGTCACGGGGGTGGTCTGCTTGCCCCGTGACCGACAGACTCAGCTACCTCGTCCTCGGCGGCACCGCCTGGCTCGGCGGAGCCGTCGTCGCGCACGCACTCGCCCGGGGCCACGAGGTCACCTGTCTCGCCCGGGGCGAGGCCGGCGACGTCCCCTCCGGCGCCTCCCTTGGGCGCGCGGACCGCTGGGCGGCCGATGCCTACGACCTGGTGGCCGGCCGGGACTGGGACGTGGTCCTGGACGTGAGCCGCGAGCCCGAGCATGTGCGCTCCGCCCTTGCCGCCCTGGCGACCAGGGCCCGGCACTGGGTCTACGTCTCGACCATCTCGGTGTATGCCGACCACTCCCGCCCTGGCGCCGATGAGTCAGCCCCGGTGCTGCCGGCGTGGACCGGGACCGGCTCGGCACCGGCAGAGGTGTACGGCGAGGCGAAGGTTTCATGTGAAACGGCGTGCATGGACGCCGTGCCGGAGGATCGGCTGACGGTCGCACGGGCCGGGCTGCTCGTCGGCCACGGCGACCCGTCCGACCGCTTCGGCTACTGGCCGGCGCGGCTCGGGCGGGCATCGGACGGCGAACGCGTCCTCGTCCCGCCGCTCGACGGTGCCGTGCAGTTCATCGACGTGCAGGACCTCGCCGCGTGGCTGGTCGACGCCGGAGCCCGTCGAGTCGCGGGTGTCTTCGACGCGACCGGCCCACAACGACGCTTCTCGGAGGTCCTCGCCGCGTGCGCGTCGGCAGCGTCGGTGCCCCTGCGCTACGCCGACCCGGGTGAGTCCTGGCTGCTCGCGAACGGCGTCGCGCCATGGGCCGGACCGGACTCGCTGCCCCTGTGGATTCCCTCGGAAGCCGCCGGACACAATGCCCGCGCGGCCTCGGCCGTCCGGGCAGCCGGCCTCACCGTCCGCCCCCTCGAGCAGACGGTCTCCGACGCACTGCGGTGGGAGGTCGAGCGCGGCTTGTGGCGGGACCGCCGAGCCGGCCTCAGCCCTGTCCGCGAGGCCGAGCTGCTCGCCGAGCTCGACGCCTGATGTCGCTCTGCCCGGCTCCGCCCCGGCCCGAGCGTACCGAACCACACATCTGTTGCTTTGTCGACAAAGACGTTTGTCGATAAAACGTCAAGTCGTCTCAGCCGGACGACGCCGTCGGCGCATCTTCCCCCGGGCTTACGCGTCCGGTTCAGCGACCTCGAGCTGCCACGGCCCCTACATCGGGGCGAGGGCGACCGGGCCGGGTGACCGCGCGCACCGAACACGTGGGCCGTCCCGCCATGGGCGTCGAGGGAGCCGAGGAGGCGCCCAGGCACCGTGGCGCCATAGCGAGTCAGACCGGCGTCAGCGTTCCGACGCCGGACCGTCAGGTGAGACGCCGGCAGGTTCCCGACGGTCGCGGTGGCGCAGACCACGCGCTCCCTGTAGGCGAAGCCTGCCGGTCAGACCGGCCGGTCGTTCTTCGGGTCGAGCAGGTCGACGATCCGCTCCAGGTCGGGGATCGACGCGAACTCCACGGTGATCTTGCCCTTGGTCTTGCCGAGCGCGACCTTGACCCGGGTCTCGAGCCGGTCCGAGAGACGCGAGGCGAGGTCGTCGAGCCCCGGGGCGTGCGGCTTGCGCGGGCGCGGGCGCGGCTTCTGGTCCGAACCGAGGTCACCGACGGCGACGATCTCCTCGAGCCCCCGGACGGAGATCCCCTCGGAGACCACCCGACCGGCGAGGCGGTCCTGGGTCTCGGGACTGTCCACGGCGAGGAGCGCACGCGCATGCCCAGCGGAGAGCACGCCGGCAGCGACCCGTCGCTGGACCGGGGGCGAGAGCTTCAGCAGCCGTAGCGTGTTGCTGATCTGCGGACGGCTTCGCCCGATCCTCCCGGCGAGCTCCTCGTGCGTGCAGCCGAAGTCGTCGAGCAGCTGCTGGTAGGCGGCCGCCTCCTCGAGCGGGTTGAGCTGCGATCGGTGGAGGTTCTCCAGGAGCGCGTCGCGCAGCATGGCGTCGTCGCCGGTCTCCCGGACGATGGCCGGGATCCTGCCCAGGCCGGCCTCCCGGGTGGCGCGCCACCGGCGCTCACCCATGATCAGCTCGTAACGGTCCTCCCCGACGCGGCGCACGACGACCGGCTGGAGGAGCCCGACCTCCTTCACGGAGTGGACCAGCTCTGCGAGTGCCTCCTCCTCGAAGACCTGGCGCGGCTGACGGGGGTTCGGGCTGATCGCCTCGACCGGGATCTCCGCGAAGTAGGCGCCGTCGACCGGGGCGAGGCCACCGGGTACCGCCTGGCCGTCTTCCTGCACCCCGACGGCGGGCGGCTGGGACGCCCGGTCCGTATCCCACCCCGGAACGGATCCGTCGCCACCGGCGTGCAACGGAGCCGACGCGTCAGCCTCCGTCGCCGGCTGCGGCGGGGCAGTCGGGATCAAGGAGCCGAGCCCCCGGCCGAGGCCACGTCGCGGTCCGGGGCGGTGCTGCGTCATCCCTGTGCTCCTTTGAGTGCCATTTCACGAGCTGCTTCGAGGTAGCTGAGCGCCCCCGGCGAACCAGGATCGTAGGTCATCACGGTCTGCCCGTAGCTGGGCGCCTCCGAGACCCGGACCGACCGCGGGATGGCGGTGCGGAGCACCTGGTCCCCGAAGTGGCTGCGCACCTCCTCGGCAACACCCGCCGCCAACCGGGTTCGGGCGTCGTACATGGTGAGCAGGATCGTGGAGATGTCGAGATCCGGGTTCAGGTGGGCCTTGACCATCTCCACGGTCTCCAGGAGCTGACCGAGACCTTCGAGCGCGTAGTACTCGGCCTGGATCGGGATCATCATCTCGTCGCCGGCCACCAGGGCGTTCAACGTGAGCAGGCCGAGCGACGGCGGGCAGTCGATGAGCACGTAGTCGAGGCGGTCGTCGTCCTCGCCGGTCACCGGCGGGTAGGCGTGGATCGCCTTCCTCAGCCGGCTCTCGCGGGCAACCATCGAGACCAGGTCGATCTCCGCGCCGGCCAGGTCGATCGTCGCCGGGACGACGAAGAGGTTCTCCACCTCCGGGCACGGTTGCACGATCTCGGCCAGGGGCACGCCGTCGACGAGCGCGTCGTACGTCGAGGGTGTCCCGCGGTGGTGGTCGATCGACAGCGCGGTCGACGCGTTGCCCTGCGGGTCGAGGTCGATGACCAGCACCCTGAGCCCGTGCTGGGCGAGGGCGGCGGCCATGTTCACCGTCGACGTCGTCTTGCCGACCCCACCCTTCTGGTTGGCCACGACCATGACGCGGGCGCGGGCCGGACGAGGGAGCGGCTCGCTCAACCGGCGTCCTTCCGTCACCAGCAGGTGGTGGGCTACCGACTGCGCCATCGGCGTGGTCTCGTCGGCGAGAGCGAGCGCACCGGCGGCCAGCTCCGCGGCCGTCCTCACCACCGGTGTCCCGGGAGCCGGATAGGGCCCGAATCGCGAGGCGTCCATCGGCTGGTCCTTCACGTGGTTCTCCTTGTGTTTCGCCTCTGCGGCGCCGGTGTCGGTTTCACGTGAAACGAGTTCCCCGACGGATGAGCCGGACGTGGGGGACATCGGCGCCGTGCTCATCGTTTCACGTGAAACGGCGCGATCCCCCGAAGCGGGGCCGTCATGTGGATGAACTTGTGGATTCTGTGGGTATCCAGGGATTTCACGCGGGGAGATCTCCACAGGGTCCTCGGCTGCAGCCGACGCCGAGGAAGGGGCCAACGCGCCAGACCCAGCGGAGGCGGCCTCCCGGTGGCGCCGCCGTTGGGAGCCCTCACCGGGCCAGCCCAGGCCCCCCTCGTCCGTCGCGCCCTGCGGGTCCGGCCATCCCAGACCACCGACCCCCGGCCGGGCAGGGCTCGGTGTCTCCCCGGTCGCCTCAACTACGTTCGGATCCACGCGGACGATCCCTTCTTCGTTGTGACGCCACCGCGCCCCGGCGCCTCTTGGCGGGTCGGGGCCGGGCTGCGTCCAAACCTAACCGGGAGGGCTTCGTGGCCTCGACCCGGATCACGATCGTGGGCTGCTCCACCAGCTCGGCGCCGTACTCCTGCACCGAGACCTCGCCGGCGCCGTACTTCCGCAGCGCAGACGCCGCCTGCTCGATCTCCTCGTGAACCGTCGAGCCCTTCATCGCCACCAGCGCGCCGCCTTGACGCACCAGCGGCATGGACCAGCCGAGCAGCCGGTCCAATGGCGCCACCGCCCGCGCGGTCACGACCGAGAACTCGCGCTTTCCGTGCAGCTCCTCGGCACGCGCCCGGACCACCTCGACGTTCTCCAACCCCAGCTCGCCGACGGCCTCCTCGAGGAACGTCGTCCGGCGCAGGAGCGGCTCGACCAGGGTCACCGACAGGTCAGGTCTGCTCAACGCGAGCACCAGCCCGGGGAGCCCCGCGCCCGAGCCGATGTCGCAGACGTCGGCCCCGTCGTCGATGGCACGACCGAGCAACGCGCAGTTGATCAGGTGGCGGTCCCAGAGCCGAGGAACCTCCCGCGGGCCGATCAGACCGCGCAGGACCCCCTCACGGGCCAGGAGCTCCGCGAAGCGCTCGGCGACCGGGAGGGCATGCGAAAACACCCCCACCGCCGCCTCCGGCGCTGGGGGTGTTTCACGTGAAACGAACTCGTTCACGAGGTGGATGCCCTCCTGGAGGTGAGCCTCATGAAGGCAGGACGACGACGTAGCGACGCGGCTCCACGCCTTCCGACTCCGAGGAGAGGCCGGCGGCAGCGACCGCGTCGTGCACGACCTTCCGCTCGAAGGGGCTCATCGGGTCGAGCTCGATGGCCTCCCCCGACTCCTTGACCTCGGCCACGGTCTCGGCAGCCAGCTTCTCGAGCTCGGCACGCTTCTTGGCTCGGTACCCACTGATGTCCAACATCAGCCGGGAGCGCTCGCCGGTCTCGCGGTACACCGCGAGCCGAGTGAGCTCCTGCAGCGCCTCGAGCACCTCACCGTTGCGGCCGACGAGCTGGCTCAGGTCCGCACCGACGATCGAGACCGAGGCGCGGTCTCCCTCGACGTCCATGTCGATGTCCCCGTCGAGGTCGGCGATGTCGAGGAGCTCCTCCAGGTAGTCCGCGGCGATCTCGCCCTCCTGCTCGAGGAGCTCGATCCGGCTCGACCGGCGGGTGGTGGACCCGGACGCCTCAGGGGCGTCGGTGACGGTTGCGCCGTCGTGTGCGTTCTCTTCGGCGGGTTCGGAGCTCTGCATCTCCGGCTTCTCGTCGCTCATGAGGTTCTCCTTGATCTGGGAAGTCGAGGTCATGTCGGGTGCGGCTCAGGACCGCGGGCTGCCGTCGGTGCCCTCGGGCCCGTCCGTGCCCTCGGCGCTCGACTCGGTGCTCGGCGGATGGACCGGCCCGGAACCCGGGTTCTGCCGGGGCGCCTGCCCCGGTGCGGGGTTCTTCCTGCGCTTGCTGCGCGGCTGCTTCTTGGGCTGTTGCCGTGGAGCGGGCTTCGGCTGCTCCACCGGCTCCTCCGGTTCCTCGGGCGCGGCGAGCGGAAGACCCTTGCGGGCGGCCTTGTGCGCGTCACGCTCGGCCTTCGCCGCCGCGGCCGGAGTGCCAGGAGCGGGGTTGTTCCGGATCACGTAGAACTGCTGGCCCATCGTCCACAGGTTCGAGGTCGTCCAGTAGATCAGCACGCCGATCGGGAACGCGATGCCGCCGACGGCGAAGACGATCGGGAGCACGTAGAGCAGCATCTTCTGCTGCTGGGCGTAGGGGCCCGTCATCGCGTCGGCCGGCATGTTCTTGCTCATCAGCTGTCGCTGGGTGAGGAAGGTGGTCGCGGTCATGGCCAGCACCAGGAACAGCGCCAGGATGCGCACGTTGAGCTGGTCGGTCGCGAGGAACGTGTCCGCGATGTGCGCCCCGAGGAGCTCCGACTGCCCGAAGGACTCCGCCTGCTCCGCGGTCAGCACGCCCCGCGTCTTGCCGTCCGCGGCGAGGTCGAGGAGCCGGAACAGCGCGAGGAAGATCGGCATCTGCAGGAGGATCGGCAGGCACGAGGCGAACGGGTTGGTCCCGGTCTCCTTGTACAGCGCCATCGTCTCCTGAGCGAGACGCTCGCGGTCGTGGCCGTACTTCTTCTGCAGCTCCTTGACCTTGGGCTGGAGCAGCTGCATGTTCCGGCTTGACTTGATCTGCTTCACGAACAGCGGGATCAGCGCCGCACGGATCACCAGGGTCAGCCCGACGATGGCGAGAGCCCAGGACCACCCCGACTCCTCGCCGAAGATCCCACCGAAGAGCGTGTGGAAACCGGTCAGGATGACCGAGGTGATCCAGTACAGCGGCGCCATGATGAAGCTGCCGATAGCGCCGAAGAAGTCGAACACTCAGGCTCCTAGTGTCTCGTCGGAGGTCGATGCGGGGACGTCCTTGCCGGTCCCGGGGACCGGGTCGTAGCCGCCCTCGGACCAGGGATGGCAGCTGGCGAGCCGACGAGCGGCGAGCCAGCTGCCCTTGATGCTGCCGTGGACGGTCACTGCCTCGAGGGCATAGGCCGAGCACGTGGGGTGATAGCGACAGACCTGCCCGTAGAGCGGGCTGATGAAGAAGCGATAGAAGCGCAGCAGACCGATCAGGACGTACTTCATGCCCTCACGCTCCGGTTCACGGCGCGCTCGAGGGCGTGGTCGAGGTCTGCGGCCAGCTCCGCGTAGGAGGCGGTCGCGGACGCGGGAAGGGCACGGACCACGAGCACGGCAGAGCCCGGGAGCGAGGAGACCCGCTCCCGGGACAGGTGCCTGAGTCGGCGCTTCACGAGATTCCGCTTCACGGCGGGACCCACGGCCTTGCTGACCACGAGGCCGACCTGTGGCTTCTCGACGCCGGCGTCCACGTCGAGGTGGACGACCAGGGTCCGTGTGCCGGCTCGGCGACCGCGCCGAACCGTCTGCGAGAACACCTGGCTCGAGACGAGCCGGTTCTCACGGGTCAGCACGGGGCGCCCCACGGGGGCGGCCGACGGGTCAACGCACGGGGGTTGGCGCTCAGGCGGCCAGGCGGTTGCGACCCTTGCGACGACGCGACGCCAAGATGGCGCGGCCGGCGCGGGTACGCATCCGCAGACGGAAACCGTGCGTCTTGTGACGGCGACGGTTGTTCGGCTGGAACGTACGCTTGCTCACG
>DASTPU010000083.1:0-19603 GCA_035762105.1 Nocardioidaceae bacterium | reverse complement strand
GAGAGTTGCTTGGTGACCGCTACCGGTCGATCTACCGGGCGATCTACTGGGCGATCTGGGTGATCTCGAAAGGCTTGGCCTGCTGGGCCTTGTGGGGGTGCTCCGGGCCGGCGTACACCTTGAGCTTCTTCAGCATCTGGCGGCCGAGCCGGTTCTTGGGGAGCATGCCCCACACGGCCTTCTCGATGGCCTTGCGCGGGTCCTTCTCGAGGAGCTCACCGATGGGGGTCGACGAGAGACCACCCGGGTAGCCCGAGTGGCGGTAGGCCATCTTGGTGGTGGACTTGCTGCCGGACAGGGCGACCTTCCCGGCGTTGACGATGATGACGAAGTCGCCCCCGTCGACGTGGGGGGCAAACGTGGGCTTGTGCTTCCCGCGAAGCAGCGTCGCGGTCTGGACGGCGAGGCGTCCGAGCACCACGTCGGTGGCGTCGATGACGTGCCACTCGCGCTGGATGTCAGCGGGCTTCGGGCTGTACGTACGCACGGTTGTTTGCCTTCTCATCGAGATCGGTTGTGTTTCCCGCCCGAGTAGATCGGGCCGGCGGCGGCCACACGGCGGACCGGAGTAGTCCTGCCAGCACATGCCGCGACCGCCAAGACTACCGGCGGCCCGTGGCCATGGTCAAAACGGCCCCGGTTTCGCTCCGGCGACGGTTCGGGCATAAGTTAGAGAAGACTACCTGTGACCACAGTACGACGTCCCCGGAAGCGCTCTTTGACCCACATCTCCACCAAGGCGCGCGTACGGACCAAAGGACGGTCCCGACTCAGCGAGGAGCCGACGTGACCGACAGCACGGCCACCGAACCCACACCCGGCAGCGCCGCGACCAGCGGCGAGACCCTTACCGTCCGCGACAACCGGACCGGCCAGGAGTACGAAGTCCCCATCCTCGACGGCGCTGTGAAGGCCGCCGACATGGGCAAGATCCGGGTGAACGAGGACACCCCGGGCCTGGCCGTCTACGACCCGGGCTTCGTCAACACCGCGTCCTGCCGCAGCGCCGTCACCTTCATCGACGGGGAGAAGGGGATCCTCGAGTACCGCGGCTACCCGATCGAGCAGCTGGCGGAGAAGTCCTCCTACCTGGAGGTCGCCTACCTGCTCATCCACGGCGACCTGCCGACCAAGGAGGAGTACGACTCCTGGGTACACGAGATCACCTACCACACCTTCGTGCACGAGAACGTCCGCCGCTTCATGGAGGGCTTCCGGTACGACGCCCACCCGATGGGCATGCTGCTCGCCTCCGTCGGCGCGCTCTCGACGTTCTACCCCGAGTCGCGCAACATCTCCGACGCCGACAACCGGCACATGCAGATCGTGCGCCTCATCGCGAAGATGCCGACGCTGGGTGCCTGGGCCTTCCGCCACGCGCAGGGCAAGCCCTACATCTACCCCGACAACGACCTCGGCTACGCCGCCAACTTCCTCGCCATGCTGTTCAAGATGAGTGAGAGGAAGTTCGAGGCCGACGAGCGCCTCGTCCGCGCGCTGGAGGTGCTGTTCATCCTGCACGCGGACCACGAGCAGAACGCCTCCACGAACGCCGTGCGGGCCGTCGGCTCCACGCAGGTGGATCCCTACTCCGCGATCACCGCCGGCATCGGCGCCCTGTACGGCCCGCTTCACGGCGGCGCCAACGAGGCCGTGCTCCGGATGCTCCGCCGGATCGGCTCGGTCGACAAGGTCCCCGACTTCATCGAGGGCGTGAAGAACGGCAAGGAGCGCCTGATGGGCTTCGGCCACCGGGTCTACAAGAACTACGACCCGCGCGCGAAGATCATCAAGAAGGCTGCCGACGACGTCTTCGAGGTCACCGGGGTCAACCCGCTGCTCCAGATCGCGCTCGAGCTGGAGAAGATCGCGCTCGAGGACGAGTACTTCGTCAAGCGCAAGCTCTACCCGAACGTCGACTTCTACAGCGGCCTGATCTACGAGGCGCTGCAGTTCCCGCCGGAGATGTTCACCGTCCTGTTCGCGATCCCGCGCACCTCGGGCTGGCTGGCCCAGTGGCTCGAGCTCGTGCAGGACCCGGAGCAGAAGATTGCCCGCCCGAAGCAGATCTACACCGGCGCCCGCACCCTGGACTTCGTCCCGGCCGCCGAGCGCTGGAAGTAGACCCCGGGGGCTCTCCCCCGCCTGGCGGTTTACCTGGGTATGCAGGATAACGTCCACTCCCCTCGGTGATTTCACCGAGGGGAGTGCTCGTTTACCAGGGGACCCTGGTAATCAGTCGCCGCCCCCGAGACACAGCGAGTACGGCGGACGGGGTGGGTCAGCTGCGCACGAACGCCAGGCGCCACGCCTCGGGGCCGCGCTCGACGTAGCTGACCTCGAACGCACCCGGGGCACGCTGCTCGATCTGCGCGAGCAGCGGCAGCGGGTCGTGCGGGGCGACCAGGATCATCCCGCCACCGGGGCGCACCGCGTCCAGGGCACCGAAGATCGTCGCGTGCCGGATGGCGTGCGGCACCGCGCGGGCGTCGAGCTCGGGATAGCCCGCGTCGTCCTTCTCCCCGCAGTTGCAGCTGTGGCCCTCGGCGTGCCCGACGGGCTCCGCGGCCTCCTCGTGGCCGTGCTCGTGGCCGTGCTCGTGGCCGGCCTCCTCGCCGCCGAGGAGCTCGTGCATGCCGCCGAGCAGCTCGGCCACCGACACGTCCGGCGCGCTCACCAGCAGCGGCAGGACCAGCTCGTTCTCCTTGGCCAGGTGGCTGTCGAACATCACCTGCAGCGCCTTGGCCGCGGCGGCCGCGCGGACGAGGTCGGCGGAGCCGGCCACCTCCTCGACGAGCCCGACGATCACCTTGTGCTCGGCAAGCATCCCGTCGACCAGGAGCCGGCCCTCGGGCTTGGCCTGCGCGGCGGGGTACATCGTCTTCTCCTCGGCGAGCGCGTGCGGCACGAGCTCCCGCTCGCACCACGTGGCGAGCTCGCCACGCGCGGTGGCTGCCCGCTCCTGCTCCCCGGCTGCCGCGGCGCCGACCAGCGCCTCGACCCTGACCGCGAGCGTCCCGGCCATCTGCGCGTGGTGCTGCTCGACGGCCTCGGCGGCCCGTGCGTCCGCCTCGTTGGACGCGATCACGACCTTGTCCATCTTCTGGTCCCTCCGACCTCTCACTCTGCTGGCTCGACGAGGTGAGCCGACTGGCGTCCTCGCCATTTATTAATTACAGTAAACACCGTGAAAAATGAGGTGGCCAACATAGGCAGACCCGGATGGGGTCCGAGACCCGTCACACCCGCCGCGGAGCGCCGTGCACTCTCCCCCGCCCGCGCCGCCGTGCTCGACGCGGTGCAGGAGGCCGGCGAGCCCGCGACGCTCGCTGTCCTCTCCGAGTCGACCGGCCTGCACCCGAACACGCTGCGCGAGCACCTCGAGGCGCTGGTCGCGCGCGGGCTCGTGCGCCGCGCCCGGTCCGCGCCGAGCGGCCGGGGTCGGCCCGCCTGGCTCTACAGCCCCACCGACCCCGACGTCACCGCGAGCGGCTCGGAGTACGCCGGTCTCGCCGCCACGCTCGCCGCCCACCTCCACCGCACCAGCCAGGACCCGAGCGCGGACGCGATCGCTGCCGGGCAGGCCTGGGGGCGCGACCTCGCGCGCAAGGCCGGACCGCCGGCCGAGCCCGGGGCCGCAGCCGCCCGCCGGCAGGTCGCCCACCTACTCGACGAGGTCGGGTTCGCCCCGGAGGTCGACGAGACGGCCACCTCCGTGCGGCTGACCCGCTGCCCGCTGCTCGAGACCGCCAAGGAGTTCCCGGACGTGGTGTGCGGCGTCCACCTCGGCATCGTCCGCGGCGCGCTCGAGGAGTACGGCGCCGACAGCCAGCGCACCGACCTGTTCGCGTTCTCCGAGCCGGGCGCCTGCCGCCTGGAGCTGCTCACCCGGAAGGGACGGCCGTGACCGCGACCGTCGCGGCCCCGTCCCGGGCCGCGGAGCGGACTGCGCGTGGACGCGGCTCGCTGCGCCGTCTGCCCTTCCTGCTCCCCGGCGGGATCGCGCTCCTCGCCGGCCTCGACGCGGCGCTCATGCTGATCGGGCTGCCCGCCCCCGTGACCGCCGACCGGCTCCCCGACGTGCACGGCATGCTGCTCGTCCTCGGCTTCGTCGGCACGCTGATCTCGCTCGAGCGCTCGGTGGCCCTGGCCCGGGCGGCCGGCTACCTCGCCCCTGCCCTGCTCGGCGCCGGCGCCCTGCTCCTGGTCTCCCCCGCGCCGCTGGTCCTCGGCAAGGGCATGCTCGTCGCCGGGGCGACCGCCCTGGTCGGTGTGTACGTGCCCCTGTGGCGTCGCCAGCGCGACGACGCGGTTCTCGTCCAGGCGCTCGGCGCCGTGCTCGCCGTCGGCGCCGCGGTTCTCTGGCTCGGCGGGGTCGCGGTCCCCGCCCTGCTCCCCTGGCTCGTCGGCTTCATCGTGCTCACCATCGCCGGGGAGCGGCTCGAGCTGGCGCGCCTCGCGATGGGACCCGGCGCCGGCACCCGGCTGGTGCTGCTGTCGAGCGCGCTGGTGGTGGGGGTGGTCGGCTCCCTGCTGTGGCCGGCCGTCGTGACACCGGCTCTCGGCATCGTCCTGCTCGTCCTCGTCGGCTGGCTGGTCACGCACGACGTCGCGCGCCGTACCGTCCGCGCCACCGGCTTGGCCCGTTTCATGGCCGCGAGCATGCTCGCCGGCTACGCCTGGCTCGCGGTCGCCGGCGCGGTCTGGGGCCTCGCCGGCCAGGTCACCGAGGGCAGCGGGTACGACGCAGTGGTGCACGCGGTGTTCCTCGGCTTCACGATGTCGATGATCATGGCGCACGCGCCGGTGATCCTCCCCGCCGTGCTGCGCCGGCCGATGCCCTACCACCCCGCCCTCGTCGTGGTGGCTGTCGCGCTGCACGCCTCGCTCGTCCTCAGGCTCTGGGCCGGCGACGCCCTCGGCTCCCCGCTGGCCTGGCAGGCCGGCGGTGCGGTCAATATCGCGTCCCTGCTGGGCTTCGTGGGCGTCGTGGTCTGGCTGGTCTCCCGCCCCCGCCCCACCGGGAGCAGGCGGTGAGCGCGAAGACGATCCGCGGCTTCTGGCCGCTGCGCGACCTGCCGGTCCTGGTCTGGCTGGTCGCCACCGGGATCGTGAGCCTGGTGCACCCGTTCGTCCCGGCGCCCCGCTGGCTGATGATCCACCTGCTCCTGCTCGGCGCGGTGAGCCACGCGATCCTGGTCTGGAGCCGGCACTTCGCCGACGCACTGCTGCACACCCGGCCCGGTCCGAACGACCGCCGCGTGCAGTCGGCGCGGCTGCTGCTCCTGAACGCCGGGGTGTTCCTCGTCGTCGGGGGCGTGCTCGGCGACGTCTGGTCCCTCGTGCTCGCCGGTGCCACCGCCGTCGTGGGTGCGGTCGGCTGGCACGCCGTCGCCCTCGTCCTCCAGATGCGCAGGGCACTGCCCTCCCGGTTCGGCGCCACCGTGCGTTACTACGTGGTGGCCGCCGCCCTCCTCCCGGTCGGCGCGACGCTCGGCACGATCCTCGCCCGCGGGCTGTCCGACCCCCTGCACGGGCAGATGCGGCTGGCTCACGCGACGACGAACCTGCTCGGCTGGATGGGTCTGACCATCGTCGGCACGCTGGTCACGTTGTGGCCGACCATGCTGCGCACCCGGATGGCGGCCGGCACGGAGCGCGCCGCCCGCTGGGCCCTTCCCGTGCTGGCGACGTCGGTGGTGGTGGCGGCGGGGGGCGCTCTCCTCGGCAGCCGTGCCACGGTCGTCGTCGGGCTCGACGGGTACATCGCCGGCCTCGGCCTGGTGGCGGTGCCGTTCCTGCGCACGGCCGTGGCGAAGCGTCCGTCGTCGTACCCGACCTGGTCGGTCCTGGCCGGCCTGGCCTGGCTGGTCGGCTCGCTCGCCGCGATGGTCGTGGGCATCGCGCTCGCCCCGAGCTGGCAGGTGGCCGACCAGCGCGTCAGCTGGATGACACCGTTCCTGGCCGCCGGCTTCGGGGCGCAGGTGCTGCTCGGCGCCCTGTCGTACCTCGTGCCGATGGCGCTCGGCGGCGGCCCCCACGCCGTCCGCGCCGCCAACACCGTCCTCGACCGGGGCGGCGCGCTGCGGATCGTGCTCGTCAACGGCGGGCTGCTGGTCGCGGTGCTTCCTGTACCCAGCATCGTCCGGGTCGTCGCGACCACGCTGGTGCTCGGCGGGCTGGCGGCGTTCGTGCCGCTGCTCGTCATGTCCATCCGCGCGTCCCGCAAGGCCAGGTCCGCCGACGCACCGGTCCCCGCGCCGTCCCCGACGACTGCCGCAGCTCCAGGACCGGTACGCCGCCCCGCCTCTCCCCACGGGGAACGCCCCACCGGCCAGGTCACGGGCCTCGCCGCCACCGGGCTGGCCGCCCTGGTCCTCGCCGTCGCGGTCGGTGTTGCCCTCGACCCCGCCTCGCTGGGCGGCACGAGGACCCTCGCCGCGGCCTCTGCCGGCGTCGTCGCCACCGGCGAGACCCGGACCGTCGAGGTCGACGCGAAGGACATGCGGTTCACCCCGGCGACCATCGAGGTCCCCGCGGGCACGCACCTGGTCATCGAGCTGACCAACACCGACGACGCGGACGTGCACGACCTCGTCCTCGACTCCGGCGTGGACAGCGGCCGGCTCGCACCCGGGGAGTCCGCGACCGTCGACGTCGGCGTCGTCGGCCGGGACGTCGAGGGCTGGTGCTCGGTCGTGGGGCACCGGCAGATGGGGATGGTGCTCACGATCGTGGCCACCGGTCTCGACACGGTGCAGGCGTCGGGGGGTTCGGACGGCGACGGGCACGCCGACCACACGCACGGTCCGGGCGCCGGCGAGCATGCCGCCACCGATCCACCGTCCGCGGCTGCCGGCGACCCCGCGGACGAGCCCAACGACGCAGCCGACGACCTCGACCACATGGCCGTCCCCGACGACGGCTTCGTCGCCCACGACGCCGAGCTCCCGCCGCTGGAGGAGGGCCGGGTGCATCGACGTACCCTCACCGTCACCGAGGTCGAGCGCGAGGTCGCGCCCGGCGTCACGCAGCGGCTGTGGACCTACAACGGCGCTGCGCCGGGACCGGTGCTCCACGGCAGGGTCGGCGACGTCTTCGAGATCACGCTGGTCAACGACGGCACGATCGGGCACTCGGTGGACTTCCACGCCGGCGCCCTCGCGCCGGACCGGCCGATGCGCACCATCGCTCCGGGTGAGTCACTGGTCTACCGGTTCACCGCGACGCGGGCCGGGATCTGGATGTACCACTGCTCGACGATGCCGATGTCGGCCCACATCGCCAACGGCATGTTCGGCGCGGTCGTCATCGAGCCCAAGGACCTGCCGCCGGTCGACCGGAGCTACCTGCTCGTCCAGTCCGAGCTGTACCTCGGCCCCCAGGGCGGTGTGGTCGACACCGAGAAGGTCCAGGCCGAGCGGCCGGACGCGGTGGTGTTCAACGGCTACGCCAACCAGTACGACGCGCAGCCGCTTCCCGCGCGGGTCGGGGAACGGGTCCGGGTCTGGGTGCTGGACGCGGGGCCCAACCGGCCGAGCTCGTTCCACGTCGTCGGTGGGCAGTTCGACACCGTGTACTTCGAAGGCGCCTACCTGCTCCGCGATGGCGACGGCGGGTCACAGACGTTGGCCCTCGCCGCAGCGCAGGGCGGATTCGTCGAGCTGGCCTTCCCCGAAGCCGGCAGGTACCCGTTCGTCTCGCACGTGATGGTCGACGCGGAGCGCGGAGCTCACGGGATCTTCGACGTGACCCGCTGACCCTGGGGGGTGGTGCCCCGCCGTCCGGGCGGGCACCATCGAGGGGTCGACGATCTCGAGGGAGACGGGGCCCATGCCGAGACGACCTGCCTTCGCCGCGGTCACCGCCGCGTTGCTGCTCACGAGCGGTGTCGCCGTCGCCGCGACCGTCACCGGCACGCCCGGCGACGACGAGCTGACCGGGACACCGGCCTCCGACACGATCCGCGCCCGCGCGGGCGACGACGAGGTGCGCTCCTTCGCCGGCGACGACCTGGTGTACGCCGGGGCGGGCCACGACCGGGTTCGCGGCGGCGCCGGCGACGACGAGGTCTTCGGTGTCCTGGGGCGCGACCGGGTCAGCGGCAACGGCGGCGACGACACCCTTCACGGCGGCGACGGCCGCGACCTGCTCTCCGGCGACAACGGCTCCGACACGTTGTACGGCGGGCCGCGGGCCGACTACCTCTCCGGGATGAACGGTGCGGACAGCCTCCGCGGCGGCAAGGGTGGCGACGACCTGGTCGGCGGCGCCGGGAACGACACCCTGTACGGCGCCACGGGCCGCGACTCCCTGACCGACTGGGTCGCCACCGAGTTCGACAGCGACGGCGCCGACGACCGGGACCTCCTCGTGGCCGGAGCAGGCAACGACTTCCTGGGCATCACCGAGGGGCGGGACCGCGCCTTCGCCGGTCCGGGCGACGACCGGCTCAAGACCGAGGCCGACGGCGTGCGGGACGTGATCGACTGCGGCCCCGGCGACGACCGGGTCCTCTACTACAGCCCGCGCGACCAGCTCGACGTGCTCCGCGGCTGCGAGAGCGTGCTCGCCGACCTCGCGTGACCTTAGCCTCTGGCCGCTGCGCCGCCGGGCGTCGAGGCTGGACCCAAAGCACCAGACATTGGGGGACTCATCATGCTTCGACGCGCTTCCTCAGCCGTGCTCGGCTCTCTGCTCGTCCTCTCCTCCGCGGCCGCCGCCGCCACCGCGATCGACACCATCGTCGGCACAGCGGGCGCCGACGTCCTCGTCGGGACCGACGGGCCGGACACCCTCGTCGGGCGCGGCGGTGACGACCAGCTACGGGGGCTGGACGCCGAGGACATCCTCTACGGAGGTCCCGGCGAAGACCGTCTCACCGGTGGCCGCGGCGCCGACCTGGCCTACGGCGGGACCGGCGGCGACGTCGTGACGGGCGGCCCCGGCAACGACGCGCTGCGCGGCCGCCCCGGGGTCGACAACCTGTTCGGGGGCACCGGCGACGACGCGATGTTCGGCGGCAACGGCACGGACTTCCTCGAGGCGGGCCGCGGTCACGACCTGCTGCGAGGCGGGCGGCACAGCGACAACATGGCCGGCGGCTACGGCGACGACAAGGTGTACGGCGGAGGAGGTGACGACTCCCTGACCGACACCGACATCTGGTCCCCCGGCCCGGGCAGGCCGCCGGACCTCACCGTTCCCGGCGACCGGGACGTCCTCCGCGGCGGCGCCGGGGACGACATGCTCGGTCCGCAGTCCGGGCCCGACCGTGTGTTCGCCGGTGAGGGGGACGACGATGTCCACGTCCTCGGCGACGATGACGCGGTCGACCGGATCAGCTGCGGCGACGGCGAGGACGTCGTGAGGTACTTCTTCGGGCTCGACCCAGACGACGTGGTCGCCGACGACTGCGAGCGGGTGGTCGTCGAGAGTGACCCGGCCGCCCCGCGATGAGTTCCGCGCCGCCGGGCGGTCTGCACTCTGGACGAACAGACCCCGCGTGGTGAGGAGCGAGCCCATGTCCGACAGCGACGTCGTCCGCGCGGTCTACGACGCCTACCTCGCCCAGGACCGCCGGACCGCGGAACGCCTGCTCGCCGACGACCTCGTCTTCACCAGTCCGCAGGACGACCACATCGACCGGGCGGCGTACTTCGAGCGCTGCTTCCCCACCGCCGACCGGCTGGTGTCCCAGGAGCTGCTCGAGGTCGTCGGGACCGGGTCGGGCGGTGTGTTCATCCTCTACGAGTACGAGCTCGGGGACGGCGCCCGGCACCGGAACGCGGAGTACCTCACCGTCCGTGACGGCCGGGTCGCCGAGATCCAGGTCTTCTTCGGCGGCCGGGTCCGCTGACCCGGACCGTGCCGCTCCCTCAGCGAGCGCGGGCCACCCGGCCCTCGTCCCACACCGGCTCGGGCGACTCGTAGACCGACCCGTCCACGCCGTACACGAGGAACCGGTCGAAGCCACGGGCGAACCACCGGTCGTGGGTCACCGCCACGACCGTGCCCTCGAACGCCTCGAGGCCCTCCTCCAAGGCCTCGGCCGACTCGACGTCGAGGTTGTCGGTCGGCTCGTCGAGCAGCAGCAGCGTCGCCCCGGACAGCTCGAGCAGCAGGATCTGGAACCTCGCCTGCTGGCCGCCCGACAGCGACTCGAAGCGCTGCTCGGCGGCGTGCGCGAGCTCGTACCGGTCCAGGGCCCGCGACGCCTGCTCCCGCGGCATCCCGTGCCGGTGCTCGTCACCGCGGTGCAGGATCTCCAGCAACGTCCGCCCGACGAGCTCGGGGTGCTCGTGGGTCTGCACGAACCAGCCCGGGCGCACGCGTGCGCCGAGCCGCGCCCGGCCGGTGTGCCGCACCGGCTCGATCCGGGTCTCGTCGACGGGACGGTGCTCGACGTCGGGGTCGCTGCCTCCGGCGGCGAGCAGCCTGAGGAAGTGTGACTTGCCGGACCCGTTGGAGCCCAGCACAGCCACGCGTTCGCCGTACCAGACCTCGAGGTCGAACGGCTTCATCAGGCCGGTCAGCTCCAGCTGCTCGCACACGACCGCCCGCTTGCCGGTGCGCCCGCCGGTGAGCCGCATCGTCACCTGCTGCTCACGGGGGATCGCCTGCGGCGGGCCGGCCTCCTCGAACTTGCGGAGCCGGGTCTGCGCGGCGCGGTACTGCGACGACATCCCGTCGTTGTACTCGGCCTTGATCTTCAGCCGCAGCACCAGGGCCTTGAGCTTGGCGTGCTCCTCGTCCCAGCGACGGCGCAGCTCCTCGAACCGCTCGAAGCGCTGGCGACGCGCGTCGTGGTACGACGCGAAGCCGCCCGGGTGCACCCAGGCGGTGTTGCCCGCGGCGCCGAGCTCGACGGTGACCACCCGGGTCGCGGTGTTGGCGAGCAGCTCGCGGTCGTGGCTGATGTACAGGATCGTCTTCGGGGACTCGGTGATCCGCAGCTCCAGCCAGGTCTTGCCGGGTACGTCGAGGAAGTTGTCCGGCTCGTCGAGGAGCAGCACCTCGTCCGGCCCTCGGAGCAGGAACTCGAGCACGAGCCGCTTCTGCTCACCGCCCGACAGCGTGGCGAGGTCGCGGTACTTCGCCTTGTCGTAGGGGATCCCGAGCGCCGCGGTGCAGCAGACGTCCCAGGTGACCTCGAGGTCGTAGCCACCGGCGTCGGCCCACTCGCCGAGCGCCGCGGCGTACCGCATCTGGGTCTTCTCGTCGTCGTTCTCCATCATCGCGAGCTCGCAGGCGTCCACCTCGGCAGCGGCAGCCCGCACCCTCGGCGGCGACACCGACAGCAGCAGGTCGTGGACGGAGCTCCCCTCGTTCTCGTGGGTGACCATCTGGCGCATCACGCCGAGGCCGCCGCTGCGGACGACGGTCCCCTCGTGCGGCACCAGGTCGCCGGTGATGATCCGCAGCAGGGTGGTCTTCCCCGCGCCGTTGGCGCCGACCAGCGCGACCTTGGCTCCCTCGCCCACCCGGAACGAGACGTCGTCGAGGAGCACCCGGCCGTCCGGGAGCTCGTACCTGACACCTGCTACGTCTACGTGACCCACAGCAGACCATCCTCCCCCAGCGCCCAAGGGCCCGCATCGCAATTACCGCCCCGGCCTCGGTCGCCGGACCTCGCGAAGACCGTCCTTCGGCCCTTACCGCGTCGGCCGCGCGGGGCCACGCTGGAGGGGAGAAGAGGTGACCTGCGATGACAGGTTCGGCACGTGTGCTCAGGTGGACCGCGTTCTCGCTGATGGCGGTGTTCGGTCTGCTCGGCGGTCTCTTCGTCGCCGGAGAGACGTTCATGGACCCCGGTGGCTGGACCGCTGCGTTCGTCACCGCGCTGTGGGTGCTGCCGATGGTCGGCCTCAGCGCCTTCGCCCTGCTCCGGCCCGAGCGGGCGGGGCCGGTGTTCGTCGGCCTCACCGGTCTGCTGGCGCTCTTCACGCTCGCCGACTCGGCGTTCGGCATCATCCCGCGCGACGACTGGGGGCCCGTCACCGCGGTCGCGGTGTTCGCGCTCGGCGTCTCGCTGGCCTTCCTCGGCCTGAAGCAGGCCGGTCTCGCCGGCGTGCTGATGGTCGTGCTGGCGCTCGCGCAGGTGGCGGCCACCGCGCTCGGCATCGCGATCCACGAGCCGGAGCGGGCTGGTGAGGGGCCCGGCCTCGGGGCGCTGCTGGGTGGCTCGGGCGGCGTGGTCGTGCTGCCGCTGCTGGTCGTCGGCGTGCTGTTCCTGTTCTCGTCGTCGCTGACGGGTGAGTCGCGCGGCCGGCGCACACCGCGGGTCCACCCGGCTCACTGACCTCTCCCCGGTACGGCGGACGTCCCGGCGTCCGCCGTACCACCGCGCGGTCGACCAGCCGCCGGCTGCGGGTCAGGCGGTGTCGCTCTGCTCCGAGACGTTGGACCGGCCCGCCTCGAGACGCGCGACCGGCACGCGGAACGGCGAGCAGGACACGTAGTCGAGACCGACGTCGTCGAAGAAGTGGATCGAGTCGGGGTCGCCGCCGTGCTCGCCGCACACGCCGAGGTGCAGGTCGGGCCGGGTCTCCCGCCCCTTCTCCACCGCGTGCCGGACGAGCGCACCGACACCGTCCCGGTCGAGGGTCTCGAACGGCGAGACCCCGAAGATGCCCTTCTCCAGGTACGCGCTGAAGAACGACGCCTCGACGTCGTCGCGGGAGAAGCCCCACGTCATCTGGGTCAGGTCGTTGGTGCCGAAGGAGAAGAACTCCGCGGCCTCGGCGATCTCGCCGGCGGCCATGACCGCGCGCGGGAGCTCGATCATCGTGCCGATCTTGTAGTCGAGCTCGATGCCGGACTCCTTCTCCACGTCGGCGGCCACCGCGAGGATCTCGGCCTTGACCAGCTCGAGCTCCTGAACGGTCGCGACGAGCGGGATCATGATCTCCGGACGCGGGTCCGCGCCGGCCTTCCGCCGCTCCGCGGCCGCCTCGAGGATCGCCCGGCTCTGCATCTTGAACAGGCCGGGGATCACGATGCCGAGTCGGACACCGCGCAGACCCAGCATCGGGTTCGCCTCGTGCAGCCTCTTCACCGCGTCGAGCAGCTTGTGGTGCTTGCTGTCCCGGTTGCCGTGGTCGTCCTCGATCGCGACCTGCACCGAGAGGTCGGTGTAGTCGGGGAGGAACTCGTGCAGCGGCGGGTCGATCAGCCGGATGGTCACCGGCAGGCCGTCCATCGCCTCGAGGATCTCGATGAAGTCCTGGCGCTGGAGCGGGAGCAGCGCGGCGAGCGCCTGCTCCTGCTCCTCCGTCGTCTCCGCGATGATCAGGTGCTCGACAAGCTCGCGCCGGTCGCCGAGGAACATGTGCTCGGTGCGGCAGAGGCCGATGCCCTGGGCGCCGAACCTGCGGGCGCGTGCGGCGTCCTCGGGGGTGTCGGCGTTCGCCCGGACAGCCATCCGGCGGGTGCGGTCGGCGTGCTCCATGACCCTGGCGACCGCGTGGACCAGCTCGTCGCCCTCGGCGGTGTCGTCGCCCTCGAAGTACCGGACGACGAGACTGTCCTGCACCGGCACCTCGCCCTTGAAGACCTCGCCGGTGGTGCCGTCGATGGAGATCACGTCGCCCTCGCCGACGACCTGGCCGTCGGCGCTGGTGAACCTCTTCGCCTTCGTGTCGACGTCGAGGGAGTCCGCGCCGCAGACGCAGGTGCGGCCCATGCCTCGGGCGACGACGGCGGCGTGGGACGTCTTGCCGCCGCGACTGGTCAGGATGCCCCTCGCCGCCACCATGCCCTTGAGGTCGTCGGGGTTGGTCTCGCGCCGGACCAGGATCACCGGCTCCCCGCGCTCGCTCCACTCGACCGCGGTCGCGGAGTCGAAGACCGCCTTGCCGACGGCCGCACCCGGTGAGGCGTTCATGCCCTTGCCGACGAGGTCCTTCTCGGCCTTGTCGTCGAAGCGGGGGAACATCAGCTGGGCGAGCTGGGCGCCGTTCACGCGGCGGACCGCCTCGTCCATGTCGATCAGGCCCTGGTCGACGAGCTGGGTGGCGATCCGGAAGGCGGCCTCCGCCGTACGCTTCCCCACGCGGGTCTGCAGCATCCAGAGCTTCCCGTGCTCGACGGTGAACTCGATGTCGCAGAGATCGCGGTAGTGCCCCTCCAGCTTCTCCATGATGCCCATGAGCTCGTCGTAGGAGGTCTTGTCGAGCTTCTCGAGGTCGGCGAGCGGGACGGTGTTGCGGATGCCGGCGACGACATCCTCGCCCTGGGCGTTCTGCAGGTAGTCGCCGTAGACGCCCTGGTGTCCGCTCGCGGGGTCACGGGTGAACGCGACGCCGGTGCCGGAGTCCATCCCGACGTTCCCGAAGACCATCGCCATCACGTTGACGGCGGTGCCGAGGTCGGCGGGGATCCGCTCCTGGCGGCGGTAGAGCACCGCACGCTCGGTGTTCCAGGAGTCGAAGACCGCCCGGACCGCCATGTCGAGCTGCTCGCGGGGGTCCTGGGGGAACTCCCGGCCGACGTGCTCCTTGATGATCTGCTTGTACGACTCGACCAGGTCGCGCAGGTCGTCGACGTCGAGGTCGAGGTCGCTGGTCGAGCCCTTGGCGTGCTTCTTGGCCTCGAGCTGCTCCTCGAAGAGCTCACCCTCGATGCCGAGGACGGTCTTGCCGAACATCGTCAGCAGCCGCCGGTAGGAGTCGTAGGCGAACCGCTCGTCGCCCGACTGGGCCGCAAGGCCGTGCACGGACTCGTCGTTGAGGCCGATGTTGAGGACGGTGTCCATCATGCCGGGCATCGAGAACTTCGCGCCCGAGCGAACCGAGACCAGCAGGGGGTCGTCGGGCTGGCCGAGCTTCTTGCCCATCGTGCTCTCGAGCTGGGCCAGGTGCTCGGCGACCTGTTCGGCCATCTCCGCCGGCTCGTCGCCCTCCTCCAGGTAGGCCCGGCACGCCTCGGTGCTGATCGTGAAGCCCGGTGGGACCGGAAGCCCGAGGTTGGTCATCTCGGCGAGGTTGGCGCCCTTGCCACCGAGAAGGTCCTTCTGGTCCTTGCTGCCTTCTGCGAATCCGTATACGTACTGGGTCATGAGGGCATCATGCCGCACAGATTTCGGGGCGGACAGGGGCCCTTCGTCCCGCTTCGTCAGGACCACGGCGGCAGGTCCCGGGACGGACGGCCCTCAGTCCTGGGTCTGCTCCGCCCAGAGGTTGATGCCGGCGTCGACGGCGTGCTCGTCGATGCGGCGCAGCTCGTCCTCGGTGAACGGAGGGCCGTCGAGGGCGTCGATGTTCTGGTCGAGCTGCTCCACCGACGACGCCCCGATCACGACCGAGGTCATCCGCTTGTCGCGCAGCGCCCACTGCAGCGCCATCTGCGCCAGCTTCTGGCCGCGCTCCTGGGCGATCTCGTCGAGCGCGCGCACGTGGCCGAGCACCTCCTCGTCGAGGTGCTCGGGCGGCAGCGACCCGCCCTTCGCCGCCCGGGACCCCTCCGGGACGCCCTCGAGGTACTTGTCGGTGAGCAGCCCCTGCGCGAGGGCGGTGAACGCGATGCAGCCCATCCCCTGCTCCTCGAGCTCGTCGAGCAGGTCGGTCTCGATCCAGCGGTTGAGCATGGAGTACGACGGCTGGTGGATCAGCAGCGGCGTGCCCAGCTCGCGGGCGATCGTCGCGGCCTCGTGCGTCCTCTTCGCGGAGTACGACGAGATCCCGGCGTAGAGCGCCTTGCCCGAGGCCACCGCGTAGTCGAGGGCCCGCATGGTCTCCTCGATCGGGGTGTCCGGGTCGAAGCGGTGGCTGTAGAAGATGTCGACGTAGTCGAGACCGAGCCGGTCGAGGGACTGGTCGAGGCTGGCGAGGACGTACTTCCGGGACCCGCCGCCCTGCCCGTAGGGGCCCGGCCACATGTCCCAGCCCGCCTTGGTCGAGATGATCAGCTCGTCGCGGTACGGCGCGAAGTCGTGCTGCATGAAGTGGCCGAAGTTGATCTCCGCCTGGCCGTAGGGCGGGCCGTAGTTGTTGGCGAGGTCGAAGTGGGTGACCCCGCGGTCGAACGCGCGGCGGAGGATCGCCTGCTGCACCTCGAGCGGCTGGTCGTCGCCGAAGTTCTGCCAGAGCCCCAGCGAGATCGCGGGGAGCTGGAGTCCGCTCCGTCCGGTGAAGCGGTACTCCATGGACTCGTACCTGCCCGGGGCTGCCTCGTAGTCGCTCATGGGTCCCATCCTGCCAAGCCCGGCAACCTCCGGCCTCAGACCGTGAGGTCGAGCCCGTCCCGCACGACCAGGTCGGTGAAGGCGATGGTGTCCTCGGCCCGCTTGTCGGGCGTCCCGTCGTAGGCGCCGCTGGTGCCGCCGATGACCCTGAGCGCGAGCGCTTCGGTGACTATCGGGCGCCAGCGCTCGCCGAACCGGCTCATCGCGTACCGCCCTGCGCCGGTCTTCGACGTCAGCGCACCGGTGGCGAGCAGGTGGTGCAGCCGGCTTACCCCGAGCACGCTCCACGACACGATGTCGGGCCTGCCGGCCTCGGCGGGGAACTTCGCGAGCGAGTCGGCGGCTTCGCGCCAGTAGGTCGCGAGGTTGTCGTGGGTGTATCTGCGCAGCTCGGCGTCGTCGGTCCAGATGTCCACGTCGGCGGGCGCCGGCCCACGCAGCACGACGGCGTGGTGCGCGAGCTCGTGCCAGGTCACCGGGTGCACGTCGATCCGCGCCTCCTCGTGGAAGTACCCGCCCTGGGTGCAGGGCACCTCCGGGCAGGAGTACGGCGACCGCGCGAGGTCCTCCCAGGTGAGGTGGAAGCCGTCGAGGGCTGGCCGCTGGAACGTCGAGGACACCTCCTCGTGGACCTCCCGGAGCCGGTCGACCGTGGCTGCGTCGGGACGACGGCCGAGCACCGCCACGAAGTCCACGTCGCTGCGTCCGTCGTACCACTCGCCGAAACCGAGCGAGCCGTGCAGGTAGAGGCCCTCGACCAGGCCGGGCAGGGTCTCGTCGACCAGCGACAGGAAGAGGCTGGAGACCTGGTGCACGGGGCCGGGGAGAAGCTGGTGCATCACACGCCCTTTCGCGTCTCCAAGACCCGGAAGCCCTTCGCGCTCGCGAGACGCTCGGTCGGGTAGCCCTGAGCCCCCAGCCACCGTTGCAGGGAGTCGGCGCCGAGGTTCCTGCCGACGACCATCACAGCACGCCCGGCGGGCGCCAGACGGGGCAGCCAGGTGAGCAGCAGCTCGTGCAGGGCGTCCTTGCCGACCCGGATCGGCGGGTTCGACCAGATCTCGTCGAAGGTGACGTCCGCGGGCACGTCGTCCGGGGTCACTGCGGTGTACCGCTCGGCGACGCCGAGGGCGGCGGCGTTCTCGTTGGCGAGGAGGACCGCCCGCTCGTTGACGTCCACCGCCCACACGCGTGCGCCGGGCACGGCCACCGCGATGGCCAGGCCGATCACGCCATAGCCGCAGCCGAGGTCGAGGAACGTGCCGCCGGAGGGCGGCTCGGTCTCCCGGAACAGCACCGCGGTGCCGATGTCGAGGCGGCCCTGGGCGAACACGCCGGACCCGCTGGTCAGGTCGAGGTCGTGCCCCCACACCGTCGCGCGTACGGGCACCCTGCGGAACGCGACGGCAGGGTCGGCGGAGAAGTAGTGCTCATCCACGGTCGTCTCCCGGCTCCGGCAGGGTGCTCGGCAGGGTGCGCAGCCGGCGGGCGGCCACGGCCTGCTCGGCGAGGCCGGCGTCGTCGGGGTAGCCGACCCCCTCGAGGGTGAGGCCGTGCGCGTGGACCACGGTCACCGCGGGGTCGCGCTCCGCGCGTGCGAGCACCTCGGCCGCCCAGGAGGGCTCGCGGCGGCCCTCCCCCACGGCGACCATCGCGCCGACCAGGGCGCGGACCATGTTGTGGCAGAAGGCGTCGGCTCGGACGGTGGCCACGGCGAGGCCCTGCTGGTCGCGCTCCCAGTGCAGGTCGAGGAGGGAGCGGATGGTCGTGGCCCCTTCCCGCTTCTTGCAGAACGCGGCGAAGTCGTGCTCACCCACCAGGTCCGCCGCCGCCTGGTTCATCGCTGCCACGTCGAGCGGCCTGCCCCAGGCGAGCACCCACCGACGTACCAGCGGGTCGACGAGAGCGGGCTCGTCCGCGATGCGGTAGGCGTAGCGGCGCCAGACCGCCGAGAACCGGGCGTCGAACCCCGCGGGCGCGCCGGACACGCGGTGGACGCGCACGTCACCGGGAAGGACGCCGTTGAGACGGCGGAGCAGCGTCTCGGTCGGTGGCCTGCTGCTGCGGCCGGCACCGGCCGAGAGAGCTTCCTCGGTGACGTCGAGGTGGGCGACCTGGCCGCGGGCGTGCACGCCGGTGTCCGTGCGTCCCGCGACGGTCAGGGGCGCGGCCTCGAGACGGAGAACCCGGGCGAGTGCGGCCTCGAGCGTGCCCTGGACGGTACGCAGCCCCGGCTGGCTCGCCCAGCCGTGGAACTCCGTGCCGTCGTAGGCAAGGTCGAGTCTGAGCCGCACGCGGGCCATCCTCTCAGACCACGGGCCGCGTATCTTCGGGCGCATGGACGACATCGCCATCGACCACGACTCCGACGTCCCGCCGTTCGAGCAGCTCCGCGCGCAGATCGCCGGCCGGGTCAACCGCGGCGAGCTCGCTCCTGGAACCCGGCTCGACACGGTCCGCAAGACCGCCGAGGACCTCGGTCTCGCCGTGAACACCGTCGCCCGCGCCTACCGCGAGCTCGAGGCCGACGGTGTCGTGGTGACGGAGGGCCGCCGCGGCACGTTCGTCCGCTCCGCTGTGGTCGACGGTACGACGGACGGGGCGGACGCTGCACGGGCCGCCGCGGCCGGCTACGTCCGCACCGTCCGGCGCGCCGGCCTCACCCGGGCCGAGGCCCTCCGCCTCGTCGAGACCACCTGGGACTGACAGGACGAGGGCCCGCCACCGCGATGCGGTGACGGGCCCTCGTGTGCTGAGCGGGTGCTCTACTCCGACTCGCCGGCCTTGGTGAAGCCCGCGGCCTGAGCGGCGTCCTCCGACTTGAACCACACGTCGGCGGTGGTGCCCTCGTACCACTGGCCGTCGGCCGTGTGGTACTTCTTCGAGCTCTCCTTGCCCTTGACGGGGTAGCCCTCGGGAGCCTTGGACGCGTCCTCGAGCGGCACGTGCGAGTCGGGGTACTTGCCCTCGACGCCGCCCGTGATCTCCTCGAACGCCTCCATGTCCGCGCCCTCGACCTCGACGACCTCGGGGGCCTCCTCGGCCGAGGCCTCGGTGGTCTCCGCGGTCTCCTCGGCCGGAGCCTCGGTGGCCGGGGTGGCAGCCGGTGCCTGCTCGGTCCGGGCCGGGCGTGCGGTCTTGGCCTTGGCGACGTAGTCCTCGGTCACCAGCTCGATGACCGCCATGGGGGCGTTGTCGCCCTTGCGGGGGCCGAGCTTGGTGATCCGGGTGTAGCCACCGGGACGCTCCGCGAAGCGCGGCGCGATCTCCTCGAACAGTGCGTGCACGACGCCCTTGTCACGGACGTCGCGGAGCACGAGGCGACGGTTGTGCAGGTCGCCCTTCTTGGCCTTGGTGATCAGCCGCTCGGCGTAGGGCCGCAGCATGCGGGCCTTGGCCTCGGTGGTGGTGATCCGGCCG